>NVWG01000134.1 GCA_002746185.1 Candidatus Hydrogenedentota bacterium
GGAAGTTTGCTAACAATATCTCGTGCCGCATCCGGTTCGATATATCGGTTCCGCTTTTTCGCTTCCTCGGAAAAATTAAATCCCAGGGCATCGACCCCGGCGTCGCATGCGGCCAGGGCATCTTCCAGGTTCGTGATGCCGCAGATTTTTACTTTCATGAGGTGCCCATGATCTCGCGGATCTTGGCGGCAATATTCTCGCTGGTCACAAAGGCTTCTCCCACGAGAATGGCATCCACTCCCCCGTCTTCCAGCTTTTGCACTTGTTCGCGTGTGTTAATGCCGCTTTCACTCACCAACACCACACCGCCCGGCACATTCTTTTTCAGTTCCAGTGTACGCTTATAATCCACATCGAAGGTGGACAGATCGCGATTGTTGATGCCGATAATGCGTGCCCCCGATTCCAGGGCCCGTTCAATTTCCGGCGCGTCGTGGGTTTCCACCAGTACACCCATACCCATGGATTCAGCCAGGTCCCGAAAATCCCTTAATTGTTCATCGGTGAGGATGCGCACGATAAGGAGTATGGCGTCGGCATTGGCGGCTCGTGCTTCATAAATCTGATAGGGATCGATGATGAATTCTTTACGCAGTACGGGCAGCTTTATGGATCGTTCCACTACACGCATGTTGTTCAAGGAACCCTGGAAATATTTTTCATCGGTCAATACGGACACCGCATTCGCGCCGCATTGTTCATAAATAGATGCCAGACGTACCGGATCTGCATCTTCCATCATGATGCCTTTGGAGGGGGAAGCAATCTTCACTTCGGCAATGAGACTGATGCCTTCGGTTCGCAAAGATTTGCGAAAGTCGCGTGGTTTCCGGGCTGATTTAATCTGGTCTTCTAATTCAGATAACGGCACCTCTGATTTAGCTTTGAGGACAACCTCCTCTTTATACGCACAGATTTCATCCAGAATCATGATGATGCGTCCTGTGTAATTCTCACCAGGTCGTTTAATTTACCCAAAGCGGCTCCCGATACTATTGATTGTCGCGCAATATCCACGCCGTCCTTCCAGTTCGATGCCACATCGGCAGCTTGAAGGGCAGCAGCAGCGTTGAACAGGACGATATCCGTAGCAGGACCGGGATTACCTTTCAGTACGGACGTAAGAATTTCGGCATTTTCTTCGGCATAACCGCCTTTTAACGTATCCAGTTCCGCTCGCTCTAACCCCACTTCCTCGGGGGTTATCTCGTATAACTGAACATCCCCATCGCGCAGTTCAGCCACACGGGTAGCGTCACACAAGGTAATTTCGTCCAGGCCATCATTACCTGCCACCACAAAAGCGCGTTTCGCACCCAGATTGCCTAATACCTTGGCGATTTCTTCTACGCGGGATCGGTCAAAAATGCCGATCACCTGCCGATCTGCCCCTGCCGGGTTGGTCAATGGTCCCAGAATATTGAATACGGTGCGTGTCTTCAATTCCGATCTGGGCACCGCTACATGCTTCATGGCACCGTGTAATGCGCGTGCGAAAAGAAAGCCTATGCCGATCTCATCAACACATTGACCGACTTTTTCCGGGGAACTATCCAGGTTCACTCCCAACGCTTCCAGCACGTCCGCACTGCCGCATTGACTCGAGGCACTTCGGTTGCCGTGCTTTGCTACGGCTACGTTTGCTCCTGCCACTACAAACGCTGCTGTGGTGGAGATGTTGAACGTGCCTGATTGATCGCCGCCGGTGCCGCACGTATCCACCATAGGGTAACGTGAAGTAATAATGGGCGTTGCCATTTCACGCATGGTCGCTGCCAGCCCGGTAATCTCCTCCACGGTCTCCCCTTTGGTGCGAAGACCGATGAGAAAACCGCCAATCTGAGCGGGAGTACATTCGCCTGTCATAATATGTTTCAGGACCTGGGCGGCATCGTCGCGGGTGAGATTTTCGTTGTCCGCAATTCGGGCTATGGCATCTTGAATTGTCATGGAGTTATATAGTCTTAGATCGTTTATTGGTAATGGGTTAGGTGGTCGAGATTAACAAGGGAGTGCCCAAAAAGTCAAACCTGCGACTTAATCCCGGGCATTGGCGATGTATTGTTCGGACTGTCCTCGTGCAATAGATAACGTCTGCCATCGTTCTCCCAGACGTTCTTTGGCAAGCTGTACCATCTGGCCTACATGGTAGGATACGTGAAACATTTGGCGATTTATTCCGTCCAGCAAGGCCAATTCCTGACTTCGTATGATGATGGGTTTGGCCAGTTCATCGGCTGTAAAAGATCCGACAGCCGTCAGCAGACACTCCCAGCCTTCTTCCCACAGTGCGACAATTTCGTCTTTCGTCGGCGGGGTGTCAAAGAGGAACTCGCCGTCTCGATTACGATACGATTTTTCTCCATCGGTGGTGAGAGTATCCGTCCATCGAGACAACATATTGCCTCGCAGGTGTTTGATAGTTAAGGCAATAGAATTGCATTCCGAATTGGGACTCCACAGCATGTCTTCAACTGAAAGTTGAACCAGTGTTTTGTCACCCAACTGTTTCATAGTGGTATAGCGATGTATGGCGGAGTCCAGATATAGTTCTCCAATAGTCTGATTCTCTATTTGCTGATCCATTGAACGTCATTTCCTTAGAGTAAGAAGGTCGAGGCCAGGCTCAAAATCAGAAAGAATCCGCACATGTCCACTACGGTGGTCAGGATGGGTGCGGCGGCTACGGCGGGATCGATATTCACCTTTCGCAGCAGCAAGGGTATCGCGCCTCCCAGGGCCACGGACAGCACGGTGTTGAGACTCAACGCCAGTCCTACTACCAGACCCAGCATCATGTCTCCTTTCCAGATCAATATGAACCCACCCAGCAAAATGCCCAGTATCAAGCCGTTGAATATACCTACTACCAACTCCATGCGCACTACGCGGGCTACGTCCTCATGGGTAATCAGCCCCAGGGTCATTTCGCGAATGGACACCGCTATAGCCTGATTTCCCGAACAGCCGCTAAGGTTAGCCAATACGGGGATCAATGCTGCCAGCGCAATATTTTTTTCCACCGTATCCTGAAAATAGATGATCACAGAGGCGGCCATAAGGCTCAGCACCAGATTGGCCGCGAGCCACCATAGGCGTTGCGTTGAGCGTACGAAAACAGGCTCCGTACGTATCTCGTCACCGCCGATGATACCGCTGAAACGCATGAACGTCTTTTCGGCGCGGTTGGATAACGCTTCTTCCGTATCAGCACGCTGCACCACGCCCACAATGTTTCCTTCCGGAGCGATAACAGGCAGTCCTGAAAAGTTGAAGCGATCAAAGGTCTGTTCCAATTCCTCCAGTGAGGTGTCGGTCAGTACACTCACCGGGTTCACAATCATGACCTGCTGGATGGGTACATCGTTGCTGCTCAGCACAAGATCTCGTAATCGCAAAACACCGATGAGGGTATTCTTCATGGAACTCACATAGGCATATTGCACACCATAGTCAGAATACGCCTCGGCATTGGTTCGTAAATCATCGAGTACATCGCCAACGGTTAGCGCTTGAGAATAGACTACAAACTCCGTGATCATCACACCGCCAGCCGTATCGGGATCATGCTCCAACAATTTCCGTACTTCTTCGGCTTCTTCCGGATTCATCTCCTGGATGATCGCTTCAGCGTCGTCCTTGTCCATTTCACCCAGCACATCCACCCGGTGATCGCTTTCCATTTCATCCACAATGGCAGCGGCGTGTTCCGAATCTAAATCTTCAATTAAATCGGCACCCTGGGTTTCGGAAAGTTCCTCGATGAGGTCGGCAGCATCTTCCGGCTCCAGCAAGGTCAGCAAATTTGCCTGCTCTTCATCACCAAGGCGAGAGATAGCGCGGGCTATCTCGGCGGAGTTCATGGTGTCCAGAAAATCGTGCAGCGCCTTCCCTTCTCCCAGTACCAGAAGGCTCTCCAATTTTTTCCAGGGCTTATTTTCTTCGCGATGGGGCATTCAATGGATTTCCTGGCGGCTTCATTCTCAATTTTGTTGCCACGGGTGCATTTATACCGTTCCAGAGTATCTGGAAGCAACCTTTATGCGCTCTATCTACTTCAAGATAGAGGGTTTATTAGGATTTAAGACAATCATTTTCTCGAAACACAGGTACTACATGTGTATAATGACGTACACCTTTATACTTGGGGAAGGAAAGGTAGACCACATCTAATATGTCAACATCAGACTCCAGCATGGATCCATCTTTGTCAGATAAATACCCGCGATTGGCGCAAATTCATGGCCATGGGGATTTGAAAGACTTATCGATTGAGGAATTAGAATCGGTCGCAGAAGACGTGCGGCAGGTCATCATCGAAGTAGCATCTAAAAATGGCGGTCATCTTGCGTCACCTCTAGGCGCAGTGGAAATGTCCGTGGCGATGCATCATGTTTACGATTTTTCCAAGGATTTTTTGATATGGGATGTGGGACATCAAGCCCATGCCCATAAAATTCTCACCGGACGCTTTGATCAATATCACACCCTGCGTCGTAAAGGCGGATTGAGCGGGTATCCCAGTCGTTCCGAGAGTCCCTATGATGCGTTCGGTACGGGGCACAGTYCCACCTCTATCTCCGCAGCACTGGGTATGCTGGTAGCCGCCGAACAAAAAGGCGATACAGACAGACGCGCCGTGGCAGTAATCGGGGACGGTGCCATGACGGGCGGTATGGCATTTGAAGCATTGAGTAACGCCGGGCATCTTCGGAAAAACCTGCTGGTGGTATTGAATGACAACGAGATGTCCATATCCAAGAATGTAGGCGCGCTCTCCACATATTTCTCTCGCCTTTTGACAGGCGGCTTGTATAACCGGGCCAAAGGCGATATTAAATCGATTATGGAACACACCATGGGCAAGARCCTGTTCGAGAAAGCCCGACGTGTTGAGCATCAAATTAAGGGTATGCTCATGCCCGGCGTCTTTTTTGAGGAGCTGGGTTTTCGATATATCGGTCCTATTGACGGCAACGACATCCACACGCTGGTTGATTGCTTTACTAACCTGAAAGAGTTCGATAAACCGATCCTCTTCCATTGTGTAACCCGGAAGGGAAAAGGTTATCCCTACGCCGAAGAAGATCCCATGACCTATCATGGGGTCGGTCCGTATGATATTGAGACGGGTACGCAGCATGGAAAAAGCAACGGGCAAAAGTCGGAGGAAGCATTATCATTTACAGATGCCTTTGCAAGCGCCCTCATTGAAGCCGCCAAGCATGACGAGGATATCGTGGCGATTACAGCGGCAATGCCCACAGGTACCGGACTCTCTAAATTTGAAAAACAATTCCCCGACCGTTTCTACGATGTGGGAATCTGCGAACAGCATGCCGTGACCTTTGCCGCCGGGATGGCTACACAAGGTCTCAAACCCGTAGCAGCCATCTACTCCACCTTTCTCCAGCGCGGATACGATCAGCTGATACACGACGTGTGTCTCCAGAATCTACCCGTGGTCTTTGCCATCGACCGGGCTGGATTAGTAGGCGAGGACAGTCCAACCCAGCAAGGCGCGTTCGACCTATCCTTCCTGCGAGCTGTACCGAATTTATCCATTCTGGCGCCACGGGATAACGAAGACCTGCGCATGTCTTTGCACTGGGCTTTAAAACAGAATCACTCTGTTGCGATTCGGTATGCCCGAACCAAAGGGCCTACCATCGGCGATGTACGTAATCGGGATATCACCAAAGGCGAGATCATCCGAGAAGGAACCGATGCCTGGTTCCTCAGCGTGGGTCCCATTGCGGCTACATGCCTGCAAGTCGCCGAAGCACTGGAAGATGCCGGGTTATCCATCGGGGTAGCCGATGCGCGCCATGTGAAACCTCTCGATGCTGAATTGATGGATAAGCTGAGCACCCTCCCCATTATTACCGTAGAAGAAAATACCCTGCAAGGGGGATTCGGTTCCGCCGTACTGGAGTATTTCGAAACACAAGGCCGACTGGCTGATGTTCAAATCCGACGTATTGGCATCCCAGATCAATTTCTGCCCCATGCCACCCGGGCCGAACAACTGGAAGAWSSYSRRCKRSRCSSGGMYRYYCWKGMWRAMSKMSTWCGHSRYSKSCWVSKCMRMCWCMTMMHCSADCYCSWMCHVSAACAMSHHCWSCMGAAATAVCCCGGCTCAATACCCAAATCGACTCAACGTACTCTCCACCGTTCTCAAATACCCGCCGCCAAAAAGCCGCACATGAACCAGCAGCGGATACAGGTTATAAATATCCTGCCGTTCTTCGAAGAATCCATCATCAATAGGCCTAATCTGGTTATATGTCTCGAAGAATGAATCTCCAAATGTATTAAATAATGAAATAAACGCCAGTTCGATTTCCGGATGACCGTAATAAATCGCTGGATCCAGAAAACCAGAAATTTTATTATCCTCTGCCAGCACGTTGGTGGTCCATACATCGCCGTGAAGAAGCGATGGGTGTTCCGGCTCCCGTATCCACCGATCCAGATGTGAAACAAATTTTTCCAATCGGGCAAACGTATCCAATCCCATGCGTTTTTCCTGCATGGCCTGATGTGCCATGTACAACAAGCGATGCTCTCCAAAGAATGTTAGCCAACTATCGGTGAGGGGATTGGGCTGATGGAGGGAACCGATTAGTGTGTCTCGTTCCAATCCAAATTTCGGAGCGGAAATTTCGTGGAGTGCCGACAGTAATTGCGCCGCATGGACTTCCGCGTTATGTGAAAAAGCACTCTCTCCAGATATATACTCCATAACCAATAGATCCGGAGCAGAATGGTATACCTGCGGTATCGGCAGTGATGAGTGATCTTTCAGATACGTCAGCATGTATCCTTCCACATCAAGATTCGGCTCGGGTCCGCCATGGACTTTTACCACCCAGGGAAATCTCTCGTGAAAGTCAGCGCGATATACCTCTCCCACCGACCCTCCGCTGAGAGGTCGAATACGTTTAGGGACTTCTCCAGCAAGATCGGCCAACTTCGTTTTGAGCGAGTCTCTCATCCCGCTTAAAAGTCTTTACTCTTAATGTGATTCAGCAAACCATCAGACGCATCCTGAATAAGGCGAAATACATTGTCGAAACCCTGCGGGCCGCCATAATAAGGATCGGGCACCTCCTGAGTATTGTGATTATGGGCGAAATTACAGAACAGGTGGAGTCTGTCCAAACAATTCGGTGGAGCGATGTTTTGCAGATTAACCATGTTATCGTGGTCCATGGCTAACACATAATGGAACTGCTCAAAGTCTGAAGAGGCCACTTGTCGCGCACGGATGCCGGATATATCGACTCCGTGCTTTTTAGCAGTGGCTTGAGCGCGGGGATCCGGCGGCTCTCCTGTATGGTAGTCCAAGGTTCCCGCTGAATCGATTATGATTCGATCCGTGAGGTTCTTTTCCGCCAGTAGATCCCGAAACACACCTTCCGCCGTTGGACTTCGACAAATGTTTCCCATGCACACGAACAGAACCTGAACCATATTATCCCCCATCAATCTATTCGTTCGATTCTAGCCGGATGTAACGGGGGAAGCAACAGATCAGTATTCCCAGTCTTTTCCCGGTTTGGGTAGACGAAAGGCGATGTCCAATTGGGTAAGCAGTTCCGGTGCGGCGGACAGCGATGCCGTGTAGGACAGTCCTGTGGCTGGGCGACTGCCTTTCCACATACGGGTAAACGCGTTTACCGTGGAGGTGAGGGTGGGCAGTGACGCATCATTGCCCCGAACAGCACTGGATTCCTCGCCCAGCGTTACGATGTATTCGCCTCCCGTGCCTTGCCAGGTCGCGGTGTCGTCCAAGTATGCCGAGATGGGGTCGGTTAGAGTCAAGTTGAATTGGAAGGTTTCGCATTGAAGGTGCGTTTGTAAAAGGCATGCAGGCAAATCGTTAATGCGGTCCTGCCACCAGGCCGTCGAGAGACTCTTGCTGGCAAATTTTGACCCGGCCGTAGTCATGCGTGTYTGCAACGGCGAAGAAAGCAAATCCTGAAGCTGGATTGAAGGTGGTTCAATCATGGAAATTAACCGCACCTGGTCGCCCAGGTTTCGCATAAGCCCCATCAACTCAATAAATTGCTCCCTGTTTTGATAACTCATCCAGGTCGCTTTATAGGGACCATTCTCTCCGCCCATGACCATGAACCAGATGTGATGAGTAAGTTCACCATTCGAACCATCACGAAACCCCAAACCAAACCCTTTTTTGGTAGTACACTGATCGGACTTGGTAACCAAAGGGCTGTCAAAGCGCACGTAGCCATGTTCACGGACACCACCCAATCGACTGGCGTGCATCTCCTCGAAATCTTCGGAAGCMAGGCGCACAGGCGGGCGTTTGGCATAGGGTACCGTAAGGGCTTGCGGATCGAAACTGATGAAGTCGTCGTAATGTCCGGAGCCGAATCCCAACTTGTCATAAAAACCCTGCTCGAAYATCCCCAGGCCGCTTACCCGTGCGCCGTGTTCTGTCACATCATGAGCAATGGCGTGAGCGGTAAGCCGTCCCGCCAGTCCTTGTTTGCGAGCAACGTGGCTGGTGGTCACACCCATTATGCCGGAGAACGGCAATTCCTCAGTCTGATAACGCAACGTACCCGATGCACTAAGCACCATGCATTCGGCTTCTCCATTTATGCGGGATACCCAAGCCCGGCCTGCATCGGTGAGCGCGTTGAATCCTTCACGTTGATGCTCGTTCTCCGGATCAATCCAGCCTGTTTCTTTCCAAATTCGCGCACAGGAATCCCGGTCAGATTCCTGAAATCGATCTATATTCATGATTATTCTCCAGTTATGTCCATACTAAAAGCGGAGTATGCATATTATCTCAACCGCCTATTACTTGTTTAGACAATTAACTCAGTTGAGCCACGGCTCTTCGTCGTCCGCCGTTCGATGCAGAATATAAATAGGTCGGGTTGCCCAGCCCAGCCACGAATGATAATAAAGAGTCTCTAAAACTTCGAAGTTCTTGCGCTCTACAAACGAAACAGCATAAGTATCCTCGATGACCCACCATCCTTTGGGACCGTATACGCGTCGATTGGATGAAGTTTTGTCCTTGAAATAATAATCACTGGTATACAAGCCGTTGAACTCGTATCCCCCGTCGATCTCCTCAGGAGCAATTTCGTATTTCTTTTCCAAAACGCTCAGTGCTTCCCAGCGCGTTGTGTTCCAGGCCATGTAGTCTTGTAGACACACCAAACTGAACACGTACACACATACCGCCCCAAACCACGCAACAGCAACACGTCCCTTTTTCTCCCATGCAATTCCACGTAGTCCCAAGATACACCATGGCGTGACAGCCATGACGAAGTAGCGGTCGTATAACGCAGGCAGTCCAGGGTTGAAGAGTACCAGTACGCTGGCTATAGCCATGAGATATACGAAAAGTTGTTGATGTTCCTGAATCCCGATTTTGGATAGAGGATGGCGCGTTGTTTTGAATACGCTGTACCCGCTGGTGAGCGTCTTTAAAACTAACGCTGCAGCACCCAGCAATCCCAATACGGTAATCCCCCACCACAGCGATCCGATCTGCATCGGTGCTTCGATTTTATACCCCACCACGATGCCCCGGAGGAGCATGGGGCCCACGCCTAAATCGAACAACATGTTACCGATATACGGCATGTGTCGTCCTTCGTGCCAGTCCAACGCCCACGCAGCCATCAAAATCAGTACGACGAAACGAAGCCACATTTTTCCCGTACCCCGACCTCGATGTGTGAATCGTTCATAGACGATGAGTCCCGAAATGGGCAGAAGAAACCAGGCCAGGTAGGAGGTCTCCATGAAAAAATGGCGAAATCCATTCCACGTACGAACGCGGAGATTCCAACCCAAATCATGCCAATTCCAGGCCATACCCAGCCCTTCTCCCGTAGCGGGTAGAGTTGTGGTGAACCAATAGGCCAAACCCCAGGGTAGAATCATGGCAGGTATGACGAGCCAGCGAATCGGAACCCTCCTTCGCAGAACCAGCAGAATATAAGCCATGATAAACGTAGCTGGCAGCAATACGGCGAATTGTCGAATCAAATAGGCCAGTGCTGCAAATGCGCTTCCCAGCAGGATATACCGGAGGGAAATGTTGCGAATAGATTTAATGAAGCATARYAGMGAWAGATTWGCCAGCGCCATGAACGGTACATCGGTCATAAATGTGTAGGACAGATTRAGGATAATAGGRTTGCCCAARAAYARCACACCTGCCAATAGAGACGTGTTGCGGGACAMSCCCAGTTCCCGCGCCGMTGCCGCCGCCGCCCAYGCTGCGATTAGTGCCGCAACCAGTGTAGAGAACCGCAGGGTAGTAAAGCTGAAGCCGAATATTTTGCAGAAGGCCGCGCCCCAATAGGCCTGTGCAACAAACAGAGCGTCGGAGTAAGGATGGCCGTGATATTCCCCTGTTTCCAAAACATCCTGCACGGCCTTGGCGTAAACCCAATCATCATTAAGAGGGAATTCCCCCAGAGGACTCACCAGCAGCAGGGTTGCTATCAGCACCAACAGCAGTGGCACCAGCAGGGATTCATACACGATATGCTTGATGGCCTTCATGTGCCGGTCCTGTCTTGGAAACGATCAGGTCAAGTGGTGAAACGCTTTTTGGCCGATATCGGTTCGGTAGTGTGCGCCGTTAAACGAGATTTTCTCAACGCCTTCGTAAGCCTTGTCGATGCTGCCCTGAATGGAATCGGCAAATCCGGTAACATTCAGTACGCGACCGCCGTTGGTCAATATCTGGTCGCCGTCCTGTTTCGTTCCGGCATGGAATACCACAATGCAGTCATCGGATTCAGCATCAACAATGCCCGTGATGGGAATGCCCTTTTCGTAGGCTTTCGGATATCCGCCGGAAGCCATGACTACGGCGACACATGCACCATCATTCCATTCGATATCCTGCGCGTCCAACGTGCCGTCGCTGCAGGAAAGCAGTAAAGGTACCAAATCGGATTTCATGCGAGGCAGAACCACTTGCGTTTCCGGGTCTCCGAAACGGCAATTGAACTCCACCACGCGGCAACCCGCCGGGCCAATCATAAGCCCTGCATAAAGAACGCCCGTATAGGGTGCGCCGTCTTTCGCCATGCCTTCGATGCAGGGACGGATCACCTGCTCCTCTATTTGCGCCATTATTTCGTCGGTCACTACTGGGGCAGGCGAATACGCTCCCATGCCGCCTGTATTCGGTCCGGTATCTCCGTCATACGCAGCCTTATGATCCTGACTGGAGGCTAAAATACGATAATTTTCCCCGTCGCTAAGGGCAAAAATAGAGGCTTCCTCCCCTTCCAGAAAGGCTTCCACAATTAGCTTGGCACCTGCATCGCCAAACACCTGCTCCACCATAATTTCCTGTATGGCCGCTTCGGCTTCTGCAACAGTTTGCGCCACCGTTACGCCTTTTCCCGCTGCCAAGCCGTCTGCCTTTACCACAATAGGAGCGCCCTGCTCACGTACATAAGCGATGGCAGATTCCGCGTCGGAAAATTCGCCATACGCGGCAGTGGGGATACCGTGACGCGCCATGAAATCTTTAGCGAAACCTTTGCTTGCTTCTAATTGAGCCGCGGCCTTCGTAGGACCAAAGGCTTTTAATCCCGCTTCTGTCAACGCATCCACCATACCGTTGGCAAGGGGATCTTCCGGGCCAACTACGGTGAGGGCAATGTCATTGTCTTTAGCGAAGGCGACTACGCCAGGAATATCATTCACCGAAAGATCGAAACACTCGCCCAACGCCGCCATGCCGGGATTGCCGGGTGCGCAATAAATTTTGGATACAAGAGGACTCTGGGTAATTTTCCAAGCTAACGCATGTTCGCGTCCCCCCGAGCCGATGATAAGAATTTTCACGCAGGTTACTCCTCCGGGGGCTCGCTGCGTTCCAGATACTGGGCCAGCACATCATCGTACTGTGCTGTAGCGGCGAAGGCTTCTTTGGCAAGTTTGAAACGGGTGGTAAACGGCACCGTGCCTTCGTGGGCATGCATGGCATGGACAATCGAACCGTAATGCGATGGATCCACAGCAACCGTAACATAGCGAAAATTYTTGGCCGCAGAACGAATCATGGCGATGCCGCCTATATCCACTTGCTCCACCACTTCTTCCGGGGTCAGGTTAGGATGCGCCACAAGCTCAGCGATAGGGTGCAGATTCACCACCACCAAGTCGATCCACTTATACTCGTAAGTCTGCATCTCTTCCGCGTGGAGTTTATTATCGCGAATGCCCAGCATGCCGGCATGCACTTTTGGGTGCAGCGATTTAACCCGACCGTTAAGCATCTCACGTACCCCGGTGAATTCCGCCAGCTCCTGCGTCTCGATACCCGCATCCACAAGAGTCTGGTGAGTCCCTTCCGTGGTGATTATCTCCACGTTCAGATCCTTCAGGGAGGATGCTAACTCCACCAGTCCGGTCTTGTCATAACAGCTGAGTATGGCACGTTTTATTTTCGGCATAAGCCCTCTACTCTTCCACAAACCACAGGGTCAAAAATAATACGTTATCCCGATAGAAAATGCGAGTCTTTCTGCAATAGGGCTGATTCGGCGTGTTATTGGGAGTAATGGTGAGTATAMTGAGTCCCGTTTGACCCCATATACTACCTTGAGGCTCATCATTGGAATCGGAAAAACGTCAATACGACCCTGAACTCACCTCCTGCGTTTTTTGCGACAGCACGGATATTCGCTCCTATGATCGGGATTATYTGGGCAATACCATCAGTCTGTGTCCCCAATGCGGCGTGAAGTTTCTCAATCCTGTGTATACGGACGATGACTTAGCCAAATTCTACGCACACTATTACGAACATCTGCTTGAGAAAGGTATCGACACGGAACGCCTCGATATCCAAAGGCGATCAGTCTACTACAATAAATATTATGAAATGGTGGAGCAATACCAACCTCCCGGCAACTTGCTGGGTGTGGGGTGCGGCGATGGCGGAGAACTGGAAGTAGCTCGAAAACGCGGCTGGCATGTAGAAGGTCAGGAAGTGGATTCTGATTCCTCAGCGGAAGTGGCTGAACGTCTGGRTWTYRMKGKWYWCASMSKWGWYTWYKYKSGMMWSGMTKWAMMYGAWAWSSAKTWSGAWYGTGTGTTCATGCAGCATGTTATCGAACATCCCAAAGATCCGCGAAGTTATATAGAGAAGGTACACGCTATWTTRAARCCMGGCGGYATCTANTTTNCTTTCCACGCCAAATATTATGTCGTCCTCCAGTATTTTCAAGACCGCCATTGGTCGCCTGGGTCTGAAAAAACGACGGGGTCGCCACTACGACACGTTTCATCATTTATTTTATTACTCCCCAAACGTAATGAAAAAAATTCTGGAAGAGCAGTTCGGTTTTGAAGTGTTGCGCTACAGAAGCGGTGGGGAGTATCGCCCCAAACGATCCCGCCTGGTTCAATATCTCATTTTGAACCATAACATCCTGCCGTTTAAATCGACGTTCCTCATGATTGCCCGTAAGCCAAAATAACTTTTACGAAGCAAATCGCCTCTTCCGATTAGCTAGAATCTTTCAAAGTGTTGGCGAGAGTTTTTCGGGTCATGGGCATCTTGGGGCTGTTGAAAAAGTCGATTGGTTGCGGATGAGTACGTACATTCGGAATAGTGAACATAGGCGTTCCGCCTGTGATTTAATTGACTTGCATGGGCG
>NVWG01000135.1 GCA_002746185.1 Candidatus Hydrogenedentota bacterium
AAATATATACAAGAAGCATTTTCCGCAAATTGGATAGCACCTTTGGGACCAAATGTTATTGGTTTTGAGAAAGTTTAATGCATTTGTCAAGTCGCTTGTTGCAACAGAAACCCCTCTTTTCAGTCGGTAATTTAGATTGACAACGTTTAGACCTTTTTTGAGATATGGTTCAATGTACTTTTCTTCTTCACTTTTATCGCTTAAATAATATCCTCCACCGTGTAGGAATACAATCGTGTAATTATGCTTGCCAAAATATTTTGCATCTTTCGAAAGGTAAATGTCCATTTTTTGTTCGGAATCCGAACCGTATGCAACATCTTTTATTATTGTGTAAGTAATTGCGATTTGTTCAGGCGATTTGTTTTCAATGTTAGCCAGCTTTGTTGAGCAAGCGGACAAAAGCATTAAACTGAAAATTGTCAATGGAATTGTTACTTTTTTCATTTAGGTTGATTTTAATTCCAGTTTCTGAAATTGATTTATTTTCAACTAACCTATTATTCGCACAAAATTCGATTGAGTGCGAGGATGATACCGAACGTAATCTGACATGAATCAGATCCAGATTTATTCCTTTAATCTGTGCCGAATCACTTTCCGTTGAGGATCGCATCATTTTTTCGTAGATACTTTCAAGAGATACAGATTCATCTCGATCTTTTACCGTGGTATTCGGAAGACCGCCCTCTCTAATGCAATACCATAAACAATGCTCGCAGATTGCCTTCGCGATTGCGTCTACGGTTTTTGGTGAGCGATTTCTATAATCGCTCTTGAAGCCATTCAGGTGAACCGTCGTAGAACGAGGAATGTCGTCAGTAATGACATTACAGGATTCACCATCAATCCCTATAGATCCACTAAATTTGAATTTTCTTTTATTCTTAGTATCATCCTTTGCTAAAAATACGCTATCGATCAAAACCGAATCGAAAGCTTTCAGCCAGAGCAAACGACCGACTCCTCTGCAACCTTTTTTGATTTTGAATTCACTATCGAGAGTCTTAAAGGAATCGAAATTACTCTCAGTAAACCCGACACCATTATCTGTAATTTTGAAACCTATTATGTTTTCCAGTGGGTCTCTGCCTCTAGTATTTTTTCTGTTTGTATTCTTGTCTGTTGGGCTTCCCTAATTACTTCAATAGTTATTTGACCCGACATATCCGCGCTCGAATCTTCAATAGATTGAATTGAATTAATTACAGCTTCAAATAGCGGGAATAACGCACGATTTTTGGGTAAGGTCGTGTTGCGAAGACGCCCTTTTAAATTGGTCTGCAATTTCACATTTTTCCCCATACGTAAATGGCTGAATTCATACCTCATTAACAAGCATTACTATTATATTTGTAAATCATTAAAGCATCCTCAACTTCCAATTCGCAAATCGAGGGAGTAGTGCCCTATCACTTAGCATAGTGAGCAACCAGTAGAACCTATCTCCACCCCTCCATTCACCATTTCACGCACCTGCCCCCCTTTGGTATGATGCCTTCATGACCGCCGAACCCCAAACCGCGCCCGAATCCCGACTGCTCATCCAGCATGACGGGGATTTCGCGTCTACGTATGACACGAAACAGGTCACCACGGACCCGGGCTGCTACATCATGCGGKACGCGAAGGACAAGGTTATCTATGTGGGCAAGGCCAAAAACCTCCGCGCCCGCATCCGTACCTACATCAACGATCAGGACAGTCGCTACAGTGTCCAGTTCCTCATGAAGCGCGTGGCCCACATCGATTTCCTCATTACCCACACCGAAAAAGAGGCCTTCCTACTGGAAAACAGCCTCATCAAACAGTTCAAACCCCGCTACAATGTACAGCTCAAGGACGACAAGACCTATGTAAGCCTGCGGGTCAACATGAAGGAAGACTTCCCCCGCATCACCGTCGTCCGGAAACATCGAAAAGACGGCGCCCAATACTACGGTCCCTACTCCAGCGCTCAGGCGGTGCGGGACACGGTGCGAGAAATCCAACGTCTCTTCCCCCTGCGCACCTGCTCAGATCATGTGCTGAAAAATCGCTCCCGTCCCTGCATCTACTATCAGATGAAACGATGCAACGCGCCGTGCGTGGAAAAAGTAACCAAGGAGCAATATCACGATGTAGTGAGTCAGGCTGTACTCGTGCTATCGGGACGAAGCAAYGAGTTGGAGAAGCTTCTCAAGGCACAGATACAGACGCAGGCCGAAGACCTGAAATTCGAAGAAGCCGCCGAACTGCGCGACCGTCTCTATGCCCTGAATAAAACGCTGGAGAAACAACGCGCCGTCGCCGTGCCGGGCGCAGAAGAACGGGACGTTTTTGGAATTTATCAGCAGGAGCGTTTCCTGGAAATCCAGGTACTGTTTTATCGCGGAGGAAAAATGCTGGGCGGGCGCTCGTTCTCGTTCAAAAAACTGGAGACCCCGCTGGAAGAAGCCATGGCCTCGTTCCTCCTTCAATACTATTCCGATGCCCCCGTCATCCCCAAAGAAGTCCTGTTGCCGATACCCCTGGAAGAAGGCGACGTGCTAGGCGAGATTCTTTCCGAACAGCATGGCTCGAAAGTCACCGTCCACTATCCGCAACGCGGCGACAAAAAAGCCTTGGTGGATCTGGCYGCCCGAAACGCCCGGAAAAGTTTTGACGAGAAACAACTGGCTCAGCAAGCACAGTCCGATCTCTTAGAACAGGTGCAGGAAAAACTGAAACTCCCCGTCACCCCCAATCGCATCGAATGTTTCGACATTTCCACTCATCAAGGCGACAAAACCGTAGGCTCCATGGTGGTTTTTGAAGGCGGCGTGGCAAACAAACAGCGTTATCGCAAGTACAGCATGAAAACCATCGTAGGGCAAGACGATTTTGGTTCCATGCGTGAATTGCTCCTCCGTCGATACAAACGCGCCATCGAAGAAGGCGATCTGCCTGATATGGTGCTCGTTGATGGCGGTAAAGGCCAGTTAAACGTAGCCACCGCAGTTCTGAAAGACCTGGGTATCGAGGACCTGCCCGCCGTGGGCATCGCCAAATCACGCACCCAGGAAGAAGGAGGCCATTCCCCGGAACGCTTCTTCATACCCGGACGATCCAACCCCATCATCCTCCAGCAGAACTCCTCCGTGGTGTTGCTCATGGCACGCATCCGCGACGAAGCCCATCGCTTCGCCATCACATTCCATCGCAAACGCCGATCCAAAGGCATCCTCAGCACTACCCTCACCGAAATCCCCGGTGTGGGTCCCGCACTATCAAAACGGCTCCTCAAGGAAATGGGTTCTGTAACCAAGGTCAAGGCTGCTACCCCAGATGAACTGGCAGCCGTGTCAGGAGTCAGCATGAAACTTGCAAGCCGAATAACGGATTTCTTTCTTGAGAGCAACGCACCAGGTAACGGTGCATCCAAAGTTCAGGAGTAACACATGAGTATCATTTTTCCAATCATTATCATCGCCCTGCTCCTACAAGCCTTGTGGTTTGGCTTGAAACGATTCTACCGGGAAAAAGAAACCGCACGGGAAATCCACACCATCCGCACGCCCGACGGGTGGTACATTACGTTATACCGTTATTGCGGCGATGCCCCCGGCGAACCCGTACTGCTCTGCCACGGCCTGTCCGGAAACCGATATAACTATGTCTATCCCATGGGGAAATCCATGGTGGATTATCTGGTAAACGCYGGMTACGACTGCTGGGCCATCGAACTGCGCGGYAGCCGRAGYTCMACACCGCCWGCRAACMRMAAYCWMCATCAGGTCAGCTTCGAAGACTACGTTCAACACGATCTYCCCACAGCYATYKCCCATATCTTGAAGACCTCCGACAGCGAACGACTCCACTGGGTCGGTCATTCCATGGGCGGCATGCTCCTCTACGCCTACGAGTTGACCCACGGCAGAGATGCCATCGCCAGCGGAGTCACCTTGGGTACTCCTCCCGGATTCGAAGGCGTGCGCCTCAGCGATCACCCCCTCGGTCTCGCCGGGATTAGCCGATTCCCGCAACTAGCCGCCCTGCTCCTTCGCCTCACCACTCCCCTCATCCCCMTAGTGCGTATCAGCAATTCCTTCGCCCCTATCAACTGGGAAAACATGAAACCCGGCGTGAAATTCTACAATCTCCTGGAGATGCCGCCACCACCCATCCTCACCCAATTCACGCAATGGTCCCAAACGGATACATGGATACTCGGTAAAGATCGCATCGACGTTCTCACCGGATTGCGAACACTCACCACGCCCCTCCTGACTATCGGCGGTGCCTCAGACTCTCTGGCGCCGCCCCGCAATCTGGAAAAATTTCACGATCACCTGCCCACCGATGACAAGCAGCTCCTCATCCTGTCTCGCGCCAACGGGCATAGCGAAAATTACAACCACGTAGATCTCGTGTTTTCTCCCCGAGGACAAAGAGAAGTATTTCAACCCATACTGGAGTGGTTCCAACTCCACACGCCCTACCATATCAACGCCGAATCGCGTCAACAGGCACTGGAACAGTCCCAAGCCGCCATTGCTTTACTCGATCAGCCAACCCCGAAAAAAGCATCCTCAAAACCTAAAATACTCCGCAAGACTGCCCCTTCAAAAAAGAAATCCGCAAAGAAAAATACCCGAAGCGGACAAGCCCTGTGGGGCAACGCCCTGGAAGATGCGGCGAGCGTTATCTCTGGCCTGAGCGGCGATACGACAACTAAACCTGCCCTGTCGAAAAAGAAAGTCAAAGCGAAACCTAAAAAGAAAGCTGCTAARAAAAAGNNNAMMSCWGCYAAGAAAAAAKYWGCRAAAAAACCTACCCGTCCCAAAACCAGTCCAAAAAAGAAGACCTCTGCHAAAAAGAAACCCGTGACCAAAAAACGTAACGCGAAGGGGTAAACGTGATAAGCACTATCCTGGCCATAACAGGCTGGTTCGCCTTTGGGCTGGCCATTCTCATTGGGCTTCTTCTGGATATGGTAGGCCTCTTTGGGAACTGGATTATCCTGGGAGCCGTAGGGTTTGCCGCCGCTCTCACAGGTTTCGACCACTTCGGCGGCTACACCCTTCTGATCCTCCTTGGCCTGGCTATCCTGGGCGAAATCCTCGAAGCAGGTGCCGCAGGCGCAGGGGCGGCACAATTCGGCGGAAGCAAAGGCTCCATGCTCTGGGCCATCATCGGATGTATTTTGGGAGCCATCCTCTTCACCCCCCTCATCCCTATTCCCATCGTCGGCACCATCATAGGTGCATGCATCGGCTCCTTCGCTGGAGCCACGCTATACGAATTTCTCCAAGCCAAGAAACAGCTCCACACCGCCGCCTGGGTTGGTATGGGTGCCGCCATGGGCAAAGTGGCTGGCATGTTTGCCAAAACCCTTATCGGTGTCATCATGATCGCCGTGGCCGCCATGATGTACTGACCCCGAGAAATGCGTATATTTACGAATTCCTAATCAGGTATACTAATGAAAAAGTAGCCCTCTCGCTCAGCAGGGAACAATCAATTGAATACTGTGTATTGTCATATCAAAAACAAAACCCCGAAGRCTGGATGTTTCCCAGCCGCGTGGAGTGCTCAACCTTCGATGCACGAGTATTTCACCACAGGAGTCCCCGCATGAATCCTCCCCACATTCATGTCTCACCCGATGTACGTCGATGTCGCATCACCGTCCACGTCACAGCCCCGGAAAACACCGCCGTATCCTTACGCGTCGAAGGACAGGACGTGGAATATACCGGCGCGCCCGGCGTAATAAAACTGGACCTGCCCAACTGCACCGAATGGTCYATCGATCATCCCACACTATACACATTGGCGTGTTCACTGGACGGCAAGAAAACCGCAAATATCCCCTTCGGCCTGCGGGAATTGACCATCAAGGACACTCGCTTTTATTTCAACACCAGACCCTTCATCGTCAAGGCCGTGCAGCACCAGACAGCCGCCGAAGACTCACCCGAAAAGCAAGCCCCCTTCATCAAACAAGAACTGACTTTTGCCCGGGATATGGGTTTCAATGCTGTAGATTTCGCGTCCATCTTTCCCGACGCGGCGTATGATGAAGCCGACCAACTGGGACTGCTCGTCATCCAGCATCTCCCCGCTTCCTGGGATATTGACCTTATCCATTCACGCTGGAATCATCCCAGCATCGCGGTGTGGAATTTGGGCATCACAACCCGCCAACGGGCAATCGATTTACAACAGCACGACCCTGGCAGGATTATTTTCTTTACCGATGACTCCGGGCCGCATCACATCAAGCCGTTTCGGAATGACGTTGCCCCCCTAAATACGTTCCACACCTTTCAATGTGCCCCAATGGACACCTACACTCAACTCTACCTGTCCCATCTGGGAGAACCTGACCAACCTAGCTGGGCCACCGAATGCGGTTACGGCAGCCTACCTGTGCAACCCGTAATATCCAAGCAAAACAAGAAGGATATTCTWGCTCAGGAATGGAAAGATCGTGATCTATCCAGTACGTTTACCGATCCCGCAGCACTGTCCAAAGAATGTCTGACATTCCAGGCCAATACCGTCGAAACTCAAATGGATGCCCTGCGAAACAATCCGAAAATCGCGGGCTATAGTTTTTGTCGATTAAAAGACGAATCATCCACCGACAGCATGGGGCTGCTGAATCTGAAATACGAAACAAAACCTCTCGCCAATACGCTAAAAAGTATTAACCAGCCGCTCAGGCCGCTTATCCAATTGCAGCAGCACAATCTGATCCCCCGTCAATCCACGCAAGTCACCGTCAATCTGGCTAACGAAAACAAAATCGAAGGTCGAGCCGAACTCTCCCTTCAAGTCGTCGGCCCTACCAATCAGGTACTCTGGAAAAAGAAACGCAACATCAAAATCCCCAAGAACGGAAAATTACTTTGGGAAGGATCGATTGCGGCCTCCGGTTCTCCAGGCGTACACAAATTTGTCGTACGCGTTCTCAAAGACATGAAACGTATCGCCGAAAACAGTGTCGAGTTTTTCGTCTATCCCCCAGTCTCCCCATGGAACGGTGCGGTAAACGTACTGGACCCCGCCGGGATCTGGAAAGATCGCTACGGGCCTCTCGTGGGGGATACCAGTTTATTGGCACCCATCCAGATAATCCCTCCCTTGGCCAATACCATTCGCGCCTACCCGGACAACGATCTGGCGCAAATGCTCGGCCAGATACACGAAGGGGCTGCCGGACTGTTTTTTGCCCCCCCCGAGGATTGGAACGATCTGGCAACTATCGTAGATGAAACGCTGAAAGTACAGCCTGCCCCGACTATCAGCGCAAAAGCAGGAACCGTCCACTATGCCAAGCTCCACCCTGTCTTTGAATCGCTTCCCACGAAAGGCCTCATGGGGTCCACCTACAGCAATATCATCCCCCCCGTTACCTTTCTGGATTCCAGCGACGAAGACATTGCAGGAAGCATCCAACGCAGCCCGGAATCTGACAACGGTGACCTGCGCTGGGGCAGCGACCTGCTGGTAAAACGATATGGCGACGGACGCATCATTTTTACCCATCTGAAACTACTGGAAAACCTGGGCAGCGATGTCATCGCCGACTCCCTGTTCGTTAACCTGCTCAAGCACTTCGCCCGACGCTCCCTGGCAACCCGAGGCACACTGCCGGTCCACCAGCGATCCGTGGAATGGCTGCGAACCGAACGTAAGCACCATACCCATAAATGGATGGTCCTGGGCATGTTTCCCAACTGGAATAATGCCGGCATGGATATGGTATACCCCCCGGAAGAAGCGATGGACTTCGATGCCACCTAYCCCGGATGGTACCGCGCCATMAATTGGCGAACCTGGTACACCACAACTTCGCAAAAACATACGCTCGCCTTCCCCCAGGCTCTTGCTCCGGTATATTATGACTCCCCCAATACCGACTCCGGCATCGCCTATGCCTACGCCGAAATCACCTGCGAGCAGCGCAGCAAAGTTTCCCTGCACCTGGACACAAAAAATCCCATAAAGCTTTTCGTAAATGGAGCACTCCACGGGGATTCCGCCACCGAAGCTCTCCCAGAGACCCTCCAACTTAAACAAGGGAAAAATACCCTGCTCATCAAAATCGCCAAGCACCACGGCGACTGCCATCTCCAATTCGACCTGAAACCCACCGAACCTGCGGGGAACATAACGTGGTGGAAATAAATACATTTAGCCATTTTCAACCCATACCCACAACACCAAAATCTTGAATTTCCTCCCATTTCATGATACATTACGCCGTTCAGAAGTCCTGTTATTCAGGGATGTTACGCATTTTGACACAAATAGTCCGGACACGTAATTTCGCCGGTTCCTCCCCAGGAGAACGCATCAGTGCCAACATACACCTACGAATGTAAAAAATGCGCTAACCAGCATGACGAATTTCACGGTATAAATGCCAAGCCACGTATCAAATGCGAAGAGTGCGGCGCCGCGTGTAAAAGAATGATCGGCACCGGGTCAGGCATTATCTTCAAAGGCAGCGGATTCTACGAAACCGACTACAAGAATAAAAAAGGCAAGCCCTCCGAATCCGGGTCTGATAGCGAATCCGGCTCCAAAGATAAAGGGAAAGAGTCCTCCACTAAAGGAACCGGGGAAACGAAAAAAGGATCCAGCGAGACAAAAACATCGTCGAAATCCACCAGTTCCAAAAGTGATTAGACCATCATAATATACAATAATGTGGCTTTTATAACCTTAACCATCCCGAAAAACTGCGCATAAGATTCGTTTCTATAATCCAACCGCAGCGAAAAATTGGAATGAACCAGATGAATACACAGGAAATTCAGACGCTAGCGAATCAGTACGTGATCAATACGTACGGCACCAGGAAACTCGCCCTCGTTCGGGGTGAGGGAAAATATGTCTGGGATGCCGAAGGTCGCCGCTACCTGGATTTCCTTGCAGGCATATCCGTTGTCAATCTGGGTCATTGCCACCCCAAAGTGACTGAAGCCATCTGCAACCAGGCCCAGCAGATCCTCCATACATCCAATCTCTACTATATCGAATCGCAGGTGAAACTGGCGGAACTCCTGTCACAGCATTGCTTCGCGGACAAGTGGTTTTTCTCCAACAGCGGCGCAGAAGCTAACGAAGCCGCTATTAAAATCGCCAGACGGTACTGGCAGCAAAAAGAGCAGCCTAAGCCTACCATCGTCACCGCACATGCATCGTTCCACGGGCGGACCCTCACAACCATATCCGCATCCGGCCAGCCCAAACTGCATGACGGCTTCTCCCCCCTTATGCAAGGATTCAAATACGCCGATTTCAATGACCTGGCCGCCCTCGAAAAAGCCATTACCCCCGATGTGGGTGCCATACTCCTGGAACCAGTGCAAGGCGAAGGCGGTGTAGGCATACCCGACGAAAATTATCTTACCCAAGTCCGGCAGTTATGTAATGATAAAAATATCCTCATGATTCTGGACGAAATTCAGACCGGACTGGGACGCACAGGGGAACTCTTCGCCCACCAGCACGCCGATATTACCCCCGACATCATGACCCTGGCCAAAAGCCTGGGCAACGGCGTACCCATCGGGGCTATGGGATGTACCGACGAAGTCTCGCAAGGATTTTCCATAGGCTCCCACGGTTCCACCTTCGGCGGCAATCCCCTGTGTACCGCTGCAGCTCTGGCCTCGGTCACAGCCCTGCTGGATGAGAAACTGGTTGAAAACGCCGCTGGTATGGGCGAATACTTCAAGGAAGAGCTCCTTACCCTGGCCGACAAACACGCCATCATAAAAGAAGTCCGGGGAAAAGGTCTCATGATTGGCATGGACGTAACCTGCACCGCAGCGGTGATCATCAATGCCATGTTTGAAAAGGACATCATCGTCGGCCCGGCAGGCCTCCACGTAGTCCGCTTCCTCCCCCCCCTTATCATTCACAAAGAAGACGTAGACACCGTCATAAGCGCCTTGGACGACGTATTGGGAGCCCTGTAATGTCCGCAGACTTTATCTCACTCAACGATTATTCCCAGCAGGATCTCTTGGCCCTTCTTGACTTGGCTGACGACCTGAAACGAAAACAAAAAGCTGGCGAACTGTACCAGCCCCTACTGGGTAAAACCATTGCCATGCTTTTTGAAAAACCCAGCCTGCGCACCCGAGTCACATTTGAAGTAGGTATTTTCCAACTGGGCGGTCAATCAACCTTCATGACAACCATCCTGGGGGAACGGGAAACCGTACCCGATATGGCCCGCAATCTGGACCGCTGGGTGGACGGCATCGTGGCCCGCACCCATTCCCATGACGCGGTACTGGAACTGGCAAAGTATGCGTCCATCCCGGTAATCAATGCCCTCACCGATGAGCTGCATCCCTGTCAGGTATTGGCTGATGCCCAAACCATTCGAGAGCATAAGGGAAAGCTGGACGGACTGAAAATAGCCTTTGTGGGCGACGGCAACAACATGTTCGCATCCTGGGCCAATCTGGTCACCAAGTTCTCCTTCGATCTGGTGCTGGCATGCCCGGAAGGATATGAATTGAATAACGCCGTACACGACTACGCATCAAAAAATGCACTGGGTTCCTACACCATCACAAACGATGTGCAAGCCGCCGTAAAAGATGCCGACGTGGTCTATACCGACGTGTGGGCCAGCATGGGCCAGGAAGACGAGTACAAAGAACGGCTCAGCGTTTTCATGCCCTACCAGATTAACGCCGATCTCATGGCTCTCGCCAAAGACGACGCCGTGTTCATGCACTGCCTCCCCGCGCACCGGGGCGAGGAAGTTACAGACGAAGTCATGGAGAGCAGCCAATCCATTGTGTTCGACGAAGCGGAGAACCGTCTCCATGCGCAAAAAGCCGTCATGGTTACATTGATGAGTTAATAAGAAAAGGGAACCACCATGTCAAAATCCATTAAGAAAGTTGTCCTGGCCTACTCCGGCGGTTTGGATACATCCATCATTTTGAGATGGCTTCAAGAAACCTACAAAGCCGATGTGATCGCGTTTGTCGCCGACGTAGGCCAAGGCGAAGAAACCGAACCAGCCCGGCAGAAGGCCATCGAAACAGGTGCGTCCGCCGTTTATGTGGAAGATTTGAAAGAGGAATTCGCCCGTGACTTTGTCGTACCCGCCATGAAGGCCAACGCTATCTATGAAGGCTCGTACCTGCTGGGCACGTCCGTGGCGCGGCCCCTCATCGCTAAAGCCCAGATTGAGATTCTGCGCAAAGAAGGAGCCGATGCGGTGTCCCACGGCGCCACGGGAAAAGGCAACGACCAGATTCGATTCGAGCTGACCTACTATGCCCTGGAACCCAACGTCACCGTCATTGCACCATGGCGGGAATGGGACCTGAACAGTCGGCAAGCCCTCCACGATTACGCCCGGAAAAACAACATCGAAATTCCCAACAAGGAATTCACCTATTCCATGGATCGCAACATGCTCCATATTTCATACGAAGGCGGCATGCTGGAAGACCCCTGGACCGAAGCCGATGAAGACATGTTCAAGACCACGGTCAGTCCCATGAATGCCCCCGACGAGCCTACCTACGTGGAAGTCGAATTCGAGGAAGGTACTCCCGTAGCGCTGGACGGCGTACGTATGACTCCAGCGGAACTGTTGGTGAAGCTCAATGAAGTAGGCGGCGCAAACGGTATTGGACGTATCGATATTGTGGAGAATCGGTTCATCGGCATGAAATCGCGGGGTGTATACGAAACTCCCGGCGGCACTATCCTCTACGCCGCACACCGGGGCGTGGAGTCCATCACTATGGATCGGGAAGTGATGCTCCAACGGGATCAACTGTCCCCGAAAATCGCCCAGCTTATCTACAACGGCTTCTGGTACTCCGCTGAATTCGATGCGCTCATGAGTTTCGTGAACAGCAGTCAGGAAAACGTCACGGGCACGGCGCGCATGCGACTCTACAAGGGCAATTGCGATCTGGTGGGACGTAAAGCCGAA
This sequence comes from Candidatus Hydrogenedentota bacterium, assembly GCA_002746185.1. GTDB lineage: Bacteria > Hydrogenedentota > Hydrogenedentia > Hydrogenedentales. Next base: position 11,954 of record NVWG01000135.1, read on the forward strand.
AAATCCCTCTACGACGACAAAATTACCACCTTCGAAGAAGACGAAGGTGCGTATAATCAGGCCGACGCAGCGGGCTTCATCAAATTGAATGCGTTGAGGCTTCGGGTTCGGAAAAATGCCGGGCTCTTCGACCAATAAACAGACAGGACTATCATGAAAAAACTATGGGGCGGCAGATTCGAAGGTAAAACCGATGCACTGGTGGAACAACTGGGCGAATCGGTATCGTTCGACGCACGGCTCGCTCCGTGGGACATCCGGGGCAGCATAGCCCATGCACGGATGCTGGGCGACCAGAGTATCATCCCCAAAAGCGACGCCAAGAAAATAATCGCGGGTCTGAAAAAAATCGACATCGAAATCGAGAAAGATGCCTTCACCTTCCGCACCGATCTGGAAGACGTGCACATGAACATCGAGTCAGCCCTCACCGAACGTATCGGCGACGCAGGCAAACGTCTCCATACCGGAAGAAGCCGGAACGACCAGATCGCTACCGATATGCGCATGTGGTGTCGGGACCAAATTGATGCCGTCCAATCCTTGCTTATCGATCTGCAACGGGCGTTGTCCACCATGGCGGATACCCATTTTCAGGTCATCCTCCCCGGCTGTACTCATCTCCAACACGCGCAGCCCGTCCTGCTGGCTCATCACCTCCTTGCCTACGTGGAAATGTTCCACCGGGACCACCAACGCTTCGGTGAATTACGCAAGCGGGTAAATGTTATGCCTCTCGGATCCGCCGCGCTAGCAGGAACCACCTATCCCATCAACCGGAAGCAGGTTGCCGCCGAACTGGACTTCGATTCTCTCTCCGTCAACAGCATGGATGCCGTCTCCGACCGGGATTACCTCATCGAATTCTGCTCCAACGCCGCCCTGGTCATGATGCATCTGTCACGCTTTTCGGAAGAGCTCATTCTATGGTCAACCCAAGAGTATAATTACGTCGTCATTGGCGATGCATTCACCACGGGTTCGAGCATCATGCCCCAGAAAAAAAATCCGGATGTGGCGGAATTGGTGCGCGGGAAAGTCGGCCGGGTCTATGGCGATCTCACCGCGTTGCTCACGCTTATGAAAGGTCTACCCATGACCTATAACCGGGATTTACAGGAAGACAAGGAACCTGTGTTCGATGCCTCGGACACCGTCCAATTGTGCCTTGCGGTCGTCGCGAAAATGATACCGACGATCAAAGTCAATGCCGAGGCCATGTTGGAGGCGACTCAGGAAGGCTTTCTCGAAGCCACGGATTTGGCGGACTATCTGACTGCCAAAGGAATGCCCTTTCGCGAGTCCCACGAGGTCGTGGGAAAAATGGTGTTGCACTGCACGAAAAACAAACTGCGGTTTACGGATTTAACCCTGGAAACCTTTCAATCGTTTTCCTCATTATTCAAGTCAGATATTCAGGCGATCTTGCCCCCGGCTCATATCGTGAAGGAACGCAACACCTTAGGGGGAACTTCCCCGAAACGGGTACGTGCCGCACTCAAAAAAGCCTCTAAACGTTTAAACTAAAAACCT
>NVWG01000136.1 GCA_002746185.1 Candidatus Hydrogenedentota bacterium
CTAGTGCCAAGGCCGACGGGAACCCTACGCCGTGGATATATGGATAACTGCGCGCTGAGTCTCACGAGCAAGTGTTGCGCTTAGTATATGAATCCGGGAGGTGTACATGGAGTATAGAGTCGTTTGGTGAGTTTGTCTGGTAGTGTATAGTCGTTTGGAAGGAGATTCCAACGGCTTCGTCAATACAAGGAGGTTAAGAATATTGTTTACTATCGAGGACGCGATCATCATTGCAACGGAAGCACACCGTGGAATGGTTGATAAAGGCGGACAGAGTTATATCCTCCATCCACTGCGGGTCATGCACAATGTAAATTCAGACGAGGAGCGTATGGCAGCCCTGTTGCACGATGTGGTAGAGGACACGGAATGGACGCTAGACAAATTACGCGAACGAGGGCTTCCTGAAACCGTTGTTGAGGCCGTCGATTGCCTTACGCGTCGTTCGGAGGAGACTTATGAGGAATTCGTTATACGGTGCAAACCTAATGCCATTGCACGGCAGGTGAAACTGGCGGATATTGAAGATAATATGGACATCAATAGACTCGACGAAATCCAGCCATCAGATATCGAACGATTGTCACGATACAAAAATGCACGGCATGCGCTCCTATCCTAATTATTCCAAGAACGGTACCTATTCCATCATGAGAATCCCTCAAAAGGCTGATACTTGAGCCATTTTTCGGAATTTGGTATATTGGTGATTCATGTGGAAAATGAATATTTCGCCTGTGGAAGGCGTTTAGATTAGGTGACGATACTGAGGATAATTTAAGGAGATCTACAATGAAAATGACGACTTTTTTTGCGGTGGCTTTGGCTGCTCTTGCTTTGATTCCTACCGGAACGGCTTTGGCGGCGGACGAAGAAACATCCCTCATTGGTGAACCGATAGATATTAACTGCTACCTGGGTGGTGGGAAATCAGGTGAAGGCCATGCGGCATGCGCCCGTTCTTGTGCAGAGCGAGGCAATCCCATTGGATTTCTGGTCACCGAAGGCGACGCTAAACAAGTTTATCTGGTATTGGGTTCAGAAGGTAAATCCTCGAAAGACCTGATGGTAGAGCACATGGGCGCGGAAGTGGAAGTTATCGGGAAAGTCCAGAGCAAAGACGGCTTGAAAGTTATTGTGGTATCCGAAGTTGTTTCCGACGATGACGAATGGTTCTTGGAAGAAACTTCCGGTGCCGGCAGCGTGAAAAACAACGAGAACTAAACGCACTGACGGGATGTCTGTTTTCTGAATGTGTTGGAGACGGAGACCCGTTCCGGGGTACTGCCGTACGGTATGTATGGCTGGTGCYKRSSKMASWWGRYSSYKSYAYMACRKYYYYAWAYWTTRYTRWTYKKRGTCCTGCSCAGGTGAAAGCCTGSGCAGGGCTTTTTCTTTGAGACGCTGGGCTGGTTCGGAATCGGGCTGAATGATGAGAGCGCGTTCCACAAATTTCAATGCATCTTGTGGGCGATTCTGTTTTAGGCGCACCTTTGCTATGTTAAGTAATGCGGAGAAGTGACGCGGATCTGCATCCAAAATGGTCGCAAATTCTTCCTCGGCTTCATCCAGATGCCCGTGCCGGGCATAGAGCACCCCGATATTGTTCAATGCGCCGGGATCTTTGTGGATAAGCCAACGGGCATTCTCCAACGATGAGATTCCAGCTTCATCTATTCCTTCATCAAATTTCCGCTCAGCTTCAGCGTAAAAGAGTTCGTATTGAATGAGTTCGGTAGTCCAATCTCCTCTGGAAGTATTAAGAGCCATGGAGTTTCGCCAAGTGTAATGTTCCCAAGGGGCATTTACATCAACAGTTTCTCCAGGTTTCAGATAGCGATAGAGCAAACCATTTCGAACTGCCTTGCGTGTCCCCGAAGGCCGTCGCACAACACTGTAGACGGGACGATCCGAATTATTCATGATCCAAGCGAACAACCGCGATTCATCAGCTTCGCTAGGCGGGAAAGAATCCGGAGGATGGGGGAGTTCCGTCAGGAGTTCTGTGTCTGGATAACCGTATTTATTCGCCAGCGTCACGTCGGGGCGAAGTCCTTCTACCACTTGCAAGTAGACCATGGGGAATATGGTGTGGTCGCCGCTGCCGAAGTAGATAGCATCGGGTTCCATAGTGCCGAGTAGGTTGTAGGCGTAGTCTCGCGTGTGATGATAGTCCCGCATGTTGTTGTGATGGAAATGGACGACCAGTGGACTGATGGTGATGATGACCACTATCAAGGTCTGTATGAACATTGGCATGCGATACCGCGTCGCAAGGGTGTGCAACGCCACGCCCAGGTATATAGCGGCTATCGCGWATATGGGTATGTAGTAGGTGGTGTTGACCCAGATGTCATGGTAGATGGGGCCGAAGTTGGGGATGATGATGGAGGCCATGGTGATGATAGCCAGAGATGATGCCAGGAGAGTTGCGGCAGGTCGTGTCGACTTTTTGAACAGGGMGATGCAGCCGAGGATTGGGAGCCAGGCCAGCCATGGGGTGAATTCCCARGCGTAYTGTTTCARRAAGATRCYGCAYTGCCAGAGGAARCGSCYYAGYGAGCGCGGRYTGTCTGTGATGATGCCYTGATAYTGYTCCCGGGTRATGACGCTCCAGAAGTTGGCCCAGTTYTCCGGRTTRCCCCAGTCCATGGCGGGATTGGCGGCACTWCGTATGGGCAGRTASARRTGRAYGGATAGCCCCAGCAGGAATAAGAGACTGAATGTAATTATTATTCGGGGRGTGCGTAGAGTGGCYGGGTTGGATTTCCATAAGGAGAAGGCGAGAACGGGACCCAGGAGGAACATGGTGCTGTGATTGCTCAGACCGAGACTGAACAGGAATACCAGAGCGTAGGCAATCTTATTGTTATCCGGCGATTGATGATATCGATACGCTAGGTACAGGCAGATGACTACGAAGAACGCGTTGAGGGTGTAGACTTCTGCGATGACGCTTTGTTCCCAAAATTCGCGGGAAAAGGCCAGTGCCAATGCACCTGCTATGGCTGCCCATCGGTTTTGGGTTAGGTCTATGATGAAACGATGTACGATGGCGACGGTGATGGCTCCGAAAACACTGGACAGCAAAGTAGCGCGCCATCCGATATCACCAAACGGGATGAGGTTAATGAACCCGTTGGCGAGAAGGGTCCACAGGGGATAGCCCGTGGGGTGGGGGATACCCAGAGTATAAGCGGCGGCGATGAGTTCCCCGCTGTCCTCGCCTGAAAAGGATGGCGGTAGAGTATAGATGTAAACCGCCAGTGCGACGAAGGCTGGAATAATGCTTTCCCAGGCGCGGGGCGATTTATGTGGAATAGGCGTTGAATCATTCATGGTGTGCGACAGTATAGGCGATCTGCAGGGTGCGGTTGCAGTGGCATGAAAATCGGGGTAAAGTGTTGCTCAGAGCGTGTAGTTGATACCTGACTTGGGAAAGGGGTGCTATGAAACCATCGCGTGTGTTGGAGACGTGTCTGTATGTGGACGATTTGGAGGCGGCTGAGGAATTCTATCGGGACGTGATCGGACTGACGTTTTATGCCAAGGTGCCGGGTCGCCATGTTTTCTTCCGATGCGGTGACGGAATGGTGCTTCTTTTCAATCCTGACGTGACCAGGCAAAGTACCCCGCCGCTTTTTTCTCCGCACGGCACGGTCGGTGACGGTCATGTGGCATTCCACATGACCCCAGACGAGATTGACGGCTGGCGGGATCATCTCGAGGGGCACGGAATCGAAATCGAGCAGGAATTCACCTGGCCGGGCGGCGGGGTGTCCATCTATTTTCGTGATCCGGACGGAAATTCTCTGGAGGTAGCCACACCGCAGGTCTGGGAGATGGAGAAATAGCCTATCTGGTGTGCGCCAGGCGCTTTGTATGGCCTTTTCGGCATGTCTCCCCCTTCATATTGTGGTGAACATCACGTAGAGGGCGTTGTGGGGCTAAATCGGGTATTTTGGCTGTTTTTCGGCTTGGGCGAAGCAGATTATAAACTTGTTTGATAGTGCTTTGGGATGAGCGCTGCGACTGCGATAAAAATGACAGCACAAGTGTGAAGTGGGGCTGGGGGTTCGTCGGGCTTTTCAATTTTTCGATTCATGGTTAACTGCATGGAAATTCCAGACTACTGAAAATCTTGAAAAGCGATACGGGTTGACGGTGCGTATCATGGGGCTAAGTTGTTGGAGATGAATACACTCGGGCGATGAGTTAACTCGTCGGCGCAGGTATATATATGACAATTCGGTTGTCGGAGTATTAGCAGGAGCAATATCGCTCAAGGGTGAGTCTTGATTTAAAATGAACATAATATATATTATCAGACGTTGYRTATATAGTAAGCCTTGGGATGAATATTGGGCGGTTGGCATGGTATGTACACTTCAGTTCTGTTTGTGTACACTAACTCTATAACAAGGAGCACAGATTGCTATGTTAAATCGATTTGGATGCTGGATTGGGTTGTGCTGTGTTTTTGTGTTGGCGGTACCCTGTGCTGTTGCGAATGCGGAGCAACTTACTTTGGATGAGCTATTGTCCAAAATGCGGGAAGGTTCGCCTGCTGAAGGCTCCTCTTACCGCCTTCAGATAGAAGGATATCTGATATCTCAAATATCTCAAACACTGAATAATTCCGAACCCTTTCTTTATCAGCAAATTGATGTAATTACTGACGGGGTACGTACCAGGGTTGATACTAAATCCGGGGTAAAAATATCCGAGATTTTTGATGGTGAACTCTATAAGAAATTGTCAGTATTTGGGAAATCTACGTTAAAGCTGGGTAAATCTAAAAAGGTAGGGTCTATCAGTACACACGATCTCACGAAATTTAAAATCAATAGTTATTTAATTGGTAAGCGTTTTCTATCTGCAGATATGGCGGAATGGTATGATACCGATGTAACGTTTGATTCTGATAAGAACCTGTATTACCTCAAAACTATCCCTGAAAACGGTGGTCACATTCGGGTTTCTATTGATCCTTTGCGAGGTTATAGCATAATCAAAAGTGAATATTTTAAAGATAATGTGCTTAAACATTATAGCGATATCAAACCGACCAAAATACAAGGCGTGTGGATTCCGAAAACCTTTCGATTTTATGATGTCGCTGATGGTAAATCCATACAAGGTAGAATTACAAAATTGATTAGTTTCGAGCTAAATCCCAAGATAGATTCAAGCCTATTTGAGCTGGATTTCCCTGCCGATACTGAAATTTTAGATCAGAGATAGTAGATGCTTTTATGAGATTTTTGTGTCGGGACGATACTCCCGGATGAGTTCCGCGATTTCTTTGCTGAGGGTGTCCATCTGGAGGAGCATTTCCCGGCCGTCTTCTTCGCTGTTGGTCTGGCTTTCGGCGGCATCGATGGCGAAGGACATGGCGGCTTCCAGTGCGAAGGCCTGGGTATCTATACGTGGGCTGGTTTTCTCGATTTCCTGAAGGCGCTTGCTCACCAGTTTGGCGATACCGATGGTGGTGTCCATATCTCTATACAAGGGTACGCTGAGGGTACGTCCGCCTAGTTTTATTTGGACTCGCTCCCCCATCTCACGATTTCTTCAGGTTATGGAGAGCTTTGGTGCTGCTAATAATCATCTTGAGACTATCGCGAAGTTCCTGGCGATCATTGCTATATCGGTTATTTTCTGATAGCACCTTGTCATAGTCTTCGGATATACGTTTTAGGGTAGTTAAATGCTTCCGCTGTTCCCATTTTTCCTGGAGCAGGTTTTCTTTTTCGGCGTGCTGTTGAAGGACATCTTCACGATTGGCCTGCATGACTTCTTTGAGATCGGTCAGCTGCTGGCGGAGTTGAGTGTATTTGCTGTCGAGCATGGGATTCATGCGTGGTACGGTATCCTTTACCTGAGCTGGGCTCCGAATTGATGCTCCATAGACTTTACTATTTTGTTGCACGCCTTGTCAGTATCTTTATCGGTAAGTGTACGCTCTTTACTTTGAAAAATCAGGCTTAGGGCGACGCTTTTCTTACCTTGTTCTACCTGTTTACCTCTGTAGATGTCGAATATGCTGACTTGGGCCAGGTTCTTGCCCCCGGCTTTCTGGGCTGCACGGATGAGGTCTCCGGCGGGTATGTCGTCGTTTACCAGAACGGCCAGATCGCGTAAGGACGGCGGGTGATCCGATGTTCCCTGATACACCACCGTGGATTGTTTGGACTTGAGTAATTTATCTGTATCGAGGATTGCTATGAAAATGGGATGCTCGATTTCGAAATTCTGTGCTACATCGAGATTGATTTGCCCCATGATACCAATAACATTGCCTTTAAGGGATATTTCAGCACAGGCACCGTCTGCGAAGGAGTCCCGTTGGGCGGCGCTGATAGTGAAATCGTCCATGCTCAGGTTTGCCATGATGCCTTCCACGATACCCTTGAGGTCGAAGATATCCAATAAATGCTGCGGATTACCCCAGAATTTCTCCCCTGCCGAGCCACTTAATACTATGCCTAACTCGTTATGCTGGAGTCCGTTTTCCTGATTGGGACTGGAGGTATAGACTGGGCCTAACTCGAAGGCGGAGAGACTTTTACGATTTTTACGCAGGTTAAATGAGGCGGTGTTGAGGAGTCCGGGAAGCAGGCTGGTTCGCATGCCCTCCTGTTTTTCGGAGAGCGGGTTTTCCAGCAGGATGAGGGTGTCGATATCTTTGGTGAGTCCGGCTTTTTCCATATCGGGACGGTTGGTGAAGGTCCAGTTGAAGAACTCGGTAAGTCCGCATGAGAGTATATGGTTACGCAGGTCGCGGTGACGTTGGAACGATGGAGCGTATCGGGCCTCAACAGGTCTTACACGAGGCAGGGTAGGTTCGATGTTTTCGAAGCCGAAAAGGCGTGCGATTTCCTCGATGAGATCCGCTTCGCGTGTTGCATCGTGACGTCTCGGCGGTACGTGGATAATCGCATCATCTTCTGAGGGCTCGGTGACTGAAAAGCCGAGAGTTTTGAGGATGTTTAATTGTGTTTCGGATGAAACATTCGTGCCCAACACTTTTTCTACTCGATGAAAATTTAGTGTAATAGGCTCTATTATAATGGGTTTTGGGTATTCGCCCAGTGTTCCACTTGTTAATTCTCCACCTGCACATTCCAAGATGAGTTCGCATACCCGATCCGCTGCGAGAGGAACAATATCGGGGTCGGCACCGCGTTGAAAACGCTGGGATGCCTCGGAGTTCAAGCCCAGAGTGCGGGCTGTTTTTCGGACGGAGGATGGTGAAAAGTAGGCACTTTCGATGAACAGGTCTACCGTGTCGTCCCCCACTTCACTATCAGCTCCACCCATGATGCCGGCGATGGCTATGGGGATCTGTGCGTCGGCGATGACCAGCATATCCTCGGTGAGTTTGCGGTCTTCCTGGTCCAGTGTTTTCATGGTTTCACCGGGTTTGGCCTGACGGACCACGACCCGTTTGCCGTTGAGCTTATTCAGGTCGAAAGCGTGGAGAGGGTGTCCTGTTTCAAGCAGTACGTAGTTGGTAATGTCGACGATGTTGTTGATGGGGCGCTGTCCGGCGGCGATGAGACGTTGTGCCAGCCAATCGGGTGATGGGCCGACTTTTACACCCTGAATAATGCGGCCCAGATAGCGATTACAGAGATTCGGGGCTTCGATGGTGACGGATGACAGGTCGGAGGCTAGTGTATCCCCTTCTGTCAGTGATACTTGGGGTATTTTCAGGGGAGTGCCATAAGCAGCGGAGAGTTCCCTTGCTATACCTATGAGGCCTGACCAGTCGTTGCGGTTGGGCGTGACTTCAATTTCCAATATCACGTCATCCAGACCGAGGATGGATCGGACGTCTTGACCAACGGGGGCATCAGTGTCAAGGATGAGCAGCCCGGAATGATCTTCACCCAATCCCAATTCCTGCGCAGAACACATCATGCCTGCCGATTCCACGCCCCGCATCTTGCGTTTGCCGATTTTAAATCCACCGGGGAGCGAGCCTCCGGGCACGGCTGTGGGGACCTTGTCCCCCGCTTTCATGTTTTTCGCACCGCAGACGATTTGGAGAGGCTCGTCCTGTCCCACTTCTGTTTGGCAGATCACCAGTTTGTCTGCGTCCGGGTGAGGCTGGATATCGAGAATGTGACCCACGACTACGTTCTGAATACCTTCGCCCATGGATTCCACAGATTCGATTTCCAGGCCGAGCATGGTCATCTTGTCGCAGAGTTCGTCAACAGAGACATCCAAGTCGATATAGTCTTTCAGCCAGCTGAGAGGAAATTTCATGAGTTAAAACTGCTCCAGAAATCGTAAGTCATTTTCGTATAGTTTATGGATAGTGGGGATGGCATGTTTCAGCAGGGCGATGCGGTCTATGCCCATGCCGAATGCGAACCCGGTGTATTTTTCCGAGTCGTAGTTGGCGTATTTGAATACTTCCGGGTCTACCATGCCGCAGCCGAGAATCTCGACCCACCCGGTGTGTTTACACAGGCGGCAGCCGGAGCCTTTGCACACGGAGCAGGACATATCCACTTCGGCGGAGGGCTCGGTGAAGGGGAAAAAATGGGGTCGGAAGCGGGTCTTGACGTTTTTACCGAACATCCTGTGAATAAAGTGGTTAAGGGTGCCTTTCAGGTCGGCGAAAGTAACGTCTTTGTCCACTAGAAGGCCTTCCAACTGGTAGAACATGGGGCTGTGGCTGGCATCGTAGTCCACGCGATAGACCCTTCCCGGCACGACGACGGCTATGGGCGGCTGGTGCTGCTCCATGATACGCATTTGTACCGGGGAAGTGTGGGTACGCAGGASGATGCCGGGTTTCACATAGAAGGTATCGTGGGAATCGCGAGCAGGGTGATCCGCCGGGGTGTTGAGACTGTCGAAGTTGTAGTATTCCGTTTCGATGTCGGGCCCCTCGGCGACCTGGAAGCCCAATTCTGAAAAGATGTCTATGGCTTCGTATGCGACTTGAGATACCAGGTGCATGTGACCTTGAGGCGGGACGCGGCCGGGGAGCGTGAAGTCGATTTGTTCGGTGGGCTCTCCCCCGCTTTCGCTGCTCAAGCCGGACTTCTTCGTTTCAATGGATTCAGCTATGGCCTTTTTGAGTTTGTTGGCTCCCTGACCGACAGCGCGGCGTTGGTCTTCGGGCACTTCGCTCAAGCTCCGGAGAACATCGGTGATGACTCCTTTACGTCCGAGCCACTTTACGCGATAGGCTTCAAGGGCATCGGGAGTGGAAATAGCTTCCAGTTCCGATTGGCTTTCCTGTTCTAATGTATTTAAGTCTGTAGTCATAACGTATTCTATTTAAAGTTGTTAGGCATCGAGTCGAACTATGTAAAAATAGCCGATCCTATGCGCACTTCTGTTGCGCCTTCTTCTATCGCGATACGATAGTCATTGGACATTCCCATGGACAGTTCGGTAAGTCCATGAGCATCCCTCAGTTCCCGCAATCGGCGGAAATATCCTCGTATAGCGTCCTCCCCAGCGGCTGCGGGGGCCATGGTCATGAGACCCAGCACCGTCAGGGTGGATAGGGATTGTATCTCTTTCAGTGCCTGCGGTAAAAGTTCGGGGGTAAATCCGTGTTTCACGTCTTCACCGGATACGTTGACCTGTAGGAGAACTTCCAAGGCGCGGCCCTGTTCTTCACATCGTTTGTGCAGCTCGTGGGCCAGCTCCAGACGGTCTACAGAATCCACGCGGGGAAAGAGGGTAACAACCTCTTTGGCTTTGCGGCGTTSMWTKGWSCCSWYSMTKKSSCRRKGGRCKSYATSGYSCAKSGYWTSKMYYYTYGSYTGSGCGAKRKGSWSKMSAKYCTCGGCCAGATGGGTATAGCCCAAATCTAGGAGGATGCGCGCCTCCTCCACCCCTACGGTCTTGGTGACGGGAATTATTTTGATGGAGGCTGGATCGCGTTCGGCTTTATGAGCGACTTCTCGTATGTTGGCCTGAATGGTGTTGAGGTTCTGATGTATTTTATCGTGTAGTTCCATGGGTACCCGGTGGTTTTGTAATGGTGGAAAAGGCGTATCATAGGGAGGGGTTCGGCGTGATTCAAGTTGGTGCGATTTCACGGAGTAGTCGGAGACCCGTGCCGGGTCGGGGTAGTGCCTGGGTCTGGAAACCTTGGAGCAACGATGATATGTGGCATAGTCGCCCTCGGCTGTGTTTGGTTGGATGGTTCGGGCGGTTCACGAACCGCCCCTACAACATTCTTATTGTTTGAAACTATGCTAACTGAAATCGGGGCATGGGCGAGACGGGGCTGTTGAAAAAGTCCATTGGTTGCGGATGAGTACGTGCATTCGAAATAGTGAACACAGACGTTCCGCCTGTGATTTAATTGGCCTCATGGGCGAGACGCCCATGACCCGATTTGGGGAGGGCAACCCCGTGGTGATAAGGGTAGCCGGAGCGGATTGGTGCGGCGAATTTTTCAACAGCCCCGAGACGCCCATGCCCCAACGGGCAGGTTGAATACCCCGGTACAACGATGGGGCACAACAATGAGGGATGCAGAATTTTTCAAGTTTTCGGGTGTTTTAGCTGTTTGCGCGGTTGCCATGTTAGGATGACGATTCATATTTATCGTTTAGGAGTTACATGAAATGCGAGTAAGTTTGGTTAGTGTACTTATCGTGATGGTATTGGGGGGATGCAGTGAAGGCGGGTTAGCTAYCGGTCCATATTACATTGGTTTTGCGGGTTCCTCTGTTAGTCCTTTTAATGGTGAGTTTGCTTATAGTCACTTGGAGGACATTGTAGCGTTGGGTCCCCGTGTAAGCGGATCGGAGGCACATGGGAAAATGCAGGGCAAGATCCGTAGTGTGTTGACGGAGTCGGGGCTGGAGATTCGCGAACATAAATTCGAAGCTAGTACGCCTCTCGGCTTAAAGCCCATGACCAATATTATTGGTATTGTGAAAGGCACGAAGGATGGTGTGATTGTTATTGGGAACCATTACGATACGAAATATTTTCCGGACTTTCCGTTTGTGGGGGCCAACGACGGCGGATCGACCACGGCGTGGATGATGGAGATGGCTCGGGTGCTGGGTCCTACGCGGGAGGGGTATTCAATTTGGCTCTGCTGGTTTGATGGTGAGGAGGCGTTTGAAGAATGGTCAGCGGTGGATGGGCTGTATGGGAGTCGGGAGCTTGTGAAGGAACTGAAAGAGACAGGCGAGATTGATTCCATCAAGGTGATGATAAATGTGGATATGATCGGTGATTGCGATTTGGGCATTCAGCGAGAGCAAGGCGCTCCGCCGTGGCTGACGAATATTATTTGGTACAAGGCGAAAGAATTGGATGTGGGAAAGCATTTCCTCCCCCACACTATTTCCATAGAAGACGATCATATTCCTTTTCGTAAAGCGGGTATACCGGCAATTAATTTGATTGATTTTCGGTATGGGGGTGGTTTGGCTTGCGGCAGACCTGGAACTCAGTGATTCCAAAAACTGGTTACAGGTGGCATTAAAATTCCTAACCCCGGATATCCAGTCCGATAAGGAGGCTGTGAACATGCTGCGGAGTGAAGTGCAGCAAAGCCGCAAACTGCATCACCCGAATATCGTCAGTGTATTTGACTGGCATACCAATGAAGGCAACGCACCCTTCATTTCGATGGAATATGTGGACGGGGTCACCCTGCATCAACTGCGCCACGAGCAGGAAGGGCACGTTCTCTATTGGTATAAGATTCGACCTCTTCTAAAACAGCTCTGTGCGGCACTCCAATATGCTCATGGCATTGAGCAGATCATTCATCGTGACCTCAAACCGAGCAACATTATGCTCGCTCGCCGAAACGAGCTGAAACTTGCGGATTTCGGACTGGCGCATGGTCACGTTTCCGCGGATGAAGAATCCATTGCGAACGCATCAGGAGGTACGCCCCCTTATATGAGCCCCCAGCAACTGGACGGGAACAAACCGGAACCTGCCGATGATATCTACTCTCTGGGAGCAACACTTTATGAGCTACTGACAAGCAAACCTCCATTCTTCGAAGGAGATATTCCGACACAGATCTATAACAACTTGCCGGAACCGATTCATGATCGCCTGGCTCGGTTCGGTTTGGAAAACAATGTACCCTCTAATGTCTGCGATTTGATAATGCAATGCCTGGATAAATACCCGGGCAATCGACCGCAATCGGCCAAGAGTCTGTCAGACAATATTTCATCTCTGGTCGATGGCACCCAGAAACTGCAGTCTGCCAGCCAAACTGGCAGACTGCAGTTTAATCCAGCGCCGTCTCACTACTCCAGTCAAAGGAGAAAAAAAGGGAGGAGAATCATGACCATTCTAAGCTCCCTGTTTCTCATGGGAGCCGTGGGCACGGGAATATTTCTTAAATGGAACAGTCCAAAAGACGAATCAAAGCCGACGATCGCCACCCAGAAACCGACAGATGCAACTCTTTCTCTAAAAGCCTACGATCATCTGGGTTATGATTCCTCCTTCACCCTCTGGAAAGAATCTCCGAAGGCAACCGGAAAATTGTGGAACGATCGATATTGGACATCAATCCGCACCGGTCATTTAAAAGGCTCTGAGGAGAAGCTTAACAATTTGAAGGCGGGACATTATTTACTGGAAGCAGAAGATTCCAAAAACCGCCGAATCATTCGTCAATTCACCATCACTGCCGGGACAAAACCGCCCACGCAAATGATTGATTTCAACTTGGTGAAGGCCCGGATTCACACCACACAACCGGCAACCATCACCGCTCTGGATTTCTGGGGAAAGAAATCCAGCATCAATCTGAGCCTGACTGGATCCGCATCATCCTCGGTCTACAGGGGAAAGGACCTAAACAGCCGTCGAGAAGGGATCGTCCAATATCAAATCGAATTGGAAGGTCAYCACCCTCTCACCACCAATGTTTTTCTGGAAAGCGGAGGTATCAATATCATCGACGTCGAACTAATTCCACGTTCCACACCGTTTCTCAAAGAAAAATGGACCAATTCTCTGGAGATGGTCTTGGTTCCATTCGGTAATTTCTGGGTCAGTTCCARAGAAACCACCCGGCGCCAGTTCAACACATTTGCCGAGTCAATCGATTTCCCAAAGAATCTGCCGATTCTGTCCACCACCGAAGGCGGTTGGATAAAAAATGGAGATACTTGGAAGAACCCGGGATTTGAACAGGGACCGAATCATCCGGTTGTCGGAATCAATAGAGAGGAAGCCCTGCAGTTCTGCGAATGGCTAACCCAAAAGGAACACAATGCCGGCTCCCTTGAAGCACAGCAGAAGTATTCACTCCTTACTCGATCTCAATGGAAGCGTGCCGCAGGACAACATGAATACCCTTGGGGAAACCAGTGGCCTCCACCGGCGGATTGTGGCAATTTTGCAACAGAATCTGCAAAATCAGTTAAT
>NVWG01000137.1 GCA_002746185.1 Candidatus Hydrogenedentota bacterium
CACTTTGCGTATAAAATAACGGAGCATGGCTTCGGTATGATCGAAATCGGCTATGACACCGTCTTTCATAGGACGRATCGCGACAATATTACCCGGCGTTCGCCCGATCATATTTTTCGCCTCGTTGCCCACGGCTTGAACCGCATTACCCCGGTCTTTGTTGATGGCCACCACCGACGGCTCGGAAAGGACAATACCTTGCCCCTTCACATACACCAACGTGTTGGCAGTACCTAGATCGATGCCCATATCGTGGGAGAAAATACCGGGCAGTGCACGCATGAATGAACGCAAAATCGTTCCCCTTCCGGACAGCAGAAACGCAGTCCAGCGTTATATAACCCACTATAGTTTAAGGAGTTATAAAACCATCCCCATTGGTTTGACTCATTATATCAAAGCAATTACAAAAATCCAATCTAATATCCCAGACCGCAAAAATGCAGTAAGCCTTAGTCTTTACCGACATATAGTATCCGTTTTACCACCAAAGAGTTGCGTTACAGCCAGATACAATCGCTCTAGTATCCGATTCGCAGCCATACACCTCTTTTCTTCCGCAATGAATGAAAGGCACCCTGAATTTGTTTTCTACATGCCTTATGCTCACTAGGAGAGGCTGCGGAAACTTTTTTTACATTTTCCGCTTTACTATAATGAAGCTGTTGAACATTCAACAAAAAAAATGAGGAGTATCAAAGTTGAAGGTTATAACCCCCATCCTTTCTATCATTGTCTTCACCGCTTCCGGGTGCGCCACCATAGGAGGTTCAACCCAGAGAGCCGTTATCCAGGCAAAGGATAAAGTGGCACCTGCGCTTGTACACGTCAGCCCCGTCAAGGAGGTATTTCGACGGGGAGAACGCAAAGAGGTACCCGTTACCGGCAGCGGCTTCATTATCYCTTCAGACGGTTATGTTGTTACCAACGAACATGTAGCAGGAAAATCCGATTACGTTCGCTGCGTACTCTTTGATAAAGACGAAGTGGAAGCCGTAGTAGTCGGCACCGATCCCTTTACCGATATCGCTGTCTTGAAACTCAATACAGATCGAAACGATCTGCCCTTTGTAAAATTGGGATCATCGGGGATTATGGTCTCCGGGGAAACCGTATTGGCCATGGGCAGTCCCCACGGCCTCTCGCGCTCCGTATCCATGGGTATCGTCAGTGTGACTGACCGAAATTTGGAAAGCATGGGATCGTCAGGAGCACCGTACAACAACTGGATCCAAACGGACGCAGCCATCAACCCAGGAAACAGCGGCGGTCCGCTGGTAAATATTCGTGGCGAAGTCATCGGTATCAATACCCGCAAACTCACTGGTGCCGACAATGTGGGATTCGCCATTCCCATGGACATAGCACGGCAGGTCATCGAAGAAATTATCGCCACCGGCAAAGTTACCCGGAGCACGATGGGCGTTTCGTTTCAGGAGATGACACGCATAACCGATGATCCGTCGCGCTCGGGTGTCGTCATCTCCGATGTAGATCCCCTTTTACCCGCKTATAAAGCACGAATTCGTCCCGGCGATATTTTACTCGCTATCGACGGTGTCGTAACCAATGCCCGGTTCACCGAAGACCTTCCTGCCGTGCGAAAAATGGTAGCGGACGTACCTGTAGGCGAAGAAATCCAGTTGACTATCCAACGTCAGGATCAAGTGGTGGATATCCCAATTACCACTGTAGAATTGAGCCAGAAAGTAGGAAGGCAAATCGAATTTGAGGAATGGGGTTTTACCGCATCTGACCTGACCGACCAACTTATCCGCCGTGCCCAATTGCCTTCCAGGGATGGGATTTATGTATCCGGTATCCGGGCAGGCGAGATAGCCGCGGCGGCTGGATTGCTTCAAGGCGATATCATTTTGAAAATTGATGATGATCACGTTACAGACTTAGCCGCATTCAATGYCATCTACGAYACMCTCGTCGAGTCRCAYAAGAAACTTGTACTGCTTACTGTTAAACGTGGYGCRCTWACCATGTTYCGTCTCATTAAGCAGGATCCACAACAGCAGACCGCTGGGAGTTAAATCGCTTTATGCTTTCATTCACACCAAAGAACCAAATCACACTTTCTTTGATCGTCTTAGCGACTGTGCTTGCATTCGCCCCAGGCGCCTCTTCCCAGGTACCCCAGTCCGTGTATCAGCAGACATGGGAAGAAATCGTTCCTGCTATATGTAAAATAAGTTACTCCGTGGAGATCACCAACAGCAACACAGGGAATGTAAGCCGGAGAGCCGCATATACCCAGGGCATCATCGTCTCCAGCGACGGCCTGGTCATGGTTCACGGTCACATGGAAGTGGAAAACCGAAAACCCCTCAACCCAAAAATTACGGTGGGAATCGGCGAGGATCAAAAAGAATACGATGCCACCGTTTTAAAAAAACCGGACGACATTAACGTGTTGTTTCTCCGGATTAAAACGGATGAGGATGTCACCTTTCCGTTCGTGTCGTTTGCACCTGATATAGGATTGGGATTGGGTGAATCATTTTTGACCGTGGGTCTGCTGGGCGAGACGCTTGATTACACGAAAGCCATGCAGTCCAGACGCATCGGCGCCATCCTTGAAGAACCCCGCCTTACCTACTGCCTGGACGGCCCCATTTCCTTTGGCTATGTTGGCGGTCCGGTCATTAACGCGGAAGGAAAGATATTCGGCGTATTGGGATTCGATTTATCGGCTAACGAAGGAGGCGAATTATATACACGGAGCGGTCACCCCTTGGCCTATCAGGCAAGCCTGTTTCAAAAATACATCGATACCCCGCCAACAGAAGATGATGAGAAAAAAGAGGATGCCTGGCTGGGAGTATTCACCCAACCTCTTACGAAGGATCTGGGCGAATACTGGGAGCTTCCCTTGGACGGCGGCGTAGTTGTGAGCACGGTYATWYCCGRMTCCCCGGCYKASMRWGCSGGNCTTCRMATNGGGYGAYGTYATTWCAMKYTTYAAYRASGAGRCCGTCGTCGCCAAGCAGGATCAGGACGTAGTATCCTTTACYAAATTGGTCCGGGAAAGCCCYCAAGATGAGCCGYTACCTGTTCATTTKTATCGGGATGGCAGYCCCATGGAGATWCGCCTCACSCTCACTAAACGGCCCAAGGCCGGACGTGATGCCAACGAATACGAAGACGAAATTTTCGGCGTGACCGTACGTGAAATGACTACCGATCTTCGTATAGCCTTGAATCTGGCAGAGGATGTGCAGGGCGTTATTATTCGCCGTGTTAAATCCGGCAGCCCGGCTAATCTGGCTCGGTTACGACCTAACTTCATTATTATGTCTTTAGGCGGATATCCCGTTGATAGCTTGGACTCCTTCAAGAAAGTAGTGGAACGCCTATCCAAAGAACGCCCTGTAGAGGTCGCTGTCTTTTGTCGAGTAGGGGCCAATACCGCTTTCTTCCGGATCAAACCCCGGTGGGAATAACCCTAAATGGAAGGGTGAAAATCGCGTGACCATTACAGCACCCAACTGCTTCCGTGCAGCTTGCTCCATGGTTACACGAAGCATGTATGTCATCAGCATGATGATGCTGATGACGGGGTGCTTCACGCAGCAAAACCAACGTAATGACGATATGGATTTATTCGAGCAGGGAGAATTTCTCTGTCTGGAACAGCGATGGGAAGAAGCACGTCCGGTTTTACGCGAATTCCTTTTGAATAATCCTGAACATGCTGGTGCCCACTTTTATCTGGGCCGAGCCTACCTGCTAGCCGAGGATTTTCGTCCCGCCATCGCAGAGGGGGAATTCCAGACAGCACTGCACCTGTTCCAAAGACAGGGAAAAGTGCTGCCCATCGAACGGCTTGAAACTCCGGAATATTTTGAATTCATCTGCCATCTGGATTCCGCCAAGGTGTGTTATCTGGAATTTTCCATGAGAATTTCCATTGGCGCGCCCCCTCAAGCCTTGCAGCCCATAGCCCAGCGTGGTCGTGCGCACATGAATGCTGCCCTGATGCTCAATACTGTTCCTGCCGACTACGAGATGTGGGATACCAACATCCGCATGATTGAACAGGCCAGTGGACTCCTACCCAGACAACGCCCATCGTCATCAAGAAATGCTGCTGTACATTAGCGCGATGCAGCACCTTATTGCTGAGATATGTTGAGGAGAATATTACCTGATAAAAATACTCTAGCCACAGAGTTCACAGAGAAACACAAGAACTTTATCCGCAGATTACGCTGATGTCGCAGATTTACCTAACTCGATTTACCCCGATTAAGAACCTTGGTTGTCCATAACGTCCAAGAAAGGTACATACTCTTCGCCCAGAGAGGCATTCCAAACTAGAGATTCATATGGCAAGGCGATTAAATTTTTCTTTGGTGATAGGCTCTATCTTTTCACCGGACTCGATATAGTACCATTCGCCGTCCTTGAATAAGGCACTGGCTTCTCCAAACAAGGCTTGCGCTTTTCTTTATCCAGCAAACTCTCCATTCATATAACTGTCCTATATATGTGAATTCGGTTAGTCAAATCTGAAAAATTCAATGGTTGGGAGAACCCACACATTGTTTATTTGAAATTCTAAAACGTAAACACATAAGTTTCATAATCCCTCCATCTGCGCTATCGGTGAAATCTGCGGATGAAAAATCTCTGTGAGMTCTGTGTCCTTGTGGCTAAAATCTTAAAATAATTCGCGCCAAAACACACAGCTTGGCATCATAAATATAATACCTCCCGTTTAAAATGGCCAGACCATCGGTATCAAAATCGTTGCTACCACTATCAACACGGCATTCAACGGAATACCTACCCGCATGAAATCCGTGAACCGATACCCTCCCGGTCCGTACACCATCATATTCGTAGGATAGCCGATAGGCGTAGCGAAACTGGATGCCGCCGCGAACATGGTGGCCATCATAAAGGGACGCGGATCGATTCCAACGGATAATGCCACGGCCAAAGCAATGGGAAACATAAGCACCGCGGCCGCCTTACTGGATACCATGGCCGCAAATATACTGGTCAGCAAGTAGATGATAAACAACAGTACATGCGGATCGTATTCGCCCGCATGGTTCACAAAAAACATGGCAATCGCTTCCGCCACACCGGATTCCTCTAATGCATGCCCCAAACCGAATGCTGCCCCGATGGTGAACACGGTAGGCCAGTCAATACTCTTCCGTGCCGCCACTGGCGAGATGCATCGGGTAATGACCAACAACCCCGCCACCAGGAAAGCCGAAAATACCACGGGCATACCCGGCCAGGCCATAAGCCCTACCAACAGCACCATCAGTCCCAACGCAATATTGGCTTTCTCATGACGCACCGCCCATGACCCTTTCACCGCACTAACGAGATAAAAATCGGGATCGTTATGATGCATACGGGCAAAACGATCTCCCGTCTGAAGCAGCATCGTATCACCAGCACGTAATACGATGTCTCCRATACGCCCCATCATACGCTCACCGCCACGATGCACCGCGATAACCGCCGCAGAATAGGTTGCCCGGAAATCCGCATCACGTATACTTTTTCCAACAAGCGGAGACCGAGGCGATATCACCGCTTCCGTCAGATTCTTGCCCCGACGCTCCGCCGCTCGCACTTCGTAGTTCTCATCCGCCACAGGTACCAGCCCCGGTATACGCTCCAAATCCACCATGGTATTCACTACACCCGTGAACGTCAAAATGTCTCCTTCACGCATCACCTCTTCCGGACGCACAGGGGACACAACTACATCGCCGCGCGATATCTCCATGAGAAACAGCCCCGGCAGATGGCGCAATCCTGCCTCCTCAATACCCTGACCAATTAAGCGRCATCCTTCCTGGATTTGCATGTCTGCCAAATATTCGCGAGGGGACTCCTCGACTTTTTGAAACAAATCCTGACGGGACGGCAGCAGGTGACGACCCACAAATACCATGTAGGCAACTCCGATCACTACGAACGGCACCCCCACCCACGCCATCTCGAATAACTTTACTGGGCGCAGGGAATCTGCAAGCTCCGGCATGTCCCTCACCGTGTCCAGCATTAGCCCGTTGATGGCCAGGTTGGTACTCGTACCAATCAGCGTGCACGTCCCTCCCAGTATCGCTACAAACGATAAGGGGAGCAGCATACGCGACGGAGAGATGCCGTGCTTCTTGCACCAATCATTTACCACGGGCATGAGCATAGCCACGATGGGCGTGTTATTGAAAAAAGCAGACAGCGTTGTTACTGGCAGGGCCATACGAATCAAACCGCTCTGTTCCGTCTTGGCTCTCCCGAATATCCAATCACCGATTCCGCCCAACGCACCTGTATCCCGCATGGCAGCGGCAACAATAAATAATGCGGCGATGGTCAATGTACCCTGATTCACGAAGCCGCTGAATACCTGTTCCGGCGTTATGATGCCCACCACACCGCACAGCAGCGCACCGCCCATCAACACCCCATCAGACGGTCCCCAATTCCGAATGAGTGCAGCAAAAACAAGGATCAGCACTCCCACGGTAAACCAGGGTTCCCACATCATGTTATTTCTCCAGGCGACTCATCTATTCATTACTAATATTATCATTTTAGTTATGATTATGCCARTAAAATAACRCTGGATTAWAYTAGAGGACATAARTGGCTYWWRNTAAAMRCGTTAGGAGTATCGCGCATCCGGATGAAATGACACTATTGCTGCGGTACAGCCTGTAGGATAAAACTCCCCGGCCTCTGTTATGGAAGCGCCAATCAGAGCTTCAGCATTTAGCAAATCGAATATCCGACGGTTGTTTTCCATCTCCGTGATGGCAGGATACCCTGGAGACCATCTCGTTCCTACACTTTCATCTGCCATGCCAAGCTTCTCACGAAGAGTACCGTGAATATAATGTGCCATGTCTTCAGCAAGCCTATCAGATAACCCCTGCAAAAATAATGCAGACTCTGTATCCCCTGCTTCCTTGAATGCAACCAACGGTGCAGATATATCCGGTCCAGTCGAAGCGATCTGTATCCCAATCGCATCGAAGGAATTACTATCCTTCTCACGGAAAAAATGAGCACCGCACAAGGTATCTTCCTTACTCGATCCGATAACCGTATCAAAATCAAACCGACATAGTTCCTTATTCGTATCGACAATATCCATTACCACCACATTGTTTCCCTCGCGATAACATGGGAATACTGAGAGGATACCTTGAGGGCGCAACCACCCTTCGTCCGTTACGCGTTGTGTCCACTCATCATACAAGGCTTCCAATTTCTCATTGGACACACCTACCTTTTTCTGTTTGGATTTCCCTCCAAAACGCCAGTTCAAGGAATAGAGATTTCGCTTATTTATTTGATCTCCAAAYTCYATCACWGACATWTCGATTTTCTCKGGAGSRAACCAKGGATTCTCTGGWAKTCGATACTCRTCRAAWGATATTTKTCGWGSYGRYARSGWTKYCARTAATTYYTCRTCTTCYCGWGCMCGCACYTCWGCMCGYTCATAMCGCKWRRYRAGYYTYTCGWRRTTYTYYGYMARRTATTYTTCCCGATKATCSGYCKTCACCAGCTCACTCATCACATTCACACCGTCCATGGCGGTAGCGCAATAGAACACATTTTTTCGCATGTGATTCACGTCTTCATCACCCGCCAGGGCCACATAAGCCGCATGGCGATAACTCACGGGAGCTCCGCCTATAAGCACCGCCGTATCCGTCAGCCCTTGCTCTTCCATCATTTTCGACACTGATATCATGTGATTCGAAGTCTGAACCAGCAGCGCAGACATGCCGATAGCGTCGGCGTTATATTCGCGAGCCTTGTCGATATATTCCTGAAGCGGTGTCATAACCCCTAAATCAATCACCCGATATCCGTAATTCTCAAACAAGGTCTTAGCCAGATCCTTCCCGATGGAATGCACATCCTGATACACCGTACCCAGTATGATAGTCCCCTTGTACTGAATCTCCGTATGGATATCCACACCGGACTTGACGCGCATGTATTCTTCCAGAAAACCCATAACTTGCTTCATCACATCCGCCGATTTCAACAGGTGAGGCAGCGACACCTCTCCACGTCCAAAGCCATCCCCTAGTCGCTGCATGGATGCCATGAGATAATCATTTATTAACACCAATGGCTCGTGGGATTTCACCGCCTCCATAGCCTGCAGCACGATCCTGTCCGCATATTCATAAGTATGACCTTCATGCTCCGCCGAACCGCTCTCCCGCTCCTTATGCCCATCAAAAATCTTCTGACAAATAGCGTCTTCCAATCCCAGATCGTCATACGAGGTGCGACGCTCATTCACAATCCCTACTTTTTTCTCGGCGATGATTTCCAGCTCTTCGAACGCATCCATGTCGCGCTCCAGAATCGCCTTCAATGCCAAATCATAATCGTGAGCATCAATATCCTGCACAAAAACATAATGGTTCGGATTCWCAATGGCCGCATCCAGACCCCGCTTCCGACCTTCATCCAGCCACACCGAAGTCAGCACCTTGCGCATATACGGCTTCTTCGCTAAACCGTTGGTCAGATTCCCAACTCCGCAAATGGTCATCAAGTCCGGATGCACCGCTTTAATCAGCGGAATAGCTTCCAGCGATTCCAACGCAAAATTCATGCTTGGAACCGACTCTGAACCCAGAGGAAACACATTCATATCGATGATCAGCTGATCCGGTGTAACGCCAAACCGCCCCGATTCTTCAACAATCTCCTTCGCCAGGGCTGCTTTGTCTTCACGCGTAGCCGCAGGACCCAACGGACCCGCCGCCAGCGCGACGTACATAGGATGATGGGCACCTGTGGCTTCAATCACCGCCTGCACTTTGGTCACCCCGTCCGCCACTTCCTCCATAGACATGGAATTGATAATAGGACGCCCCGGATACGCCTTGATACCCGCTTCCAAGGCATCCACGCCGAACGAATCAATACTCATGGCCCCGGCAAAATCGCCCGTGTGCTCATGAATAACCTCTACCAATGTTTCCGTAGTATCCACTTGGTTGGAGTCCATACACACGTCAATAACCATCAAACCAAGATCAACTATCTGTTCACGAGCAACCTCTTCCAGCACATCGTGATCAATATCTCCTCCACTCTCCACTGCATCGCGTATCGCCTTCGACCCGCGCACATTCAACCGTTCACCCACCCGAATCAGCGCATCTTTACTATCCAGAGACACCGCTTCCTGGGGGCCTGAAAGATACCGCGTCTTGTCCACATCCCGCTTAACAGGCGTGAGGCCTTTCACTTTATCGGCAATAGCGCGAATGTGATCCGGACCGGTACCACAGCACCCCCCCACCACGCTCACGCCGTATTTCGTGACAAATTCTTCCAGATAATCCGCCAACATATCCGGCGTAAATTTATATACCGTTTGCCCCGCAATAGATTCAGGCAGCCCGGCATTGGGGATCACTGATATAGGGAGACGGGAATATTTCGACAGCGTCTCCACCGTTTTGATCATCAAATCAGGACCGATACTGCAATTGATACCGAACATATCAATCCCGATACCCTCCACCGTCACAAGCGCTGCATGAATATCCGTATTGAAAATCTGCATCTTGGAAAACTGATCCACCGTCACCTGAACCATGATGGGCAGCTTCACCCCT
Source organism: Candidatus Hydrogenedentota bacterium (assembly GCA_002746185.1). Classification (GTDB taxonomy): domain Bacteria; phylum Hydrogenedentota; class Hydrogenedentia; order Hydrogenedentales. The sequence goes on from NVWG01000137.1 coordinate 9,642, forward strand.
TTTTCCTTCATGGCACGTTGACCGCCCATAACGGCCGCCTTCACTTCCAGGATATCCTGCTGGGTTTCGTACAGCAGCACATCCGCCCCGCCATCCACCAGTCCCAGCACCTGATGATAAAAATTATCCATCACATCATCGAAGGTAGACTCCTTCAAGTCTGCCTGCGTCTTGGACAAAACCCTGTTGGACGGCCCGATGGAACCAATGACGAATAGCGGTCGCCCGTCGTACTCTTTTGACGCGGCATATTCATCCCGCGCCTTACAAGCCAGCTCCGCACTTACCTTGTTCATCTCATACGCTATGTCTTCATACGATGCAGACTGAATATCCAATCCCTCTGGAAGCCCGGCAAAATTTGTCAGGTCCAGATCGGAAAAATCATATTCAGATAACCGAAACGGCGATGCCCCAAACGTGTTGGTCTCCACACCGTTCGATCCGCTTTCGTAATATCGACGATGAATCGTAACAATAGATTCAGGATTAGAGAATGTGAGCAAATCACCTAACATACGATAATCCGGACCGCCAAAATCCAGATCCGTCAGGTCCAGATCCTGAATCATCGTGCCCATAGCACCGTCAATTACAATTACCTGGCTTTGAATAGCTTCGAGAAAGTTCAAAATAATTTCCTTGTCAAAATGACGTAAATCCATACGTATCATACTATTATCCACCCTTCAATGACAATATGAAGAAGGGAAATATTCCATTAAGTCCCGAATATGACACTTCACGTTCCCGGAGTTTAGGTACGCGTTGTTACTAAATTGGGACTTGTACCCAAAACGCTGCCGTCTACAAGGCAGTTTCCATACGGCGCAAAATTATGTACAATACTTCCAGAACGGGGGAACTGAATGACATTACCGGAAATCTACAATAGCAACGACTTTGTCCTGTCGTATGAATTATTTCCACCCAAAACGGACAAAGGCGCAGTGAATCTAAATGAACATCTGAAAAAACTGCTGACCTACAATCCTCATTTTATTACCTGTACCTACGGTGCCGGCGGCAGTACCCGAGACAAGACGCTAGACACCCTGGCTCAAGTTCAGTCCCTCACCGATATTCCTGTAGCATCTCACCTCACTTGTGTACAAGCTACGGCAGACGAAATCCGCACGTACCTGCAGCGGTGTCTTGATCAGGGCGTGGAAAATATCGTGGCTATCCGTGGCGATGCTCCTGAAGGCGAAGATACCTTTGAAGCGACTCAAGGAGGCTTCTCCTATGCCAATGAACTCGTGGATCTCATTCATACCGATTTTCCTCAAATGGGTGTGGCCGTAGGAGGGTATCCCGAGATTCACCCGGAAGCGGTCAGTGCCGATGCKGATCTGGATTAHCTTAAAAAGAARGTGGAYGCAGGCGCRCACATCGTGGTCACCCAACTTTTTTATGATAACGCACCGTTTCTCCGATTCAGAGATGCCTGTGTGAAGGCAGGGATCACCATTCCCATCGTACCCGGCCTGCTCCCCGTCACTAACTATAAGCAAGTGAAACGTATCGCATCACTCTGCGGCGCGAAGCTTCCGTCAGCATTTCAACATGCCCTGGAAAATGCCCAAGACGACAAAGAAGAACAGTTTAAAGTGGGTGTAGAGCAGGCCGCACACCAAGCCGATGAGCTAATCAAAGCGGGCATTCCGGGCATCCACTTCTACGTGCTCAATCAGTCCCGTGCCGCCGCCGCCGTATTGGACGCGCTGCACCCRTTACACTAAAYWGCTTTTCATAAACCTGAGACAGAAAGTACGGTTCACGGGGTGAGGAGATTGCCGCACTTCGCTACGCTTCGTTCGCAATGACATCTTGTYTGTGTCATTGCGAGGACGGCGAAGCCGGACGCGGCAATCTRRTCACCCCTGCGACCACGAATCAAGGGGCGTGAGATCTCGTGCCGATGAGATCCTATGTGTAAAATCCTTTTTAACAAGAGGTAGAGAGGAAAAGTTTGTCTCAGGTTTATGAAAAGCTATTTAGACGAAAAAAGTATTCAGTTCTTAGCTTGACTGATTGCTAGATGAGAGCTACTTCTGTTCAATCCTTCAATTACGCTATCAATGGAAGCCTGCCCTTCAAAAAATGGGTCAAGTAATCGTAAAAAAAGAAACGCTGAGTCCATTCCATTTCGCACATCCGACAATTCAACATTCTCCATACCTGTAAAGAGGTTTTCGTATCCTTCTGGTCCCCCATCGAATACGCGCTGAAGCTCAGGTCTTTCGAGAAGTTTTTTCGCCACTGGATAGCCATACCAATAACCAGGAATGGAAACATCATCACGATTAAACCACTTAATGAGCTTCCAGGAAGCGGCTTCTTCTTTCTTTGTACTTTTCCGAACTGCCAGATAAATCCGATACCCCGAACTCGTAACAGCTTTCCCATCTGTGGGAAGTGGTGCTATCCCAAAATTTGAATTGTTTAGAGCAACCTTCACACCCTGATTGACATAATCCAAATGCTGCACGAAATTATTCATGATCATCATGGCACTGTTACCGTGACCTATCGGCAACCCGAATGTGGGATCCCAACTCTTATTTGTATTTTTTGATACCAGAAAATCCCTAATGAATGTAAGGTTTTTTCGTATATCAGGTTGATCGTAATTCACTTCCCCATCTACCAAATAGGAAACACCTAATTGACGATCCAGGGTGGTCCAAAGATTCGTCTCAATACCAAGTACGGGTGGAATATACACGCCCCGCTGGTCGATTACACCATCGCCATCCAGATCTACCGTAAGTGCTTCACAATATGACAGAAATTCATCCCAGGTAGTTGGCGGCCCAGACAAACCCGCCTTCTTGAATGACCGCTTATCGTACATGAGAAAAAAGGTATCCATAAACAATGGAACACCCCAACTTTTCCCTTTGTATTGTGCGCTAGTAAATGCGTTATCGTAGAATTGATCATACGAAAACTCTGTATCGGGCAGAAAAGAATCAACTGGCACTATCAGGTTACGAGATGCCAGATAATCTACTTCATTTCCCAAATAGGTCTGAATCCCAATAATATTTCTTGGAAGATCCTTAATCTCATCGATTGTTTGGTTATAGGGCCTTACAGGTGTAGTTACATTTCTCGCCAATACTCTAATATCGGGATTGGCCTCCATGAAGCTGCGGATTTCCGCATTGAACCACGCTTCCATATGTAAAGGGAGTGTTACAGAACCGATTTCAATCGCAGTAACGGAAGAACTATCTTCCACGGAAATATTTTCTTCAGAATATTTTTCTGAAGTGGTGTAACAGCCAGTGAACACGACAGCTAACAAAAACGCATAGACACTCCGTCGAACATTAACCGAACTGTGCGAATTGCGAATATATTTCAAGTCCATAACAACTTCTCCTCAAGAAGATTCGGAATTAGGATTGTATAATAATTGAACTCTATGATAGATAATCAGTACAACTGAAATATTAGAGATTGAGGAAACGTTTGTCAATGTAAGCATAGCCTAAATGCTTGAGGGTGTCTCTTCGCTCAATATACTCCCGAATATTGAGTACAACATGGGCGAGACGCCCATGCCCCGTTCTGTGTGTAGATTGTGGCACAGTCGCCCTCGGCTGTGAGTTAATTTGGTGAAGC
>NVWG01000138.1 GCA_002746185.1 Candidatus Hydrogenedentota bacterium
CCGGGTCGCTCGCGTCGAGGATCTGGAGCCCCGAGCTCGAAGCCGCGGCGTATACGGTGGTGCCCTGCGCATATATCCCTCTTGTAAAACTTGGCAGATCGAACGAACCGATCGATTCGAGTGGATAGCACCCATCACCGGCGACCACAACACTGCTCGAAGCGAGAGACAACCCTCCGATAACAATTACGAGCACTCTTCGCTGGAATGGTGTACAGAACATCGTCGCTCCTTGATATCAATTAAATGTGACCAGACTGAATATACACTGAACGATCATCATTGCAAAAGAGTGCATATAAAAAAACCTGCTCGATGAGCAGGCTCTTTGATTTGCTTTGAGGTCCACTCTTTAGCTATCTTCAGCCTTGGATATCTGCCATTCTTCGAGATCGACCGGAGCCTGACGCCCAAAGATCGAGACCAAGACTCGCACGACGCCCTTCTCGGGGAACAACTCGTCGACGGTGCCTTCGTAGTTCTCGAATGCACCCTCGCGGATAACCACGGCTTCGCCAGGCTCGAACGACAACTTGATCGTTGGTTCGTCTTCTGGCTTACGCGAATCAAGGAGCATCTTCTCGGCTTCGTGCATTTCCATCGGGGTTGGACGACCGGCGGTGCCGATGAAATCGCCAACGCCTGTGGTTTCCTTAATCAGGAWGAAGATGTCCTGCGGGATTCACTGCGGGAGATTCTGGAGTCTCAAGGCCATACGGTTACCGATGCGCCTGACGGTGTTGTGGGCACGGAACGATTCATMACGGATGGTGCCGATCTGGTCATCACCGATCTCATCATGCCGTTAATGGACGGACTGGAAACGATTCGTAATATTCGACGCGAAAAGACAAATGTAAAAATCCTGGCTTTATCGGGGCGYGGCGGTGTTCACGTCAACATGAATCTGGAACGAGCCAAGAATTTCGGCGCGGATGCCGCATTGCAGAAACCTTGTGACCCTGGTGAAGTACTTGATGCAGTTGATGCTCTCCTCGCCTGARATGTTCTTTTCCTAAATTCGTTTTTCGTCTTACTCCCCCACCTCCTGCATTCGTGAACYTTTCTGAAGTAGCATCGATCCCTMTCGTCCATGTATTATTTTCCCAGAACTGATTTGGGAGGATGGAATCGCATGGAWTTCGAAGATCGCGTAGAACATGGATACGCTGTATCCAAAGATGGAACGAAACTGCATTATGCCACGTTGGGTGAAGGTCCGCTGCTGGTGATGGTGCATGGGTTCCCGGATTTCTGGTATACGTGGCGACATCAAATGGAGGCGTTGTCKKMKTCSTATACCTGCGTSGCCATGGATACCCGGGGRTATAACCTGAGYGAYAAGCCKMAGGGYGTGGARATGTACTCGGCCAAGAAGCTGGGCGAGGATATCATGGCTATAATCGACCATTTCGGTGAGGAAAAGGCCATTCTGTGCGGTCATGACTATGGCGCGGGCACGTCGTGGCGAGTGGGGATCTTTCACCCGGAACGTCTGGAAAAGCTCATCATCCTGAACCTGCCACATCCCAAGGGATTGAGTCGGGAACTGGCGAACAACCCGGAACAGGTGAAAGTGAGCGAGTATGCCCGGAACTTCATGAAGGACGGGTTTCACGAAACGCTCAACGCGGAAGAATTGGCGGATTGGGTGACGGACCCGCAGGCCAARRMGAAGTATGTGGAGGCYTTTGAGCGGTCGGATTTTGAGGCCMTGATGAATTATTACAAGGCCAGTTACCCCCGCGAACCGTATAAGGAATTGCCGGAGCTTCCGAAAATAGATATTCCGGTATTGCAGATCCATGGACTGCAGGATCACGCTCTCCTGCCCGGCGGGCTGAACGACACTTGGCTTTGGATGGGCAMAGACTATACGCTGGTGACCATTCCCGACTCGGGACACTACGTCCAGCAGGATGCAGCGGATATGGTGACGCGAACSATGCGGTCGTGGCTGGGRCGGTGACTCTTATTCAGCTAACCCGGAGGCGACGAGGGTTTCGTAGGCRTCGTAGATGACGAATTCKGWGTAGCCATYRGWTTGKGCKGMYTGGCGRCASCGGTGGATGATGTTCAACTGGCGAGCTTCCCGGAGAATTTTGCTGAAGGGACTGTGCCAGTGCCGTGTTTCTATGCGGGACAACACCTGAATTTGCTTTTTGTGCATGTTCGTTTTCATAGATTGACTATACCATGGATTATGCGATTATCAAATTGATTCGYTAYCYTATGTAGRTTCTTRGAAATTTCTCTTCGCGTATGGTCAGATACGRTGGAGTAATCGTTATCCGGCAAATTTATTCCAGACCGTATATAAAGCGAAGGTAATGTAAAAGATGGCTCCGATGGACACCATGATGATATTGATAATGTGGGGTCGGGCGGATTTGGGCAGATATTTTATGTTGATATACAGGATCATGGGAGTGTATATGGCCATGGCGAATCCGTTGACCATGGCGTTGAGGAAAAGGAAATCCAGRGCGCTWAYWTCRTAGGTTTCAAAGAACCAGGTGCTSAAGACTCCGATGCCCATAAGGGTGAGTCCCAGCCACAGGTACAGTTTGCTGGCGGAGTATTTCAAGGTCGACTTGATGTTGGTGTGAATGATGTCGGTCCACATGCGTACGGCRCCRTCRGTWAGKGTRAGCTGGGTASTGAAYARGGCSGCCATRCCGATGATGAGGAACATGTAGCGACCGCCGATACCCATGGAGTCTTCAAGGATGAGCGCCAGATCCCATACAAGACGGTCTTCTGCCGGGACGGCTCCCAGCGGATGGAGTACCACCAGTGCGCCAAACATAAACAAGAACATGGTGAACGTATTAAGGAGCCAGAAATACATGGTGTTGTCGATTTTAACGTAGGTGAACCAGTCGCGGAATCGGGAGGCGTTTTCTTCGGTTTCAGGGTACTGGTATCCGATTTCGTGACCCTCCTCCCCCATCTTCTCTCGCAATGCGCTGGTGAGAACGGGGACGCGTCCGCCCATTCCGATGCCTTTATCGCGTAGATAGTAGGCGTAGTAAAGGTTGCCAAAGCCTCCTGCTCCTGCGAAAACTACCGCGCCGAAAAATCGCATGAGGGTGAAATCGTCTGTCAGGGTTATATTCGGGAAATTGAGCAGGCCCCGCCCCATATCGCCCACAGCAGCCCAGGTGCCTACGTTGAAAGCGACAAAAATGAGGCCCAGAGTAATGAGAATGACCATGGCCATGATGAGTTTTTCCATGGCGGCGTAGATTCGCTTGGGACCGAACATGACCGCCCCTACAAGAGCGAATACGACCATGGTCCAGAACCAGTCGGGGCCAGGGCCGTCGAGACCGAAGAGGAGTATTTTAATGGAGTCGCCTGTAGCTCTGGCCCAACCGGGCAAGAGGGCCATGATGAGGAGGAGACTGAGGAATCCGAATATAACGATACGGGAAGCTCGGGCAAAACCAGTGAGGGCACTCTCGCCAGTGGCGATGGCCCAGCGTCCGATTTCGATATTGATCCACATCTGGATGAACACGCCCAAGGCAGCGGCCCAGAGCATGTCGGCACCGAAGCGGGCAGTGATCCAAGGCCACATGACCAGCTCGCCAGCACCAATGGACAAGCCGACCAATACGGCACCGGGTCCTGTCATTCTCCAGAAGCTCTTCTCACGCTTAGGCATGTCCGCTTCTTTGAACGGCATTCTGTCGGTATCAGCCATGAAAGGTTCCTTAGTCTTCCAGATTTAAAGTGTCGTTGGTTGTGACAGCATAAGTGAGAATGCGAAATAATGCAAACATGGCGATAAACGATTTTCGGGCGGTAGTTTGGACGTTATTTTTCTGCGGTACGTTGTACCCAATACCGATAGCTTATCCAGCCGGGCCCGGCACTGTCATCATCCGTGATCTGCGCGATTGTACCGCCAGTAGCTTCGATAAGCTGTTTTACGCGAGGCAATGGGATGGCGTAGAGTTCGATGACTGCGTCGCACCGATATTTGCGGCGGCGCAGAATGTTGAGGACGGGGTTGGCGAGGAAACGTGCAGCGATACCGCGCAGTCCCCATGTGTTGGTGCTGGGGAGTTGGAAAACGGCCAGGCCGTTGGGACTGAGGATACGWACGAATTCTTGGATATAGTCTGCGGCTATATTCGCGGGAATGTGYTGYAGSGTSACRTTGGAATAGACGAGRTCGATGCTTTKATCCTGGATGAWGYTAAGATCCGGGCGRTCATTGACGACGAAGGTACACTTGGGATTGTCCTGATTCAGTTCCTGTGCGCGGTCTACCATGGAGGGGGCGATATCTACTCCCACGACTTCATCGAAATGTGACGACAGTGCGCGGCTCAATCGTCCTACCCCGCATCCAAAATCAAGGGCCTTGAGCCGGGGCATGGAAGGTGCGCTGGATGCGATCTCTTGCATAAGGGCATCGATTTCAGTTACGCCCGTTGCGAGAAACTCTTCCAGATCCCATTTGTTTCCCCGTTTATCGGGACTGGATAAAATGGCCCATAAGGGATCTTCTTCCCCCAGGTGATTCCAGTTGTCCTGTAACTTTTMCAGCCGTTCAGTCATGATTGAATAAATGCCGTGTGTAAGTCTCTGGTGCTAAGAATGAAGCAWATCATCAGGTTTGAACGAATCATATCATGGAGTAGGGTCGGAGAAAGAGGGAAAATGGCGCGCCCGAGAGGATTCGAACCTCCGACCCCTAGCTCCGGAGGCCAATGTGTACGCTCTTTGCCAATTGCGGATGGCTGTAACAACCAATAAATACAGTCTACAGTGGGATATAGACTATTGCAAACTTTGCGCTAGATATTATCTTTTGAAGTAGGTTTCGGATAATTATACGTTTACGAAAAACTCATTCTGTCAGGGGGAGAGCGAGGGGGGTACCGGGGGGAATTTCAAGAACGCGWATCGCTGGGAAGCCCCATAATTGACGTGACCCATTTTTACTTTTTCAGGCTGTGCTTATGACTGGGTACTTTAGAAGCACGTTGGGAGTATCAGGCTTCAATTTCTAGCTCTGTACAGGACATATAGAGCACGTTTTGGAAGCTATATCCCTTTAGGTAAGGGGTTGGTACCACCGGGGTGGGTTTGTCTGTAAATTGAGGCTGTAGAGGGGGGGTAGCTTGGCTGTACGCGAAACTTCAACAATATCAGTGCGGATGAATATTTGTTTGGCACAAAGCTTACACATGACTTATCCCCATTCCTGACACAACACCTCCGCTTGCTCCAGTACCAACTCAGCAGCCTTGGCTTCCATATCGGGCGGGTATCCATATTTACGAAGAATACGTTTCACTTTAAGCCGAATCTGAGCACGAGCATTATCACGTTTACTCCAATCCACTGATACGCTTCGTTTCACAGACTCCACAAGCTCGTGGGCTATCATAATGAGCTTTTCATCACCCAAGACCTCTTTTGCACTTTCATTCGCTCCCAGAGCATCGTAGAAGGCGACTTCATCCGTAGTAAGTCCCAATTCCTCTCCACGTTTCTTCGCTTCATTCATTTCCTTTGCTAAGTCAATCATTTCGTTTATGATCTCAGCAGTATCAATCGCTCGGTTCTGATATTTTTTAACGGCATTCTCCAGCATTTCCGTGAATGAACGTGCTTGCACCACATTGGTCTGCATCCGGGTAGTGATTTCATCGTTAATAAGTTTTCGCAACAACTCCAGAGCCAGGTTCCGCTGTGGAAGATTCTTAACCTCTGCCAAAAACTCATCGGAGAGAATAGAAATGTCCGGACTTTCCAGTCCAGCGGCGGCAAATATATCGATCACTTCATTTGAATCCACTGAACGAGCCACCAACTGCTTTATGGCCGTATCCATGTCTTCTTGCGTTTTACCGTTTCCGCCACTTGTAGCCTTGGCTAACCCTGCTCTGATTTCCTGGAAGATACGAACTTCATCCCGTATCGCAATGGCTTCATCGTGAGGCACAGCTAATGCAAAAGCCTTTGACAAGTTTGTCACCGCTTGAAGGTATCGCTTTTTGCCGTCTTCCAGCCCCAACACATAGTCCATTGCGAATGCCATACTCTGAAGTCTTTCGCCGGGAGCCACTGCCATGATAGCCTGCCACTCAAAATCGCACATCATGTCACACACGATCTCGAATTTCTCTTGCATAACGCGAACGGCTTCATCTTGGTTTATAGTCCCGTCGCCTTTGCCTCCACTCGTAGTATAGGTACTCATGGCCTGTTTCAACTCATCTGTTAGGCCAATATAATCAACGACCAACCCCCCAGGCTTATCCTTGAACACACGGTTCACTCGAGCGATAGCCTGCATAAGGTTATGTCCACTCATGGGTTTATCCAAATACATAGTGTGCATACTTGGACAATCGAACCCGGTGAGCCACATATCACGGACGATAACAATCTCCAGTTCGTCATTTGGATTCTTAAACCGCTTAGCCATGGCTTCGCGTTTTTTCTTGGTTCGTATATGGTCTTGCCAGGACGGCTCATCGGAAGCGGAACCGGACATAACAACTTTTATTATTCCGTTTTCTTCGGTATCACCAATCCACTCGGGACGTAATTTCGTGAGCGCGTTGTACATATCCACACAGATCCGACGACTCATACACACAATCATCGCTTTACCCGGCATTTCCTCTTGACGGGCTTCAAAATGCTTGATTAAATCCTCAGCTATAAGGCCCAGGCGTTTCTCCGTCCCGACCATGGCTTCCAGCGATGCCCACTTAYTCCTCATGCGCTGTTTGTTGGACTCTTCTGACTCGTCAATCGTAATTTCGTCAAACTCAATATCTATGGTTGGTTTCTCGTCTTCTTTAAGCTCGATGCGAGCGAGCCGATTCTCGTAGTAAATTGGCACCGTCGCGCCGTCTTCTACAGCCCTCATAATGTCATAGGTATCGATGTATTGTCCGAACACCTGCTTGGTATTTCGATCTGTTGATGCAACTGGTGTCCCGGTAAAACCGATGAAAGACGCATTGGGTAGTGCGTCGTGCATGTGTCGTGCGAATCCATCTATGAAATCGTACTGGCTCCGGTGTGCTTCATCAGCGATTACCACGATATTCCGGCGGTTACTAAGTTCATCGTGTGCACCACCTCGTTCGTCGGGCATGAATTTCTGAATGGTGGTAAAGACTACCCCTCCAGATGCGACGGACAACAGTTCACGTAGATTCTTACGGTCCTTGGCTTGCACAGGAGATTGACGCAACAGCCCCTGATTCAGCTTAAAGGTATCCGACAATTGCTCGTCCAGGTCATTACGATCCGTGATGACCAATATGGTCGGGTTTGCCATGGCAGGATGCCGAATCACTTTCCCCGCATAGAACGCCATGGACAGACTCTTACCAGACCCCTGGGTATGCCAAACGACCCCAATGCGCTTATCGCCGAAGACGGAGTCGTCTCCCCCATATTCTTTCGGGGTTTCTCGTACGGCAAATGGGTCCCCTTCGGCRGCTTCCATGAAGCGACCATAAAGAACACCCGCATCTGATTCTATACCGCAAGCGGATAAGGTACAGGTGACGGCCTTATTCACAGCATGGTATTGGTGGTAAGCCGCCGCCTTTTTGATGATGCCACCCGAACCGCTTCCATCATCTTCAAAGGTATTGAAATTCAATATGTAGTCAAGGAATCGTTCTTTGTCGAACATTCCTTTTATTAGCGTTTCCAGTCCCGGCTTCACTTCCCCATCACTCTGCCGTTCATTACCCGGCTCACGATATAAATCCGTCCCATCAATGGTTCGCCATGGCATGAAGCGATCAAACCCCGCCGTCAATGTCCCGACTCGCGCTTCCATACCATCTGAAATCACCAGGCTTTCGTTGTACACAAAGAGAGAGGTTATTTGGTCTTTGTACGTTTGCAACTGATTGAAAGCATGACGATTCGTAGCATTCTCGGCGGCGGGGTTCTTCAATTCGATTACGCTGAGGGGTAATCCATTCACAAATACAATTACATCTGGACGACGCTCGTGTCGGTTCTCAACGATGGTAAACTGATTAACTGCCAGCCAGTCGTTGTCATCCATATCATCCAACGAGACGAGCCACACTTTGCCGTGTTTTTCGCCGTCCGACCCCATCCACGATACATCTACGCCATCCGTCAGCATACGGTGAAAAGCTCGGTTATTCTCAATCAGCGACGGACTCTGCGGTATCGTCACCTTACGGATAGCATCATCAATCGCGTCTCCCGGAATATCAGGATTGATCCGCTCCAACGCATCCCGCAACCGTCCCTCCAACACCACATCCGAATACCCCGCCGACTCGCTCCGCTCAGGAGCATCCCCGTCAAAAGCCAGATTGGGGCCATACGCAACGGCATAGCCCAAATCGGCAAGCCAGGCTAGGGAAGTTTGTTCCAGCGAGTCTTCTGTGGTTCTGGGTGTCATGGATTAGATCATGCTGTAACAGTCACAAACACATAAATCAGCGGACGTTCAGGAATTCCATTCAATCGTTCTATCACTCCATTGACTTGGTATCCATTCTGAATCCACCGACTAAAATTTGAAGCAAGTCCTTTGGAAATATAACCAATCGTTGGCTGCTCCAGTTCAGATTCAGCCAGATCAATCCGAACGGCATCCGGGTCATATTCATTATTCGGTTCAGATACAAAATTAACTTGTTGACCTGATTGGATTGTCGATAATGGTATATCATCCATGTAGTGCCTATACCCTTGAACCTGAGTATAAATTTCAAATGGCGGATCAGCGTTATCGAATGGATGGACTAACGTAATCCCATCATCCGTTAATCGCGCTCCTGTATAACCCATAAGCGCAAAGTCAGAAAGTTCAACTCCCTCAGCTATACGGAAACCATGTAGATACTCAGGAAAGTCTTTTCGTGAACGGGGAGGTAAACGACGAATAAAAGCTGAAGTCGCATCAAAAATATTAGTACCAATTGGAAATCCAGGAACCCCATCAAAACCTGATTCTTGGGCTTCGTGAAATTCTTTGGTATCCGTAGAGTAATTCAACGTAATTGTTTCAGCATGACAAACAAGTTCACCCACGATTTTGCGATGTCGCGCTTCGGTAGAACCAGTTGTTTCACCTTGCCAAGTGACAAGTAACTTTTCTGGTTCTATGATGTGTTCAATGTAGTGTTCAGTCATGATATAGCTTCTTTTAGTAATTCCACACGTTTATGCATACAAGTTATAACAAACTCAGCACGGGCTGGAGTAAAGTTATACTCGCCACAAGAATCTAACAATGAAATTTCTCTAATAAATGATTCTATCTGATTTGAATGCTTCTCAAAAGATTGAACCATACATATACACTCATGTTTTGCTATGTCAAAAGTGTACGTAAATTTGGACATGAAAGTAAAAAAATTGCACTTTTTACCGACAGATGGTAGGTCGAACGCCATGTGGTGCTCCCCTTTTTCGAGATAACCCTGTAAAACATTCAATTTATTGGAAAATTTATCCTCTTGTATCTGATAATCCATGGAACTACCGTTATCAAAGGCTGGAGACAACGCTATAGTATCGCCTATAAATGTTAGTAATTGCCTATTGCAATCATACTGTTCAGAAATATTGCGAATAACACCCCAGTTCATTTGATGTCGATCCGTATTGCCTATGATACTGTCAAACATTAACACCTTTGCCCAATACTTCAATGCATCATCAAAAGCAGATTTAAATATAGGAAGATGGAGAATAGTATCGAGATTATGCTGTTCACCAGCCTTGCAATCAAAGTCCGGTATTTCTTGCACCATGAATCGCTCTCCATCCTGATATTCTACTTCTCCAGCTTGGTAAAACCATTCAATGAGTGCTCCGTATTTTAGTTGCCTTTCCGCATCAAATACCTTTGCAGGATAGGTAGGAGGAACTGGGACATCGAGATATTTCCCCRTTTCACATGCGATTATTTCCATCCAGAATTGCCACGGTGCCCAATCCTTTGATTCTTTGAATAGATATGAAAACTGAGGACGAATTGCATCCGGAGACGGTGATGTTGGCGATATGTATATCTTTTTTTCGCGAGCACCCTTAGGATAAATGGGGTACCGCTCATCACGTTCCCAAGTTTAAATATCAATGACCGAAATCATTGTTGTGCCTGTCCCAAAAATATTGAGGCATCGGGGGCGCGGAGAATACATATATCAATTTGAAAATTACGCATATTTCCCTCGATAGGATTGCCAATGCTCCATCAGGAAACCACGTATACCGCCAGCTGGATCGAAATCAGGATAAAGATCATTGATGAAAGCCGCTTCGGCCGTCAAATAGTTTTCAGCAATAATTACGTTCCTTGCTATCAAATAAAGTAATGCAATCCCGGGTGAACGCGATAGACCTTGATTGCAGTGAACAAAGACGTACTTGTCGTTAGACAAAGCCTCGTGAATCGAATCCAAGGCTTTATCCATAATCTCCTTCGAAAAATATTTGGGATCAGGAACATCCACCAAATTCAGAATTAACCTATTCTCCCGCTCGGCCCATAAATATTCAGGATGGCTTTGAGGTGCTGCTCGGCCCACACAAGATCGGTCACCTTGCTCGGCCCGACGATGTTGTCCTCAACATTGCGGTGGCAATCAAGACACCAGCCCATGCCAAGCCCTTCTTTCTGGAAGACAACCGGCATGCCACGGATCTGGCCGTGACACGAGAAACAGCTCACGCCAGCGCGGACATGCATGTGGTGCGGGAAGTTCCCGACATAGTCCGGCAGCTTGTGGACGCGACGCCAGGGGATCGATTCATCCGCCGCGTAAGCCTCGCGGATAAACGCGACCTTCTCACCGGGATCAAACTGGGGCGCGAGCTTCTGCTCGGTGTGACAACCCATGCAGGTATTGGCAGTTGGGATATTGGCCCAATGTGAATCTTCGACATTGGTGTGGCAGTACCGGCAGTCCATGCCCAGCCGGCCGGTGTGGATCTGGTGGTTGAACCCGCTGCCGGGTTGCTTTGGCATGTAGCCGACTTCCCAGAAGTCGGGCGTCGCCCAGTACCATGTGCCAGCCGCCACGGTCGCAAGCGTCACGAACGCTCCCATCGCAACCATCGTCGGTAACGCGTTGACCCATCGTGGGAAGAGCGTCGACATGTGAACCAATCTCCTGCCCAAAACCCAATCGATACCGAAACCAGATCGGTACATCTTCTACTCGCAGCCGCGAGGCCTATTCCCGGCCCCGATGGCGCTCTGGGCCGACTATCGACCCTTTTGCTTTCTTGTCTAGCCGAAATATCTCCGCATTGAGCGTATCCTGTCAAGGCATCCAGAGTCCTGTAGCACAGTTGAGACCAAGTCTCAGCGGCATTCAGGGCCTGCTTTGCCTCACGAGGCCCACCAAATTGACCAATCAAACCACAAAAACGAGTTCTGTTCAACAGGAAACGAGCCGCGAGCCTGTCGTCTGGCCCGGCGTGACCATCGGATTCTGGGCCGCCATCGCCATGTGGCTCGTCTGGTACCCCTTGCACCTACCGGGTTTACAGCTCTCGCCCTCAATCACCGCCCCGATTCTGCTCGTTGTCATGATCGGCATGATCGCGCGGGGGACTCGGCTCATCAAAACACGAGCTCTGGTCGGCGGGCTCATCGCGGGCCTGACATGCTCACTGATTAATTTGCTCCTGCTGGGCAACACACTCACACAAAAAGACCCCATCACAGCCGAAATTTCGTTCCGTGAGAACGCCCCCCAGATCGCGGGCGGCTTCTTTCTCGTCAGCATTGTCGCGGGCATCATCGCCGGCGTCATCGGATCTCAACTCAGCAAGCGAGCCGTTCATCCACAACCCAACTGGCTCATGCGCTTTGCGATCGCTGCCGTCGCTGCTCTTGTTCCGCTTGTTGCCATCGGTGGAGCCGTCACCAGCGCCGGCGCAGGCATGGCTGTCCCCGACTGGCCCGGGACCTACGGCCAGAATATGTTCCTCTACCCCATCACCCTCATGGAAGAAGCAGTCGATTCACGCATCTTTCTTGAACACACGCACCGGCTCTTTGGTACACTCGTGGGGCTTGCCGTCTTGACGCTGGCGATCTGCACATTTACAAACCGCTCATCCAGATTCTCAAAGGTCCTCGCCGGAGCTGTCTTTGTCGCGGTCTGTATCCAGGGCTACTTCGGGGCGATCCGTGTCGAAGAAATCAGCCCCGCGTTCGGCGTAATCCACGGCGTGTTCGGCCAGTTCATCCTCGCGGCGGCCGTGGTGCTCGCTGCATCATTTAGCATCTCATGGAACGACAAACTCCCCGTCAACATGGAAGCCGCCACCGGCACGCGCAAATGGGCGGCGCTTGCGATCGGGGCATTGACGGTACAACTCCTTATGGCAGTCATATACAGACACTTTGGGTCCGGGCACGCGCTCATGACGCACATCGGTTTCTCGCTTATCGCGCTCTCGATGACCGTCATACTCGCATTCAACCTCATGAAGATCGACAAAGCATCGGGCGGGTCCCGGATGTTCAAACGCATGGGCATGTTCCTGCTCCACGGCGTATCGCTCCAGATGGTCCTTGGCATCCTCTCGCTCATCTTTCGACCCGGAGGCGGCGGCGAAGAACGGGTGATCATGCATGACCAACTCGAAGGCGCCGAGGCTGTGCCTGTCGCCCCGGTCCTGTTCGCGACAGCCCACCAAGCACTCGGCGCATCGCTCCTGGCGTGCTCGATCCTCGCCACAGCGTGGACATTTCGTGTGAAGCCCATGACCGAAAATCTGGACGATCTGTAATCTAGCGCCACCTAATCCGTTAGGCTGGTGACACCGCGGCAAGCACCGGTGTATGTGCAGCCCGCGGCGAAAGGTCACACCGATGGACAGCAGACGGATCTCGGATGTTGATTTCGGCTACGACCAAGCGCGCCACCTGCTGCTCCGCGCGGGCTTTGGTGGGACGCCAGACCAGATCCGCGCGCTGGCCGACTGGGGTGTCGAGAAGTCGGTTGACTACTTGCTCGACTACGAGGAGG
>NVWG01000139.1 GCA_002746185.1 Candidatus Hydrogenedentota bacterium
AAAACCCTACCAACCCTTGGGGATAACTCCATCAACCAGAGGAAAACAACATAAAAAAAGGATAAATTTTGCTTGACTTATCTACACACTATCTGTGGATAAAACGGTTTGGTTAGTTTCCAATCCCCCCGCGCTATCTCCAAGCCTCTGCTCTCCCCAAGCCTCTGCAACTCTACACCTGACCCTGAAAGGGTCAAATATCAATAGCCGGGGGTGCAACCCCCGGTAAAAGTTTACCCACCAAAACAACCCTTGAGGGGTTGAATAGTATCCGGTACGAACCGGGTGCAATCTCACCCCCTCCAGCGATTACGGAACCGGGGCTGGATATATTTTTGCGCCCGATTGCTGCCTTCCGTTCGCAGCTCTTTCGAATCCCAATCAAATTCAGCCTGGGCGCGATACGCCGCGTTCCCCAGAAGCACCGTCTCCGTCATGGGRCCACTGTAATCGAATTCACAAGTGGGCCGCGGTCCGCCTTTACACGCATCGATCCATTCCTGATGGAAACCCGGCGAATCGGGAATGAACGGATCCGGYGCCGTGAAATCCGCATACTTTTCTTCCGGCAACAACGTGAACTGATTGAATCCACACAACAGCATACCCTCTGTACCGATGAACAGATTGTTGTTGCCTCCTGCTGGCAGACCGTGACGCTTCAATATTTCCGGGCCCCCTGCCTGCTGATACCAGTGCAGTGTAACAGGAGCATTGTTGCCCCGCTTGGCAAATCGGAACTGGGCATGCATCGATTTCGTCGTAGTAAGATCATCCGGTTCCGGGCCTGTCGCGCTCACATGCTCGGGATAGGTCAGACTCAACGCCCAATACGGCAGATCCAAAATGTGACATCCCCAATTGCCCGTTTCGCCCGTACCGTAATCCCACCAGAACCGCCACCCATACGGCGCGATACTCGGGTGATACGCACGCTTCTTCGCCGGACCCACCCACAAGTCCCAATCCAGAAATGTCGGTACGTTCGGCTCATTCTCGGGGATAACGACCATGCCTCGTTCGCTGTCTACCCACGAGTGCACTTCCGTCACCGTGCCGATAGCGCCGGACTGAATCAGCTCCACAACCCGATGCACATTCGGAATGGTATGTCGCTGTACTCCGAGCTGGGTCGCCACGCCTGATTCCCGCGCCAGGTTAGTTAGTTCGCGCACTTCCCACACAGAATGAGCCATAGGTTTTTCCAGATACAGGTGCTTGCTCATTCCCATTACCCGTGTCGCCGGATGATAATGCGTGTGATCCGGTGTGCTGATCACCACCGCATCAATTTCCCGATCCATCTTGTCCAGCATGACCCGATAATCTTTAAATTTCTTTACCTTGGGAAATGCAGCATACGCATCGCTGGCACGATGGTCGTCCACATCGCACAACGCCACAATGTTTTCTCCCGCCACCCCATCCAGATTCACCCGGCCTCGTCCACCAACTCCTACAACTGCAATATTGAGCCGATTGTTAGCGGGATATCCTGCGGATGCCGACCGAGGTGCCAACATCGCGGCAGCGCCGGTAAGAGTCGTTGTCTTGAGCCAGTCCCGGCGTGTGATTATAGGGGCCATGAAATATCTCCTGATGGATGTACAGTGAATTCAGGTGCCAGAATAAACTGCCCTCGGTGGTCGGGTCAAATAGAGATATCCAGACGAAACCTGGAACAATATATTTTCACTCATCCCATCATCATGATACACTGATTGTTTCAATTCTTATTCAGAGCCTGATGAATTTCAGGCCTATCACAAGGAGATGAACGATGCGGATGCAGGCATGGATATGCGCGGCAGGGTTAATCGCAGCAGCGACGGCGTTCCCAGCCCAGGCCGAAGGAAAATGGATCAATCTGTTCAACGGAAAAGACCTGTCCGGCTGGGARCAGAAGGGAGGTAGTGCGATTTTTTCTGTAGGCGACGGCGTAATCGTCGGCACCTCCATGCCCAATACAGACAATACCTTTCTGTGTACTAAAAAGACCTTCGGCGATTTCATCCTCGAATTCGAATTCAAAGGTCACCCCATGCTCAATTCAGGGGTCATGATCCGCGGACTCAGCACACCCGACTATAAAAAAGGACGTGTCCACGGATATCAATGCGAACTGGAAGACGAAGCACAGGAGCGGGACTGGTCGGCAGGTATCTACGATGAAGCCCGACGCGGCTGGCTGTTTCCCACGAAGCAGGACAAAGAATGGAGTACCCAATTCAGCAAAGAAGGCAAGGCCGCATATAAAGACGGGGAATGGAACAAAGTGCGCGTGGAATGTCGGGGTGACAGTATTAAGACCTGGCTCAACGGTGTGCCCAGAGCAGATTTGAAAGATGACATGACCGCCAAAGGATTCATCGGACTCCAAGTACACGGCGTCGGTAACAAGACAGAACCCATGAGCATCATCTGGCGAAATATCCGGTTGAAAAAATTGTAGTCTTTCCCRAAAGGAGCTTTTCATGTTCAGTCGAGTCGTAGCTATGTTCGTTGTCTTTTTATTGATGTCGGGCATAGCCGCTGCCGCCCCGCCCAACGTAGTGATCGTCCTCACTGACGATCAGGGATGGGGCGATCTGAGCATTCATGGCAACACCAATCTGAACACACCCCGCATCGATTCTCTCGCCAAAGACGGCGTATCGTTTGATCGATTTTACGCCTGCCCCGTGTGCGCACCTACCCGCGCCGAATTTCTTACAGGCCGATACCATACCCGATCCGGCGTGCTGGGCGTATCCAAAGGTGCCGAACGGATGAATCTGGACGAAACAACCCTGGGCGACGTGTTCAAGGAAGCGGGTTACGCTACGGGGCTTTTCGGCAAGTGGCACAACGGCACCCAATACCCCTACCATCCCAACGGACAAGGCTTCGACGAGTTCTACGGGTTCGCGTCCGGACATTGGGGCAACTATTTTGACCCAATTCTGGAACACAACGGCGAGCTGGTGCGCGGTAAAGGTTTCATCATAGACGACCTCACCGAAAAGGCACTCCAGTTCATCGATACGAACAAGGAAAAACCCTTCCTGTGTTATCTCGCGTACAACACTCCCCATTCACCTTTCCAGGTTCCCGATAAATTTTATGATCGCTTCGCAAATGTCGAACCAACGATGAAGCATCGCGATCCCGACAAAGAAGACATAGGAAAAACCCGAGCCGCCCTTGCCATGGTAGAAAATATCGACTGGAACGTAGGCCGTGTACTGGACAAACTCGACGCATTGGGATTGAGCGAARATACCATCGTCGTCTTTTTTAGCGATAACGGCCCCAATAGCTGGCGTTGGAACGACGGCATGAAAGGGCGTAAAGGCTCCATCGATGAAGGGGGACTCCGCGTTCCTTTTTTTGTGCGCTGGCCGGGAAAAATACCGGAAGGCACCACCGTTCCGCATATATCCGCCGCCATCGACATCCTTCCCACCCTGGCTGACTTGACCGGGCTGCCTCTAAATATTCCCAAGCCTCTGGACGGTATCAGCCTCAAGACTCTCATGATGAATCCTACTGCTCCCAGGTCGGATCGTATGATTTTTTCCCATCGCAGCGGTCGCGTGAGTGTGCGCACATCGCAGTATCGATTGGATCACACAGGCCAGCTTTTCGATATGCAGACCGACCCCGGCCAAAACGTAGACGTAGCCAATGAACGCCCAAGAGTCGCAAAGCGACTGGCGGATGCCGTCGAACAATGGAAGCAGGAAGCTCTGCCAAAATCGACTGTCGATGATCGGCCATTCCCCATAGGTTTTGCCGATTTCCCCATGACCCCCTTGCCAGCCCGGGACGGCACACCCCACGGCAACATCCAGCGTAGCGCAGGCGCCCCAAACTGCTCGTTTTTTACCAATTGGACCAGCACAAATGACCGCATCACCTGGAACGTGGAGGTCATGCAGGACGGCATCTATGAAGTGGATATCTACTACACCTGTGCCCCCGGCAACGAAGGGGCAGAGCTGCAGCTTGCATTGGGCGATGCCAGCGTAAAAGGCACTGTAACCGAAATCCACGACCCGCCACTATATGGGAAAGAGAATGACCGGGTGCAGCGGGGCAGCGAGTCCTATGTGAAAGACTTCAAAGCCTTCCGACTCGGCACCGTGGAATTACACTCAGGGCGAGGCGAATTGGTACTGCGCGCACTGCAAATCCCGGGTAAATCCGCTGTAGACGTGCGCGCCGTCACACTTCGACTAATGAATACGGCACAATAACGATAGAGGATCCGATCATGGTCAAAAAATTTGTGCCAACAACTATTATTTCGCTAGTCATGGTTTTGCTGGGTTCTCAGCAATCCCGCGCCCAGGATCTCTATTTTCCTCCCAGCGAGGGTATCTGGGAAACTATATCCCATGAGAAAGCTGGTTTTGATAAACAACGATTCCAGGCGGTGCTGGACTTTGCTCAAGCAAACCATTCCAGCGGCCTGGTAGTTCTATATAAAGGACGAATCCTCGCAGAAAAAGCCTGGACCATTGAAAAAGGTTCCCCCCATTCCTCCCGCCGATACGAGAGGATGGCGAAAGGCAGAACGGCCGACGGCCAGTCCATCGAGGACGTAGCATCCGTACAAAAAAGCGTCGTCTCGTTTCTGGCAGGCATCGCCGTTGGTCAGGGGAAACTGGATATCACTAAACCCGTATCGACATATCTGGGAGAGGGCTGGTCCAAAGCACCCCTCGCAAAAGAAAAAGCCATCACGGTACATCACCTCATGAGCATGACCAGCGGCTTGAACGATGCACTAGACTACAAGACCACTCCCGGATCAAAGTGGCGATACAATACCGGTTCCTACAGCCGGGTCGTCTTGGTGTTGGAGAGCATCTTTGGCCAGTCCATCAGCCACATCACCCAAAAATTTATATCCCAACCCATCGGTATGCGTGATTCACAATGGGTACTCCGACCTTGGGCCGCGAAAATTGATATCGCAAATAAATCGGGCTTCACCACAACGCCCCGCGACCTGGCTCGATTCGGCTTGATGATTCAGGCTGGAGGAAAGTGGGGCGACCAGGATATTCTTCAATCTCCCGGCTATTTGAAAAAATCATTAACCTCTTCACAAAAAATGAATCCCGCCTACGGTCTGCTTTGGTGGCTCAACAGCGGCAAAGAATTTCGACCCCCTACAGGCACGCGACGCAGCGGCTCCATGGTGTCCACCGCGCCATCCGATCTGGTAGGTGCCATGGGAGCGTTGGGCCGAAAAGTCTACGTGGTTCCAAGTCTGGGACTCGTGGTAACCCGTCTCGGAAACGAACCAGAGAAAAATTTCGACAGCGAACTCTGGAAACGCATCATGACCGCACGAAACTGATCCGGCTCAAACACACCCAGCACCAGCAAAAAGCCTCCAGCTTTCTCAAAATAAATCAAAAGAACGTCATTACGAACGGCGCGCAGCAATCCCCTGACCAATCAGCTTATACACGAACACGCAAACACATTCGTCATATCAAAACGGGTCATGGGCGTCTCGCCCATGTACGGACCGCAGGTCCGTGAGCCCCCATGCGCACGCTCCGCCTCACCTCTAGTATTTTGAACATAGACGTTCCGCCTATGATTTGTCTTCTCCATGGGCGAGACGCCCATGCCCCGTGAGTAGGAGGATAGTCGCGGCGCATTGGTGCGGGGAGTGTCAGGTTTTCTGAGTCGTGGTTATGGTCAAACACGATGGCATGGAGATGGGTCGGCATGATGACGAAGGCGTTGATGCGCAGGTTTTTGTGGTGATGGCAATGAGTCAGGCTGTCGGCGATTATGGTGCAGGTAGCTTCGGATATAAAAATGGGACGCCAATCGGCGACGGTACAGGTTATGAAGTAAACGGATGCGCCGTTGGTGATTCGGAAGGTTTCCATAGGTGTATTATGGTATAGGAAGTTGGGGTTTAATTAAAGGGGCTGGAGACCCGTTCCGGGTCGGGCTGGCGCCTGTAGTCTTGGACGGCAATTTTCAGATCGTCTAAAAAGTTTCTAGACTCTTGTAAGCAGTTTTTGAAATTTTGATGTCATTCTGGATTTTCAACAAGGTATTACGTTCCCGAAAATAGTTTCTGTGGATGAAATCTTCTTTATCCATCGCTTGCAGGTAGTTTCGAACCAAGACTTCAACTGCGAACTCGGTATATTGTTGTACACAGCCTAATTTCGTTTCATCGTCTAACCATTTCGGGTCGGAGAGTTTCCGTATTGTTTGCTCGTAAAGATTTCCTTCTTCCTCCGATGATTTTAGTCTTAAAATTTCTCCGAAAACATAGAATACAATATTTCCGTTCAACGCTTTCTTTTCTAGGCTAAGGACTTCCTTCTCTGATTCTATTTCCTGTCTCTTTTTTCGCGAAATTGAAATACTGGATTTGATCTCCATGCACAGGAACCACATTCCTGCGAGAAAATCGAAAGTGTCGTTGCCATCTTCGTCCACAAGGGATTCCCCATCACCGAACAATTTTCGATAGCCGCCATCCACTCCCGAATCGAATAGATAGTTGATTCCTCCATAAAAGTCCACTGGCCCGAATTGAAAAGAATGCAAAAACTTGGTAAATTCTTCCATTCGTATCCCGAAATGATTCGATTTCGTTTTTTGACGTTTATTCATGTAGTGGAACTTTTTTCCACGGTGATTCATTTTTTTGAAACGATTTCTTAATTCTAATTGTATGTTGTCATTGCTCCTAAAGTCAGACAACTTAATCGAGTTTTGCGTATTATTATATTGCGTAATCTTGTCGAGAAACCCGTGTTCTTTGTTGTCCTTTTTGTAGTTAATTTCGGAAATTCTTATCAATACGCTAGTTTCACTGGCTTTCCGTGATTTGTCTTTCTTGAATGCCTTGTGGATCGAATTCGCCGTCTGAGCACCGTTGATAATCGAAAGATTTTTACATTGAAGAACGCCGTTTTTTGCATCTTCGACTATCTCTGTTGCGATTGCCGAGATCCCGTTGTTGTAGAAGTAGAATTTTTCTGCTTCATCTGTTGCAGTTTTAATAATTTTCTTATTGGTTCGATTATCCCCAATGTAGTTTCGGATGTTGAGACTGAATAATCGTTCACGATACCTGCTGACCAAATCGTACAGCTGATTTCCTGCAATTCTACCTGTGTAACTGGTACGACTGTCGCTAGCGACATATGTTATCCAAGCTGGTTCTCCTTTAGTCCTGGTGAGTCGTAGATCGATAGACTCTTTTATGACATCTTCAAACTGTCGCGCGGTTCTTAATTGTTGATTCAAATCCGATTCATCAAGATATCTGATAGAAACTCTATCCTCGATATCGTCAAGTCCATTGATAGGCTCTTGACCAGATTCTTCAAGCCGTTCGATTTCGCAATTCCTTTTGCCTAGTGAAATGTAGTGCAAATCAAAACTATCATTATCCCAATCTATCTCAGAAACGATGTCTCTAAGATTTTCATGCTTAATGGAGTCACTTTCGATCGCTGCATAAAGGCGTTTCAATAGAGCGTAGAATCGCGTAACCTCGCCTACATTTTCCTTGGCATTGCTCTTCTTGCCTTGATATTTAGTTTGAATAACCAGAACTCTCTGGCCGATGCGAAATATGAAATCAACACCCATATCGTTCGCACCATCCACAATATGGTCTTCAATCTCATCCTCATCAGATGGTGCTAATTGATTGCTAATCGACGAAAGAATTTCCCCGACGTAAAACTTCGTCATAAAATTCGACCGGCGGATGTTGTCAAGACCATCAAAATCAACACCATTTTGAGAACAATACTTGCGAAGTTCCTGTCTAAAGTGTTCTTTTTTTGTTTCCGTCATAATAAATCTTCCCTTATTACTTTGAGGGGACAGTCACCCTATTCTGAGCACATCTCAGCACTAACCCGCTTCTCTTTTACCATACAATGCCACTACTATGCCAACTGGAAATGGGAAAAGTAAGAGTTTATATCTCATTCCTTAGCCTTCGGTCGAGGCGGGTGTTACGTCGGGTGACGTCGGTGTTGTGGAGGGCGCGGTTTAGGGCGCGGGTGTCGCCTACGATGATGACGAGTTGTCTGGCGCGGGTGATGGCGGTGTAGAGGACGTTGCGCTGGAGCATCATGTGGTGCTGGGATACGAGGGGCAGCACGACGGCGGGATATTCGCTGCCTTGGGATTTATGGACGGTGATGGCATAGGCGAGCGCCAGGTTGTCCATATCGTCGAAGGTGTACAGCACGACGCGGTCATCGAATTGGACGTGCAGCTCTGCCGCGTCTTCGTCGGCTACGGTGATAACGCCCACGTCGCCATTGTATACATCCAGCTCGTAGTTGTTCCGCTGCTGGATCACTTTGTCGCCCAGCCGGAATCCGCGCCGGGACAGGGGTGTTCCGTCCTCGTTGAGCGCGGCCTGTAACGAGGTATTCAAATTCGCCACGCCTGCGTCGCCGCGATGCATGGGCGCCATGACCTGAATATCGCGCAGGGGGTCGAGCCCGAATTTTTTCGGTATACGGTTCGCCACCAGCTCCAGTATGGTGTCCAACGCTTCCTGCGATGCGGGACGTTCCACAAAAAAGAAATCTTCCTGATTGAACTCGGGGGCTTCTCCCCGGTTGATGCGATGGGCGTTGGCGATGATCCCGCTTTCTTCCGCCTGACGAAAAACCRTTTTCAATCGCACAGCAGGCACGACGTTTGACGCAATAATATCCATGAGCACGTTGCCCGGWCCSACGGAGGGMAGCTGATCMMSRTCGCCCACSAGSAYGAGSCRSRCSKSRTCGGGCAGSGCCKWGAGSASGSWGKSCATRAGYGTSAYRTCKACCATGGACATTTCGTCGATGATGACCAGATCCGTGTTCAGGGGGTTCAGTTCGTTGCGGGTAAACTGCCCATTCTTCGGACTGAATTCCAGGAGGCGATGAATGGTGCGCGCGTCGCGTCCTGTAGCGGCTTCCATGCGCTTTGCCGCGCGACCTGTGGGTGCTGCCAACAGCGCGGAGAGGCCCTTTTTCTCCATGATCCCCAAGAGACTGTTGATGAGGGTGGTCTTCCCTGTGCCGGGCCCGCCGGTGATGACCATCACCTTCGCATCGATGAGCGTGCGGATCGCTTCGTTCTGTTCAGCCGACAACGCAATGCTGAATTTCTGTTCTGCCCAGCGAATGGCGTTATCCACCTTGATGGTTATCTCCGGCAGCTCTGCCGCGAGCAGCCGTTTCAAATGATGGTCGCACCCGGTCTCCGCGTCATATAACGCCGCCATGTACACCGCGTCCTGCTCCACCACGACAGTCTTCGTTCGCTCCAAGGTTGCCAACGCGTTCGGCAGCCGATCCCGATCCGCTTTCAACAAACCCGCTGCCTGCTCAAACAAGTTTTCCTTAGTGACAAACACATGCCCCTCGGAACTCGTCTGGCGCAGGGCATACAACAGCCCGGCCTGGAGGCGTTTCGGATCGTCTGCGAGAATACCCAACGCCCCGGCAATCTTATCCGCACCAGCAAATCCGATACCCGTGATGTCCTCTGCAAGTACGTAGGGATTTTCCCGTATCACCGTCACCGCTTTATCGCCGTAGCGTTTGTATATCTTGATTGCCTGACCGGGCCCGATGCCGTGTCCCTGCAGAAAAACCATCACGGACTGGATGCTTTTCTGCTCCTCCCACGCCTCCCGAATTTGAGTGGCTCGTTTTTTTCCGATGCCCTCCACCTGACGGAGCCGTTCCGGGTGTTTGTCGATAACACTCAAGGTGTCCAGCCCAAAAGCATCGATGAGCCGCTTGGCATAGGTAGGGCCGATTCCGCTTATCAATCCGGAACCCAGATATTTTTCGATACCCAGCAGGGAGGTGGGTTGAATGGTTTCATAGGACTCCACCTTGACCTGGCGACCGAAGTTTCGATCCTCCACCCACTGACCGCGAATACGAATCGTCTCCCCCGGCGATACAGCCATCATATTCCCAACGAAGGTATCCAGATCGACGCGAGCGTCCTGTCGAAGCCTCGCTACCATAAATCCTGAATCGGCATTTTCATACACGATACGCTCCACCACGCCYTCCAGCGTGACGGGTTTGGAACCGGGCAGTAATGTTCCCCGGTCGGAGGAATTATTCCGTGGGTTCGGCGGCATCCGAAGCCTTTTTCTCCTGCAATTCGATGATAAGACTATTCAGTGTGGCGCGTTCCAGATCGCTGCCATACTCCCCCATACGATTAAATAATTCTTTGTACATTTCATCTTGCCGAAACTGCGAAGGGTCTTCCCCCACTTCATGCAGGGTGCGCAGAATGTCTCCCACCAAAATCTGATCCAGGGGATGAGCGGGCTGATACGTGATGGGATCTGTGGCACAGGCCGTCACATACCCCGCCTCTTCCAATTCTTCCATGGTCTGGTTCAGCAGCCGGGATGGCACATTCCACTCCGCCGCCACTTCCCCCGGAGCCAATGCAGGCCGTCCCAACAAGAAACGCTCACCGATGTCCAGCATGGCCCGGAGCCCCAGAGCCTCCCGATACGCAAAGCTCGCTTTATCCGCGAATCGTTCCATGGCAAAAGTATTTTCATTCTGATACGCGTAGGCGAGTTCCGCACCAAACAGCAATATCGCCCAGCTTAAATAAATGTACATGAGCAGCATGGGGAAYTGGGCGAAGGCGGATAGYACGGCCTGRTATTTCGCCACGCCGATGTTGAAMGACAGATACGCCCACGTTAAGGTCACCCATGCCGTACCCGAAATCACCCCGCCCAACATGGCATATTCCAACCGAACCTTGGTGTTGGGCACCAAGAAATAGACACCACCGAACACCAACACAATGACGATGTATTGAGAAAATTGAAGACCATAGGACAACGGTCCCAACGCCTCCACGATTCGCTCGCTCTGTAACGCCGCGATAGCTCCCAGCACAGCCGACATAACGAACGGCAGAAGAAGCGTTATCATGATGTAGTCACTGAACATGCGATACCGAGAACGGGTTCGCCGCACACCCCAGATATGATTGAATGCTTTTTCGATGTTCTGCATCAGCCCAAATACCGTCGTAAAGACCAGCAAGATGATTGATGCGCCGAAAGCCGCCGTATTCGTTGCCGCTTCGCTGGCAAGCCCCGCCAGCTTATCCGCCAGATCCGTCAGCCATTGTACCGGGTCTTCCATGTCATCATTTTGACTGCCCACGCCCTGAAAAATAGAATTGACAAACTGCTCCTGCAGTTCTTTATTTTTACCTGAACCCTCTTCGATATCATCCAATCCTTCATCATCTATAATTCCAGCCGAATCATCCGAGACAGCGACATCTTCTCCTTCGATCTGGGGCGAATCATCAACAGTGGCGACTACTTCCCCCTCGTCGATAATCGTATCCGGTTCTCCCAGCACATCGGCATCTTTCTTTGTGCCCAACCCTGGAATTCGATCCGTGGTCTCTACAATAGCCGTTTCCAACTTCTCCTGAAACGTGGTGTAGATCCCTTCCCCTAAATTGAAAGTTTGAATGATATAAAAGATTACCGCTAGCAGTGGCACGATGGACAGGATAGTAGCGAAAGTCAGCGCGGAAGCACGGAGCATGAGGGTACCGTCCAACAGCTTGGTGACCAGCAGAATAATCACGCGGATCTGCTTGATGATGAAGCCTTTGGGGATTTCCTCGCCCGGCTTGCCGATACGCCACACATCGTGCATGGCGAACTGGTGGCCCCGCCGGGCCGCATCAACTATTCTCTCGATAAATGCACTCATAAGGCTATGCTAACGATTCCGGATTCATGCTACAACTTTGTTATAAAATAGGATTGCTGTTCAAAGGCAGGGATACGAAAGAATCTCTTACCGGATGGTCACGGGAGTACCAATAGGGGCGATGCGAAACAGCCAGGTCGCATCCTCGGGCCGCATGCGCACACATCCGCGACTCATAGGCTGACCGATGCTCCGAGCCGTCGACGTGGGGTGGATGCCATAAGATGTAGCGGAGGTGCCGTCCCCCAATCCCAGCCAATGCTCACCCAGCGGATTATCCGATGATCCGGCAGGTACCACATTGCCCCGGTTATACCAATCCGGCGACTTCAGTTTATTGGCAATTGTGAATTGACCCGTTGGTGTACCATCAAAGCGACCCAGACCCACTGGAAAACTCCGGATAATCTGCCCATCTCTGCGCACATGCAGCACGAAGTTCGCTTTATCCACTTCCAATGCTATCGATGGATTCGCCGCAACGTCTGTCGCCCGTTCTTCCAGCCACACTGGATCATTCAGGTGGGGCAAATCACCGCCATCACTCCGCACTGATTCCCTCAGTGACGACAAGTACGACTGCCACGATGCCGGGGCGTCTTCTCCCCTACGCAACGCTTTGCGAATGGCTAGCCGCGCCAATTCCATTTCACCGCGCCGTTCCGCTTCKWNTGNATNTTGCWRSWRRRYKYGYMYNCGYRGYKWYWTTATCACTCTGACAGGCGGCAACGCCGGTGAAGCGTTCATAATGGCCAAGGTCGAGGTCTGTCTCGGCGCCATCATCGGTAACATAAACCTCGCCATGCTGGTATGGCGACATGGTTCCGGGGTCGACGTTTAAATACGGGTCGAGCTTGCGTAAGCGTACAGAGTACCCACGAGCTTGCAAGAGCGCACCAAGAGCAGCGGAAGCCAAGCCTTTACCAAGGGAAGACACCACGCCGCCGGTTATGAATATATACCGGGACATGGGAGC
>NVWG01000140.1 GCA_002746185.1 Candidatus Hydrogenedentota bacterium
ACGAAAAAACAATCAACAATAAAATAGGCAAAACCGGGAAGCAACGGAAAAACTGCCACGGCAGTTAATAAATTTGACATGACCTTCTCATGGAAGACCTTGGCACAACGAGAGTCTGCGTCCTGAAAATGTTTTTATCGCAGCCATGTTTTTTGCTGATGTTACTGGATGAGAATGGATATGGATTTCGAACATAGGCGTTCCGCCTATGATTTTATTTTATTCATGGGCGAGACGCCCATGCCCCGAGTGGTGAAGACAGCCAGGCGGATTGGTGCGGCGACTTTTTCAACAGACCCTAGATGCCCGTGGCCCGACGTGCTTTTCGCCCGGTCTGTCTTCGATTTTTCACTAACTATTTAGCCCCAAATCTTCATACACCGCCGTAGCGAAATCCCTTATGCGTCGATAGTGCTTCGGCTCCCCCGGCAACCCATTGAAATGAACGGCAACCACCAGACCGCAATCCGGATCAGCGAAGGCCCCAACCGTTTGTTTGCCTCCATGTCCGAACGTGCGCGGTCCGGCATGGCGACCGTAGCCGTAGGGCCACGACACGTTGCCATGATGCCGCGAATCCAGAATGAACCCCAATCCCCATACCATTTTGTAACGAAACGTCTGATCCATGGTGTCGGTGCGGTGGGGACGGGTGAACTCGGCGACGGTGGCCTCCTGCAGAATGCGTGTGCCGTTAATCTCCCCGCCACTCAGCAGCATTTCGTAGAAGCGGCCCAGTTCGCGCATGGGACCTCGTCCATTTCCGCCGGGCACACACGAGGTTACTTCGTCGGCAGTGTGATAGGGGAGGTTCTCTATCGTGTCGCCAGCCGTGTTGTACACCGGGACAATGCGATCACCATACCCGTCATACACATCCTGCGGCATGCCAATCCACGAGTCGGTCATGTTCAGCGGCAGAAAAATTTCATCGCGAATGTACTGAGTGAAAGGCCGACCATCTATGCGATGGATCAACTCCGCCAGGATATACCAGCTCGACCGAGGATGATATGCCGCCGTCTCGCCTACGACCCACCCTGACTCCAGCGGTGCAGCGCAAATTTTCGCCACGGCAGTATCGCAATCCTGCTCCGAAAAGGACAGAGGCACATTGGGGAATCCGGCAGTGTGCGTCAGGATATGTCGCGTTGTGACAGACTCCTTCCCATTCACACCGAATTCAGGAATGGTCGTAGACWSSKGCKSMTSCWGMYSSRGMKWSSCCWGKTYSMRYRSCTSCGCCGCCCCCACCGCCGCCACAGGTTTCGATGCAGATAACCACAATGTCATGTCATCTGATTTCATGGGACGACCCGGCGCGGCCTCGCCGATGACAGTATCCACGATGACTTCGCCTTTTAGCGAGATGTATATTTGCACGCCGGTGTGAAGGCCGTCGGCAATGCCTTGCTGGATTATGTCTTTTGCGGATGGAAGCATGGAAGAAACTATTACATTCGGTCTGCTATGTAAGCAACGATAAACGACACCGCAAAGAATACAAGAAGGAGAATGAGTGCCTTTCGGATGCGCTGAGCCTGCGGGAGAGCAGGTATGTCTTCAGGCGGTCCAAGTTTCGTGCCCAAGTTTAAAGGTAGCTGAGATACGACTTCCATAGCCTTGTCATAATCCAATTCAGGTACTTCCAGCGTAAATACCACATCCGATGAAAGAAACAGATGCGCCGTTACATTGCGAACAGACCGCGGTATCTTGCGAGTCGTATGAAACGGAATTCCCGCATTTTCTAAAGCGTCGCAAGCTGCCTCAACTTCAACCATATCGCGAGATTGAAGCAAAGGTATATAGTTTTCCGGATTGTTAGATGTTTCCATAATATTTTTCGCGTTGTTTAATTTTATCGTATTCGTTCATAGTGTTATTACTACAATTCCTGCTAGATTTTATTCACAATTCCGTTCGGATGTTAAACGCCCCACAAGTTTAGCCTAGAAGAATTGATACAACAACTTCAAGAAAAACAATTAGAAACCATAAAAGTGACCAAGTCAGAAAACATATTGCCAGTATTTTCCAATATCTTTTAACTTGTTCCTTAGGACCAAAACCCCATACGTCTGGATGTATTTGTCGCTCCATGGGGAGCTGTTCAATCACTTTTATAGCTTCTTCATAGATAGTTTCCGGAACTTCGATAGCCCACCAGTGTCCTGGTCCAGGAGCTAATCCCTTTATGAAATTTATACCGCCTACACGTATATCTTTCTCGCGATAAGGGATACCCGCTTCCTTCAACGTATTGATTGCCATATCATGCTCAAACAGTTTTCCTGTCTTGAGCAGAAGTATGTATTTGGTTTGATTTTCAAACATGATTCATTCTAACTACAACCCATAGTAAAAGAAAATTCATCCGTGGGATTTACATTTCCGTTCCGGTACAATACCGCCTATGGCGAAGGCATCCACACATAACGACCCGGCAGGAACGAAATCCGAGGTCTGGACTGTATCCGAGCTGAATCGACGGGTCAAGGGGCTGTTGGAATCCAACGTGGGGAAGGTGTGGGTGGCTGGCGAGATATCCAATTGGCGCGTATCCCCAGCCGGGCATGCGTATTTCACGTTGAAAGATGACCGGGGCCAGATCAGTGCTGCCATGTTCAAGGGCAAGATATCCCGTCTGAAATTCGAGCCAGAAGCGGGACTGGAAGTGATGGTGCAGGGCCAGGTCACGCTGTACGAGGCGCGGGGCACGTACCAGATTATCTGCGACGACATGCAGCCTAAGGGGGTGGGGGCGCTCCAACTGGCTTTCGATCAGCTCAAGGCCAAGCTGGCGGACGAAGGACTGTTCGACGAAGACCACAAAAAACCGCTCCCACTACTCCCGCGAAAAATCGGTATAGTCACCTCCCCCACAGGTGCCGCCATACAGGATATGCTCAACGTGCTGGACCGTCGATTCCGTAAGGCGCACGTTATTTTATATCCCGCCCGTGTGCAGGGCGTGGAAGCCGCCCCGGAGATCGTGGCGGGTATCGAAGCCCTGGATGAATGGGGCGTGGATGTGATCATCATCGGACGAGGCGGTGGATCGCTGGAAGACATGTGGCCGTTTAATGAGGAAATCGTAGTACGGGCTGTGTACCAATGCGCTACTCCTATCGTGTCAGCCGTAGGTCACGAAATAGATTTTTCCCTCAGCGATTTCGCGGCAGATTTACGTGCGCCTACCCCCTCCGCCGCAGCGGAGCTGGTAGTAAAAGAATACGCCGCGCTGGTGGATCAGGTGGACGACTTGAAGATCCGACTCAGTCGATCCTTGAAGACCAATCTGGAATCCTGGCGCAATCGGTTGGACCGGGCACGATCCAGTTACATCTTCCAGCGGCCTGAAGAATTGATACGACAGCCTCGTCAACAAGTAGACGATTTGCGTATGGAACTGGAACGCATCACCGTAGAGGATCTGCGCATGCGTCGCGTCCGGGTGGATCGCGCCGCACGGTCTATGGCGCTGTTATCGCCGGACCACCAACTACGCCGTGCCGTAGAGAAATTAGCGGGGGTGCGTCAACGGCTGCTCCATGCCGGGACTTCTGGGATGGAACGACATCGCGGATTGCTTACTCAGTTGACAGGACAACTGGATGCGTTGAGTCCACTGGCCATTCTGTCGCGAGGATATTCTCTGGTGCGGAATGCCGGGACAGGGGAAATCATTAGCGACGCGAAACAGGTAAAGAAAAATGATGCAATAGATATTACACTGGGATCCGGCAGTGCATCGGCAATTATTGAGGATGCGAAGCCGGAAGGGACATAATAAGCGCAACATTGATATAAGGAGAAGGCTCCCATGGCGGAACCAAAATTTGAGAAAGACTTGGAAAAGTTGGAAAAACTCGTGGATGAATTGGAAGAAGGCGGGTTGGCATTGGATGTGTCCCTGAAGAAATTCGAGGATGGAGTGAAGCTGGCCCAGCGATGTGAACAGGCACTGGGGTCGGCGGAAAAGAAGATTGAGAAGCTCACCAAGTCCGCATCGG
The DNA here is from genome assembly GCA_002746185.1 of Candidatus Hydrogenedentota bacterium. Taxonomy (GTDB): domain Bacteria; phylum Hydrogenedentota; class Hydrogenedentia; order Hydrogenedentales. Next base: position 4,017 of record NVWG01000140.1, read on the forward strand.
GGGCGTTGAAAGCCGTACCGCTAAACGACGAAGAAGAGGACGAGGAAGACGATGCCGAGGTAGACGAAGACGGCGAACTACTCTTCTGATGCCTGCGGAAGCCTTCTTACATGCCAAAGCGGAACAAGTCGAGGCCGCCTTGGATGCGTATCTAAAATCTCTGGACGGAGTACCGCCGGGGCTGGAAGAAGCTATGCGATACAGTCTCTTCGCCGGAGGAAAACGTCTCCGTCCGGCGTTGTGTTTGGGTGCGGGAGCACTGGTGGGCGGGGATTCTGATGTCGCCATGTCTGCGGCATGTGCTTTGGAAATGATTCATACCTACTCGCTGGTACATGACGACCTCCCGGCTATGGATGACGACGCGCTCCGCCGAGGCAAACCCACCAGCCATATAAAATTCGATGAAGCCACGGCCATTCTGGTGGGCGATGGATTACAGGCCTTAGCATTTGAAATTATTGCAGACATGGGAAATATAGACGTCATTCGGGAAGTGGCCCAAGCCTCCGGCGCGTCGGGCATGGTAGGCGGACAATATCTGGATCTTCAAAGCGAAGGAAAGACACTTGCGCTGGATGAGTTGCAACATCTCCATCGATCAAAAACGGGCGCACTCATCCGGGCATCTGTTCGTGTGGGGGCTATGCTGGGGGATGCGAATTCGAAGCAATTGGAATCCCTCACGTCTTACGGCGAACACATCGGTTTGGCATTTCAAATCATCGACGATATTCTTGACGTGACTGGCGATGAAGCATCTATCGGTAAGCCTGTTGGCAGTGACGCGGCACATAATAAATCTACGTTCCCGGCGCTGGTTGGATTGGACGAGGCGCAACGGTTGGCCCGGGAAGCGGTGGATGCTGCTGTGTCTACTCTGGATGACTTTGGCACGGAAGCAGATGCCTTTCGAGACCTGGCGCATTACATCATCGAACGCAATCGGTAGCAAAGGGGGAGTGAAACATGTGGAGTTGGGTTGCGGTAACCGTATTGAGCCTTACTCCCTTCGCGCCTGCGCCGCAATCCATGGAAGTGGGGAGTGATTCCGTCTTTACTGTTACTGCGAATATGCCTGTAATCATTGCCAATTCCACACCCAGCTCGCAAATTCGTACCATCGAAAAAACATTTAACGGATTGGGAATGTCTTTGCCCATTGTCCGCGCCTCGGGCTACGAGATCGGTGAAAAGGCCATCCATATAAGCGTGGTGGGACAGTTTTCCGAGCGCTCCCAGCGAAGCATGAAGTCCCGCATTGATGCCATGGACCCTACGCCTGCTGGCGGGTATCGTCTCGTGGTTGATCGGACGGGGATTATGCTTGTGGGGGCAGACCAAATTGGTTTACGTCACGGCCTGATTACGCTGAGYAACCTGCTGCTTCARAGTCGRGAACTRCCTKWYGTGCGCATTCGWGATTACCCYGATACRCCCATTCGCGGAGTGTWCCTGACRGGYCARGAGGAYGAYGTSAAYCTGCGMCGYTATRSTGMTRCGAAACTTAACACGGCRTTTTTTGACGCTGACAGCTCCGAGCGAAAGGTAGATATGCAAGACCTTCGCGATGCCGGGCTGGAACCGGTACCCATATTTGATATGGATAGTGAGGTCACAGAAAAAATCGCYACGTATTTAGCTGGTACATTGACTGCGGTGGGGCTTCGTCCGGTGTCGGAGCGGTACGATTATTTTGGAAAAGACAATGCGGCACAGTTTACGAAAGATGTACTACGAAGCGTAGAAGCTATTCGTCAAGTCAACCCGAAGGCGAAGATTTTTCTGTGGGCAGATCTGCTCGTGCCTTTTCGGGAGGGAGCCGTTCGCAATACCATCGCGGCGTTGAATACTATTTCGGATGACATAACTTTAGTAACTCCCGTCACTCGACAAGATGTTGACCCCATGCTTCGATGGTTAGGGAAGGTGGGACACGAAGCGGTCCTATTGATTGATGATGATAGCGACAATGCTCGGCTTACAGCATACACCGCGTTGAACGAAGATGATTTCCTATCTGGCATTATCGTGACCTCCGGATCGCCTGATGCCTTGGCGTTAGCTGCGGAAAAAAGCTGGTCTCGGTCCTCGCCTCGATTACCTTGGCCCGAGGCGCTAAACGCTTTTTTCGGGTCTGATCTGTGGAATCCCACGGAAGACGAAGTGCTGAAAGCCCTTATAATTCGGCTTAATCGACAAACCTTGGCCGGAGTGTCGCCGGAAGAAGAGTTGAAGACCTGGAAGGTTTTTGTTAAAAAGTATCGTAAATCCGGTGCTGCGTATCGGATAAAAGAGATTGATCGCAGGTACGAAAATTTCACCGAATTTGTGTCTCTGGAAGCGGCATTCACGCGGAAGCAGTCTTATGAGATACTCGAGCAGCTTATGGAGTTAGTGGACGAACACGCCCGCCTGGATTCCAATTGGGACAGACAGCGCGCCGCTTTCATTATGGATGTGATTCAGAAGAAACGACTCTTTGTTCCGTCCACAATTCTATTTGGTCATTACATAGCCCCATACCGATCTGTAGAATATCCTGAGGGTACCGTGCTCTTGGAGCTGCCAGCAGAACCAATCCTTGAATCGGAAACCCATACCATCAAAGGTTGGTACGATCTACAAACTAACATGGCATCCATAGCGCGTCTGGATTTTGAAACCGTAGGTACCGCCACATTTCTGCTGGAGCAGAGCGACGATGATCAACGCTATAAAACAGTTCTCCACGCCACGTCCCAAGTTCGCGGTGGGCTTCGTCCTCCTGTGTTACTGGATGCTCCCTTGTCGGCTCCGTATTTTACATTTGTTCTCAATGCGCCGGCTGAGCAGGCTCAGTTCCGCAACCCCAAGCTCTATGCACTAAAGCATTCCAGTCCAGATGCCATAGCAAAGCCAATGGATGGCGAGATTACCATTGACGGTCGATTCGATGAGCCAGAATGGGCCGTGTTGCCCCAGGTATTCGGTTTCGTAGATGAAGATGGATCAGCCTTTGCCCATGCGGGTACGACGGTTCGGATTCTTCGGAATGACCAAGGCATATATTTCGGAGCAGAATTAGGGGACGGCCCGGCGAAGACCGTCGTGGTAACGGCAGGGAATACCCAAGCAGACGAAGAGAGTCTGAAGATACGTATTCAGCATCGCCCCGAGGAATTGTTTGAGTTTGAGATTGATCGCTCCGGTGCCACACTTGATAATCTGAAACAAGGAAGCTGGGAGGCGGCGGTACGTGAAACGCCTCGAGGCTGGATGGCGGAAATCCATATCCCCTACACTACCTTGACCAGCGAGCCTCGTATTTCGTTGAATTGGGGCTTGAATCTGTTTCGGATAGGTTCGCGCCACGAAGACCTGTCGCAATGGAGTTTCACGGAGGATTTGGGAGCGGACCCGTTTCCCATGGGACGATTAGCTCTCTGAACCGGAACAAATGTGATCGATTTTTTGTTAAACTATTCGGATACGTTGCTTTTCTTATGATCAAACCCATCAATACATATACTCTTTTGTCGCTCTTGCTGGTGTGCAGCCATGTTGCTGCCGCGTCAAACAATCCTCTATTCGATCCGTGGGAAATGCCTGCGCTGGCGAACCCTGGTATGCCTGTTGAAGGACAGATGCGCATTGAGAATGTTGAAGACATCATCGAGGCGATTTGTTTCTATACCTACCCCGACGGCGTGACGGGGCAGGTCGTCTGTATGATAGATGTGGATGACCCGGCGTTGTTCTCTTTCGTCATCCCTCCGCCCGAATCCCCGCAGGTAGGTCTCCTTACGTATTATGTGGAAGTGTTGCACGGTATGCACGGGACGGATCGCACCGCCTCTCCGAAGCAGACGATACCGCTAGTATATGAAGAGGATCTGGACATCACGGCGAACCCACCGGAGATTCTCTACTTTAACCTGCCGCCTCAAGATGACGCTTATACAGTGCGATACAAGGCATGCTGTAATATTCTGGGTGCATCCATCATTGTACGCCGCTCGCCAGTTAATCCCATGGAGACCGCTGACGGGCTGCCCGATACGCTGTATTCCGACTTTGTGGAGTTGGAGCCGGACGAGTTGTCCACGTCTACAGCGGGTCTGTACTTTGTGTTCGAGTTTGATCCTGCAACCTTCGCGGACACGCTGGAAAAGGCTCCGATACTATACGAGTTCGTTTGGACGAAAATGAAGTGGCTTCCCCATTTTAATTATCAAGTTGTTGACGGAAACAAGATTGATATACAAGCAGTGGAAGGCGGTGTGTTCGTGTTGGGCGCCAAGAAGTAGAGGACAGGCGTATTGACAATTACGGGGCATGAGTCAATAAAACATGGGCAGGATGGGGCTGTTGAAAAAGTCGATTGGTTGCGGATGAGTACGTGCATTTGAATTAGTGAACACAGGCGTTCCGCCTGTGATTTAATTGACCTGCATGGGCGAGACGCCCATGACCCGTGGTGGTGAGAATAGCCGTGGCGGGGAGGGCAATCCCGTGGTGGTGAGGATAACCGTGGCGGATTGGTTCGGCGACTTTTTCAACAGCCCCGAGACGCTCATGCCCCGGTGTGGAGAAGGACAGTCGCCGCGTTTTTGTGTCATGACCTTGATKTGCGACGGATTGATACGTTACAACGGGTTGATTAACCAAAACGAAATTCGAGGAGCACCCCATCCATGGCGAGTCACGAAATTGATTATGAGCTCATCGGCGATGATATGCAGCTGGTGGAAGTGGAGCTGGATCCGGGCGAAACGGTCGTCGCGGAGGCGGGGGCTATGAATTATATGGAGGAGGGCATCGCGTTTGAAGCGCGTATGGGCGATGGGTCGGAGGCGAATTCCGGACTGCTAAGTTCCCTCATGAATGCAGGCAAACGGGTGCTAACGGGAGAAAGCATCTTCATGACGCACTTCACGCATAATGGTTCGGGCAAGGCACGGGTGGCGTTTGCCGCACCGTATCCCGGCAAAATTATTCCGGTAGATTTGGGTGAAGTAGGCGGGGAGATCATCTGTCAGAAGGATGCGTTTTTGTGCGCGGCGAAGGGTACCAAGGTAACCATCGCGTTCAACAAACGTCTGGGTGCAGGATTTTTTGGCGGAGAGGGATTCATCCTGCAACGCCTTCAGGGGGACGGGCTGACGTTTATCCATGTGGGCGGCACGGTGATCCGAAAAGAGCTGAACGGGGAAACGCTTCGGGTGGATACAGGATGTCTGGCGGCGTTCACGAAGGGTATCAATTACGACATCGAGCGGGCGGGCAATCTGAAGTCCATGTTCTTTGGTGGGGAAGGTCTGTTTCTTGCCACGCTGCAGGGTCACGGCACGGTATGGCTCCAGAGTCTGCCTTTCTCACGATTGGCGGACCGGGTCTTACAACATGCGCCCAAAGCGGGCGGCTCGAACAAGGGCGAAGGCTCGGTGCTGGGTTCCCTGGGCAATTTGATGGGAGATTAGGCTGAGGGGTCTTCGTTGGGAGTAGGGACGGGCTGACTGTGCAGGTTGTAGAGAAAGTTACCGATGCGTCCGGCGAATGCGATGAGGAGTATGGCCAAAAGAAACTGAAGCCCTTCGCTCACAAGATTGGACATGTTGTGCCACGGTTCGAATCCGGGGATTTCCTCTGAATCAATTCCTGTTAGCAGAAGTTCACCGATAATTCTTCCAACAAAAAATTGGATTGACCGCAATATATTCAAGGCGGCAATGAATATCAATCCCATGGTGTACCATGCAGGTGATAATGTCGCTGATGTATTGAGGGGTGCGTCAGATATGCGTAACACTTTCCGAACGACCCACTGTGATTTCACGATGAGCACATACGTGATGATAAAAATGCCCAACAATATCCAAAGCAAAGAGATCATCATTTCAAACATATATTCAGAAAAAGGGAATGACATACTTAATATTGTCATGGAGACAAGTACGATCAGAAAATATAGACCCAGTAATTTTGACAGCACTTCGGCCAAATCGCTATAACGCATCACTTATTTCCTCGAAAGAATTACGAACTGCTTGATTCCCATTTCAAAGCTATGTATTTCCAGACTTTGCTCGGCCCAATCACAAATAGTACAGCGGCTAAGGAAACTCCCAAAAAAACGGAATTCGAGACAAACCAATACGCATGATCATCGATCTTATTCAGAGTTACCCAGATGCCGAAAGAATTTCGCGTAATCAAGGTTGGGATATACCACACCAGCAAATAAACACCATACATGCTCATCGCCCATACACTCCACTGTTCCGCCCAGGACTCTACTTTCGTTGTTCCCGTAARCATCAACGCCACACGCTCTGCAAATCGCCAAAGAACGACGGCTCCGACGAACGACAGGAACCCTATTGACCTGGAACCCCAAGTCGACCAAGAAAAGACTGTTATGGATTGCACAATCGTCAACGCGGAAACCAGCCTAAGACCAATATACGCTATTCCAGCCATGTACTTTCCCTTAAGTCATATCCACAATCTCAGGTTCTCCGTAGTATAGGTTGGGAGTTACTGGAAATGCAATTAAAGGAGCCTTGGCAGGTCTGGTCGTGACTTTGCCGCAACTTAGAATAAGGGCGAAGGCTCGGTGCTGGGTTCCCTGGGTAATCTGATGGGGGATTAGGGCGCGGGGTCTTCGCTGGATTCCGGTGCGGGCATTGACGAGTCGTGCAGATTTCTCAGATATAATCCAATCGGCCCGGCAAACTTGAGTAGAGCTAAACRAACGAGAATGCGGATAGCACTCTGGATCGGCCAATCCGAATCGGTTGGAGCAACTTCGTTGTAGACAGTAAGATCGAACTGAATCCGTGAAACTATCCTCAAGAGTGTCCGCAAAAGGTAGAAAACCGCGATGAGTGAAATACCTACGGCATGCCAGTTCACGTTCGCCTGAATGGAGTCAATCTTTTGGTCACCCCAAGAGCCGGTAGCCATTCGCGATACGTAGTTCGATGCGGCAAACAAGACGGCACAAGCCACGATCTGCATCAAGATTGGGGTAAGAGCGACGAACGAGGATATATCCGGTGAACCGAACCAACTCGTCATAAGAAAAGGTGCGTAGAGAAACAAATTGAACAGATTGAAAAGTGCCAGCAGCTTGAGGCCAATCGAGAAGATTTCATTCAGTTTCATTCATCCTCTCCCGAAATCGTGACCAATTGTTGCGTGGAGCCCGCCTTGAATATAAAGTAGGCGGCGAAAAATCCGAATATCAGCACTTTAATGGTCGGTGATTGTTGACCGACAATCACCCGCACATAGTATTTGTCGTCCAAAGCGTCCTGACCCAATTCATTCACAGACAGATGGATATAATATGGGAGATATTTCAAGGCGAGGACGATGCCAAACATCGACCAGAACCCTTGCTGAAGAGCCACGGTTGCTTCGTGACGTATTATGCATGATATGGGCCATCGGCGATTGGCGGCCCGAGCGATATTTGGCCCGTACCTGATGCAGAACACACCCAAAATAAGARAAGAAAGTCCTTGGATGTAGAAGGTATTCAGTATCCAAAAATCTTGAATGTTCAGGCTATACATTTCGGGAAGGAGCTTTGGACTCAGTAAATCAGCTTGCCAAATTGCCCGAAAAATAAGTCCAAATCCAAACACGCGAAAGCCCAGCGTCAGTATCAGAACCTGAATATTCACATCGCTCCTCGTTTGCTCCTTACTCCATAGTACGGATGAGGATACTGGAAATGCAATTAGCAGGTCGAGATACTGCCGTCGATAAATTGTGGTTTGATCGGCAGGTTTGGCAGTGGCTTTGCCACAWMWRAWKWAKAACAAAGCTGGAAAGACGACAAGCGGGACCTTTCAAACATCACTCACCCATTCAACTGTAGGATTTACTGTGCAATTATCCGCTTCATCAGTAACTACATTGACATTAGGAACAGGAACATCCCCAATACACTCCACATTCACAGCTATAGGGTTGGATGCTGTTGGATTGGTAACGTCATTCACAGTAATTGCTTGTGTGACAAAAATTTCATTCCCACAATCATCCATAATAGAATAAGTTCTGGTAATTCCCTCTGAACAAGTCTGCCCATTAGAAACATCGTCCACCCATGTAACGGTAGGAACTGCCGTGCAATTATCAGCCTCGTCTGTAACCACATTAATGTCAGGTAAAGGAATTTCAAAGAAACATTCTACATTAATAGGTACAGGGTTGGATGCTGTTGGATCAGTAATATCATTCACTGTGATAGTTTGCATAACATCTGTAAAATTACCGCAATCATCTGTGATTCTATATGTTCTTGTAATAATTTCTGGACACGTTTGATTGTTAGAAACATCATCTATGAAAGTAACAACAGGAACTGCCGTGCAATTATCCGCTTCATCAGTAACTACATTAATGTCAGTTGCAGGAACATCAAAAATACACTCTACGTTAACGGGTATTGGATTTGATGCTGTTGGGTCAGTGATGTCGTCCACGGTGATTATTTGTGTGACATCTATAAAGTTACCACAATCATCTGTGATTCTGTATGTTCTTGTAATGATTTCAGAACAAGTTTGATTGTTAGAAACATCGCTTACAAAAGTAACAACCAGAACAGCCGTGCAATTATCCGCTTCATCAGTCACAACGTTAACGTCAGGCAAAGGAATATCAAAAAAGCATTCTACAATTACTGGCAATGGATTACTTGCCGTTG
>NVWG01000141.1 GCA_002746185.1 Candidatus Hydrogenedentota bacterium
TCTCCGACCCAAGCAACCTACCCGAACCGGAGCGTATGGGCGCGTGACCCCGCCACGACGGATGCTGTATCCTTAACCCGCATCTTGTTTAATTACACGGTCTCCTTGTCTTACAGTTAACTCCTTCTTATCATAGTCTTCCCAATGACCACTCGACCCCATGAACCGCTGTACGGCATATGCCGGTGAATTTTTGTTTACAACCCATCGTTTCCCGGTTAGCTTGAAATAGCCGACATTGTTATTATAGCGTCGAAGTTCCGCTGTCGCTACCCATATCTCCGGTTCAACATCAGTGCCGAGACTTGGAACATTAATTGCGGATTCACGACGAATCACGTTGTACTCAATGAATGTCTCCGGGCTGTCAGATCCCACATCAGCAAAAAAACCACCCGAATCTTCATCCATCTTCAAAACATCATAGTATTTTTTTTCAGCTGTTTGCCTTCTTAACTCTGCCTTGATGTACACAGTACCAATATTGCTCTTTAACGCATCCTCAATCTCATTGAGCGTGGGGCGTCTTGCTCTATCAGGATGAAGGCATCCTTCCAATAGTATTTTAATGTGTCCGGGAACGTTATCACGCATTTTTCCAACAGGAGGGGGAGCTTGAATAATTGCAATTGAAAGTATGGGTTTTCGTTTTATATCTTCGTATGGTTGTACGCCTGTCAGTGTTTCAAGCAAGGTGGCTCCGATTGAGTAGATATCATCTTTTTGATGGAAAGTTTCTCCATAGAGGAATTGTGGAGAGGCATATCTGATACTCCCTAAGAAATCTTCCATTCTTGTGCCTAGCGTATGTTCATTTTCGCTTGTAATCTCTGCTATTCCTATGTCCATCACTTTTGGTGTATCACCAACAACCATTACATTTTCTGGTTTTATGTCCCTGTGAACTATTTCGTTTTCATGAAGTGCCTTGATACCGTCAACAATACCGAGGCAAACATTTTGAACTCTTGTCCAGCTCGCATTGGATCTCAGGTTCGAAGCCCATCTATGCAACATCATGCCATCGACCCATTCCATAAACAGATAGTGTGTTTCCGTTGGATTTTCTGGAATGTATGAGCAATAAATTTTGACCAGATTTTTGTGATCGATAGTTTTTCCAATTTCGCCTTCCTGCTTTATTCGTTGAATTTGATTTGGTACTTCGAGAATCGACTCACGATATTCTTTAACAGCAATAATAGTTCCGACATCGGGAATACCCTCAATGATTTGCTTGACAACTTCAGCTTTATGGACATATGCTGAACCTCCTTCACCTATTTTGTGTTCGATAATCCTTATTCCAAGCGTTTCTAGTTTCGACATAGCCAATTTATCTCCAAAAGTTGTACATATATTCAGCGGGGCAATTTCTATTTACCGAATGGCGTTTCGGCATTCGGTTCTCACTGCGATAAGGATATTATACCTATTTGCATTACTTCGCTGTCAAAGGTAATTGTACTTTAACCCGCCTTGGATACCATCTACTTAAAAAGTTCTCGCCAATCCTCTTTTTTGAATCCTACTGTTCCTGTGGTGGCTCCAAGGATAAAGGGGCGTTTTACCAGGTTGCCGTTTTTATTGAGGAGTTCGATGGCTTCTTTGGTGGTCATGGTGGGCAGGGTGTCTTTCAGGTTCATGGATCGGTAGTCCATGCCGGAGGTGTTGAACAGTCTTTTCAGTTCTCCGTCCAGATAGCCCAGCATTTTTTTGAGTTCTGCTTTGGTGGGGGGCTGCTCGCGAATGGGTATATTGGTGTATTGGATGTTGTGTGCGTCCAGGAATTTCAACGCCTTCCGGCAGGTATCGCAATTTTTGTAGGTATAGATTCTTAGTGCCATAACGGGTAGACCCTCCGAGTTTAGCAGTTTAATGTTCAAGCGGAACGGGGCATGCGCTCAGCAATACTCCGCATTTCCAACGGGCYGTCAGTGGCTCCATCGCAAACCGATATGATACATTGGCATCAACGTATACACAAAGGATTGCACCATGAAACGAATCGTGATTTTCGCCGTGATACTCGGTCTTGTCTCCGGGTCCGCCCACGCCGCCAATATATGGGAACGGGCGATACAGAACTTTGAAAAACAGGACGCGAAGAATCCTCCGGCTGAAAATGGTATTGTGTTTGTAGGCAGCTCCAGTATTCGATTCTGGAATACGGATGATGATTTTCCTGATCTCCGCATCATAAATCGGGGCTTTGGCGGGTCACAGACGGCAGACTCGGTGGAATTCGCGCCGCGCATCGTTCTGAAATACAAGCCCAGGCTGGTGGCGTTGTATGCCGGGGATAACGATATTGCGACTGGGAAATCGCCTGCGGAAGTGGTGGCGAATACGGAGAAATTCTTTGCGCTGGTTCATGATGCGCTGCCTGACACGCGTATTCTTTATGTGGCTATCAAGCCTAGCATTCTTCGATGGAGTATGGTGGGCGACATGCGTGAAGTGAATCGGCAGGTGAAGGCTATCACGGAAAAGGATGCCCGTCTGGACTTTATTGATATTGATACGCCTATGATGGGGGACGACGGCAAGCCTCGCAAGGAGTTGTTTATTAAGGATGGGCTGCATTTGAGCCGTGCGGGGTATGACTTGTGGAATGCTGTTATTCAACCGTATCTTACTACAGAGAAATAAACGACTATGCTTAATGCCGATGATATCCAAACTGCTTTTAAAGGTGTGCAGAATCACATCTGCGATTTTCTGACCGAGCAGGACGGCATCAAGTATAGGGAAGATCGCTGGGAATACGCGAAAGGGGATGGGGGCGGCATCACCCGCGTGTGGGAAGAGGCGAATCTCATCGAAAAAGGCGGGGTGAATTTCTCCGCTATTCGGGGCACCTCGCTGCCTGCCAGTGCATCTACGCAATTCAATATCCCTTCGGACACGCCCTTTCTCGCTACGGGAGTGAGCCTGGTCATCCATCCCTGGAGTCCGTTGGTGCCAACGATCCACATGAATATTCGCTATTTTGAAGCGGGGGACGTGTCGTGGTTCGGCGGTGGAATTGATGTAACGCCTACGTATCCCAAGCGTGAGGAGGTTATGGCGTATCATCACACGCTCAAGGGAGTGTGTGAAAAATCGGGCCATGATTATGCAAAGGATAAGGCGACTTGCGACGAGTATTTTTACCTGAAACATCGGGACGAGACGCGGGGTGTGGGCGGGGTATTTTTCGATCACCTGCAAAGCGACATGGATAGCCATTTCGAATAYGTSCGYGAYCTGGGTATGGCCTTCCCKGAAYTSTACGGCCCCTTCATCACCGCCAATCGGGWYSGCGAATACACSGATGCYCARCGGGAKTTTCAGTTATATCGYCGAGGYCGKTAYGTGGAGTTTAATTTGGTGTACGACCGGGGAACGCTGTTTGGACTTCAATCTCAGGGTCGTATCGAGTCGATTTTAATGTCCCTGCCTGCTACAGCGAAATGGAAATATGACTACCATCCTGAACCCGACACGCCGGAAGCGGAATTGACGGAATTTTATCTCAAGCCACAGGACTGGGTCGGGATGACGGACGCGTAGTTGTTAATGGCGGCGATGACGATGATGGGAGCGATGGGTATATCGATACGACGGGTGGAAGCCGACGCGGCTGCCGTAATACAATTGACTTTGTGATCGGGTGCGATAGTCGACCCGGATTTGGTCAACTTCATTTTTCAGTTCCAGATATTGTTCTTTGGTGATTTCGCCGTATTCGTATGCGCCTTCGATTTCCTGTGTGCGAATGTTGTACCACCCTTTGGATCCTGACGCTGGGGAGCCAGTAGTGGCGCACCCTGCCAATAGTCCACACAATACTAAACTTGACATGATCTTCATGAAGTCCACCTCCAACCCTCAACAAGATTTTCCGCAAACCGATCCCGAACCTGAGTTTATGATTATACTATATAGAAGAAAAAGATGGCGGATTATTCATTGCTGTTGGAATCTACTATACCGATGAAGGGAAAACTAAAGGGATATCTGAATTTTTCGCCGTCCCACGCCCGAATGGCTCCTACGATACTGAGTAAAATCTGAGAGATAAAAATTACTACAGGTATCCAGAGGAGCAAATTCCCTATCCAGATAAATTTGAGTAGCCAAATAACCATGCCTGCCAATACGCCCAGGATGGTCATAGTAAGCTGGAAATTCAGAACTTGACGGCCCTGCTCGTTGATATAAAAGTGTTCATCTCGTTTGATGAGCCAGATTGTCAGGGGCACCCAGATGTTGCCCAAGGGAAGAATCAGTCCAGAGAATGCAGACAAGTGGCAAATGGATGCCCACTTGCGTACTTCTTTGTTTGGTATGTCGTATTGAATATCCAGCATGGTGAAATGGAGTCCTGTCTAGTGAGTATTATGCCTGAAAAAGGCATCATTTCTCACGTAAAAGACTGTTCCACTCATTCAGACCCGGAATTGAAGCATTAGGTTTCGGAGAAAAGAGTGTGATTATTGTGGTATTTGTCTGTTCTTCAGTGGTTTATGTCGTATGGTTTTAACCATTTCCATAATTTCGATCATTTCCCCATCGCAGCCCAGGGCGTGATAGAAATCGCGACATCCTCTGCAAATCGTAGGGTTATCCAGTTGCACGATATAATCGTGGGAGGTACCGCTTAAATTGAATAGGCATCGGACTTTTTCAGGGTGCGATAAATCATGGGGCTGTAATAATGTATTGGTTTCAAGGGCTTTTCGTTGGGCTGTACCGAGTAAATAGCATAAGATAATGTAATTTTTGGGTGTAATCTGAAGATAATCGCATAATTCATCCAGGTTGGCAACGAATATTGAGATATGATCTGCTGAGTGCACACGAAATGGCATATCCTCTTCATTCGCTGTGAGGCATACATACGTTGAGGTATTAGATTGAGACACATTTTTAAGATTGAGCTGCCTGATTTTTCGATTTAATCCATGTATCAATGAAAAAATAGGTTTATAGGACATGATTTCAGTTGCCATACAAATGACGGCCATACTATTCTCCTTCATATATTGTTCTTTGTTTATATAAATGACGTGCCACCATAGGTGTTTCTTCCCAAAAATAAAGTGTCTACATATACTGGAAAAGGATTCATTTGTTTCAAAGTTCATCATTTGCTATAGTATGTGCCTGATCGAAATTGGATCGGACCCGTGTCGTAGACTGCCGGCGGCCCTTTTGGGGCCTTAAAGATTGCCTGCCGAGACCGATGAACTGGAACAACTATTTTTTGTCCCGTTACGTCTCTCTACGACGTGATGGGATTTTTTTTGATTATTTGAAGATACGTAGTAAAAACAAATTATGTGGAAGGAGGTGAAAAGATGGCTACTCCGAAAAAAGAAGCTGCGATAGCTGAACTGAAAGAAGATATTGGAAATGCGACTATTTCTATTATGAGCAAGTATCAGGGGATTACGGTGGAAGATGTAACCCGGCTGCGATCTCAGTTACGCGAGAGCGATATCAAATTCAAGGTGTTCAAGAATACGTTGGCTAAACGTGCGCTGGACGAATTGGAATTGGGCGATGCCAGTCAGTATCTGGACGGACCGACGGTTTGGGCGTTTTCTGAAGATCCTGTTGCCCCGGCAAAGATYCTCAAGGAYTTCTCNAAGAATGTAMAGTTTATMTCTATGCAGGCGGGTATTCTGGACGGAAAAGTTGTGGACGGTGCGACGCTGGAAAATCTGGCTGGTCTGCCTTCGCGTGATCAACTTATTGCTCAGGTTGTGGGTACAATCGCCATGCCGTTGCGTAACCTGGTGGGTACGCTCAATGCAGTACCACGAAATATGGTGAACGTGATTGAAGCGATTCGTAAACAAAAAGAAGAMAGCGGCGAAGCTGCTTAATTATATATATCGGGCCGTCAGAAGGCGTCCCGGAAAACTACACATAACTCCTGGAACAAATCCCGGGACTCGAATACAACAAGGAGAACGAAATGTCTGATACATTGGACGGAATCATTAATTCCATCGCGGAACTTTCCGTGCTGGAACTGTCTGAATTGGTAAAAGCGCTGGAAGAAAAATTCGGCGTAGAAGCTGCTGCYCCCATGATGATGGGCGCGATGCCTGCTGCTGGCGGCGATGGCGGTGGTGAAGATGCAGAGCCTACTTCTTTCAACGTCATTCTGAAGGAAGTCGGATCTTCCAAGATTCCCGTAATTAAAGAAGTTCGCGCTATCACGGGTCTGGGTCTGAAGGAAGCCAAGGAACTGGTAGACGGAGCACCGAAGGCAATTAAAGAAGGTATTGAAAAAGCTGAAGCTGAAGAAATTCAGGGCAAGCTGGAAGCCGTTGGCGCTACGGCAGAAGTTGCTGCTGCTTAATTTCGGCAGTATTCAAGTATTTATTTAAAAGGCCGCGATGGACAATTCGTCCGTCGCGGCTTTTTGTTTTTGTCTCGGTAACCTATACCAGACATGGTGGTAGGCGTTGCGCAGGTGATGTGAGGAAGGTACACTACCCCCAAGAATCGATCATAACCCTGGGGGAGCATTTTGAAAGTATCGTTGGTTATACCCACCTGGAATGAGGTGGATGGTATGAAAGCCATCATGCCTCGGGTGAAGCGTGAATGGGTAGATCAGATTATCATTACCGATGGCGGCTCTACTGACGGCACAGTTGAATATGCCCGGGAGCAGGGGTATGAAGTTTATATTCAGAAGACACCGGGGTTCCGTCATTGTTATTTTGAAATTCTTGATATGATTACGGGCGATATAATCATTACGTTCAGTCCGGACGGTAATTCTATCCCGGAACTTATCCCTGAACTTATTGAAAAGATGAAGGAAGATTATGACATGGTCATCGCGTCGCGGTATCTGGATGATGCGAAGAGTGAGGATGATGACATTGTTACGGGGTTTGGAAACTGGCTTTTTACGCGCACGGTGAATTTGCTACATGGCGGGAATTACACGGATGTAATGGTCATTTATCGGGCGTATAAAAAGCAGATTATTTACGATTTGGATTTGGATAAGCACGAAAGTTATACCACCCCGGAGCGTCTGTTCCGTTGTGTGTTGAGTTGGGAGCCGTTGTTATCTGTCCGGGCGGCAAAGCGTAAACTCAAGATTGGGGAGATCCCTGGCGACGAGCCGCCTCGCATTGGCGGCGAGCGCAAGTTGTTGGTTCTTCAATGGGGAGCAGGCTATTATTTCCAGTTTTGGCGTGAACTGTTTTTTTGGAAATAGCCTATTCGCCGGCCCAGATCTGCCGATCTATCATGGGGATAAATTCTGACCATTCCTGATTCTTGGTCTTCAGGTTATTGATGACGCCACTGTAGGCATCCGTTTGCGCGTCCAGATTATCAATATGAGCCAGCACAATGGCCTCTAGTGTTTTGGGCACTACGGGCGATCCCTGAATCATTTCTCCGTGGTGGGACAGGATCAGGTGAATAATCTGATCGCGTAGGGGTTGGGGAAAGCCCTCGATGGTATCCATCTTTCGGTTCGCCATGGCGCAGCCCTGCTCCAGATGTCCCACCAGTTTGCCTGACGTGGTGTAGTCGATATACATACCCTGGGAGAGTTCTTCTATCTTGCCCATGTCGTGGATGAAGACTCCGGTGAGGAGCAGGTCTTTGTTGATGGCGGGAAATAATTCGCACATGGTCTCTGCGAGACGCGCCATCTCCCAGCAGTGCTGTATGAGGCCACCGCGAAAGGCGTGGTGCCATTTTTTTCCTGCTGCACAGCCGAGAAACTTTTTCATGAACTCGTCGTCATTTCGGAACGCATCGACTAATTGTTTGAGCCATTTATCTTCGATGGTGTCCAGGATGGACCCGAATTTATCCGAGACATCGCTGGTATCTCCAGGTGTAAAGACCAGATCGCCCTGATCGTATTCACCGTCTTTTAGCGGGAGTACCTGGTCTACCCGTACCTGGAGACGGTTCTGATAGGTATGCACCGTGCCGCGCACATTCACCACGTCGCCCAGGTCAAACTGGGACGCTGCTGTCGGAGCATTGTTCCACATGACCCCGCCTATGTCTCCGGTCTTGTCCTTGAATACCATACCCAGGAATTTTCCGCCGCTCTGGGTGTCTCGTAAATCTTTCCGCGTCGCCACGAAATAATCGTTTACTACATCACCATCTACCATATCGCTCACAAACTGCTTCTTCATACGAATCCATTTCTWAGGTGCATCGCTACGCCGGGTCAGRCGAGGGCACCGGTTGGTTGAGGCGGTATTGTAGCGTGTTGCCGGGGAGGAAGGCACATTTTTGGCCTTTCCGGGGGGGGGTAATCGGATAAATTGTTCAAAATCAGATAGTAGTCAATGTCATTTGTTGAGAAATTTGAACGATTTAGCTTTCGGAAAATCCTTGAGCCTATGAAGAAATTCATTGTCATCAATATCTGCAGGCCATTCAAGATTTGCTTTTATATAAAATATATTAGAGTCGTAGGAATCCTCTCGTAAAAGGATGGCATTGATGCTCCACAGATGGCTTAAATCCCGTTCAAGTGCTGAATTAGGCGATTTGAGATTAACGTAGAATTGACTCACATAGTTTGAAAACGATTGGGTATCGACCCATGTATGCTCCAGTAGATAGTTCAATATTTGAAGTTGTCTCTTTGCCAAGACTCGTTTTTTCTTCGTCATCAAGCGATTAAATAGATCGTGTGCGGTATCCCGGAAAACCGCTTTAGCCAATTCAGTTTTAATTTGATCCATGAGCCGTTCGCAGACTAGCTTTACTCCCGTTAGGCAGAATTTCAGGAAAGGAGTAATATCGTGATTGCCTTGCCTTGAATCGCTTAAGGCTTGAAGGTATCCATGTTTTTCTTCGTAGTAATAATTGGACAGCGATATGAAACTGGACTTGCGTAGTCCTGCTCGCTGGAGTATCAGCGATTCCAGGGCTCGTGTGGTTCGTCCATTTCCATCCAGGAACGGATGCATTGCCGCAAAATGATAATGAGCGATATGGGCTTGAATGATGGGGTCGTGATCTCGAAAATTTGTATTCAATTGCGATACAAATTCATCGAAGGTCTCCAGGCAATCGGAGCCGCCTTCAACCCCGCGATGTTTTGGAACGCCGAACGTAACATTATCATCTCGCTTACGTAATTCTCCTGGCGGACAATGGTCGTCGTCTGCATCACGTACCATGTGCCCGTGAATCGTTTTAATCATTTCGGCATCAATGGGCTTGTCATCGGGTACGGTGGCTATCCATTCATAAGCCAATTTTGCCGCACGAGCCTGTCGTTGAGAGCGGGTCTTCAGCGACTCCAAGTCTTCCGTTAAAGCGGCATCCAGTTCATCGGGTGTGAAGTCTGCCCCTTCAATACGCGACGTGCCTGCGATTTCGCGTTTGAACTCAATGGCTTGAAGTTTGGTAACCCAGCTTTTCTGAAAGGGGATGCTGTTCAGGGAAGCAATAGCCGCCTTGGCATCGACCATTTCCTGCATGATGGCTGGATAGTCGTAGATAAGCCAGTTGGTAGGTTTTTCGTATTTTATCATAATATTTCCGTAATAATATATTTGTRACCTGTTTTATTATAAATAGTTACAAGTTATAAATATTTGTATATTTTTATAATATATTTACTTTATTTTAACAACATAAGACTCTTGTTGTCAATGGTTTTTCAAGGAAGATCGTACCCTCATTTTGTTATAATCCCCACTTTCATCCATCAAATCAACATCGGAGACACCATGGCTAAGGGCATTACTTCTCGTGAACAAGATTATAATCAGTGGTATTTGGATGTTGTGCTGCGTAGCGAAATGGCGGATTACTCTCCGGTGAAGGGGTGTATGGTGATTCGTCCYACGGGGTAYGGCATYTGGGARAACATYCAGAARCACCTKGAYCGCATGTTCAAGGAAACGGGGCATGTGAACGCGTATTTCCCATTGCTCATTCCGCAGAGCTTTTTGGAAAAGGAAGCGGAACATGTGGAGGGGTTCGCGCCGGAGTGTGCGGTGGTGACCCATGCAGGGGGCAAGGAGCTGGAAGAGCCGCTGGTGATTCGTCCCACTTCCGAGACCATGGTCTGGTACATGTACAAAAAATGGATCAGCTCATATCGCGATCTTCCCATCCTTATCAATCAGTGGGCTAACGTGTGCCGCTGGGAAATGCGCACCCGGCTTTTTTTGCGTACGACAGAATTTCTGTGGCAGGAAGGTCATACGGCCCATGCCACGGAAGCTGAAGCCAAAGAAGAGACCGAGCGGATGGTCAATATTTATAAAACTTTCGTGGAAGAGTATTTGGCCATGCCAGTAATAGTGGGGCAGAAAACGGAGCAGGAAAAATTCGCTGGAGCAGTCGAGACGTTTTCCATTGAGGCTATGATGCAGGATGGCAAAGCGTTGCAGGCCGGCACGTCGCATTATCTGGGACAGAATTTCGCCAAGGCTTTTGATGTGCAGTTTCAGGATGTGGATAAAGAACGAAAGTATGTGTATGCCACCAGCTGGGGCGTGTCGACTCGGCTCATCGGCGGCATGGTCATGTCGCATGCGGACGACAACGGGCTGGTGGTACCTCCCAAGGTTGCGTCCTTGCCCGTGGTGTTCGTGCCGATCTGGCGTAGCGATGAAGAGATGGAACTGGTGTTGGGCAGGGCGCGGGAAATGACGGCGGATTGGGATAAATTGTTCTTTAAGATTGACGACCGGGACAATATTAAGCCGGGTCGGAAATTCGCGGAGTGGGAGACGAAAGGGATTCCTATTCGTATAGAGATTGGGCCTCGGGATTGCGAAAACAATGAAGTGGTGGTGGTGCGTCGGGACACGGGTGAGAAAACGCCTATGCCCATGGAGGGGTTGTTGGAGAAATTGGAAGCCCTGCTAGAGACTAYCCAGGCTGACCTGTTCACGGCGGCAAAGAAACGCATGGATGAAAACACCCACGATTTCGATGATTTGAAGAAATACACCAAGGCGGTGAAAAGGGGCGGATTCTACCGTATTCACTGGTGCGGTAAAGATGAGTGCGAAACGAAACTTCAGGAATGGACCAAGTCCAGCATTCGGTGCATCCCAATCGATGCGGCTGAAGAAGATGGGGAATGTATCATCTGTGGTGAGCCTTCGACCAGGCGGGTTATCGCGGCGCAGGCGTATTAGGTGACAGCTGCCTATATATATTTTCATGGAAGTGTGCCGAATAGAGCATGCTCCGTTGGTTCGTTTTTCCTTTAGACGTGCCCTCGCTGAAGTGAGATTGCCGCGCTTCACTACGTTTTGCTCGCAATGACAGGATGGGTAGGTGAGGCGCGTTGGTGCAAGGCGTGAGGGGATATCAGATTGCCGCACTTCACTTCGCTACGTTCGCAATGACACGGAGGGTAGATCCAGCACTATGGTGTTGGGCGTGCGAGGTATTGAAGTCTATAGCGCTACGGTCGCAAGTCCCCAGTAAAAGAACATGCCGATGGCTTGGACTATCCCTTGGGACAAACCGAAGAGAAAATATAAAAGCACAAAATCGATAAATCCGAAGTTCAGCATTCGTATCAGGATAATGATTTGTGCGACAAACATGCCTAGACCCACCACGGTACCAAGAAAAACTAAGAGAAAAAATGGCATGTCGCCCAGCCACCAGAACCCCAAGGACACTGCTACTGTCATGGCAATCGATATTAGGGTCACTACTCCGATGACAATAGTATTCGCCTTTATTGTCTCGTGTGGTAATTTATTTCTCAATAAAAGCACGACGTACAATGCGRTAAAAAAGGCCGCCATGGAGGCTGKCCATTGCCACACCCACATGACTGCAAGCGCCCAGCCCGGCAATTCCTGCGGTAGAGTCTCTTCGATGGCGGGTGCTTCTGTTTGTGCAATAAAGGCATCTCGTTCGTTGGGCGGTTGGTAGTCGTCGGAGAAATTTAGGATTATTGCGAGGAGAATTGTTCCTACTGCCAGTACCCACAGCATGCGTCGAAAACCCTCTGACTCGGGATCCAGGAACCATTTTGCAGACTTGCCCTCTGCTTGGGCAATCACTCGATCTGCTGGGGGGATGTATTCCTMTACGCGCGGTCCGCCTCGGAGGCGTTCGGGGATTTTTTCAGTACCCTGGTTGGAGCAGATGTAGCACAGTTCGCCGTCTTCGGTGGTTTGTTTGTCCCAGTCGCCTCTATATGGGTTGCCGCATCGGGGACAGGTCTCTTCTTCGTCCACCTCATCGTGGGCACCTTGTTCGGTTACTTCTGTAAAGACTCGGGGTGATGGCGCGGTGGGTTTAGGCTTGGCATGGGGAGGTTCGTAGGGTTCTTCTGACTCATCCTCAAATGGGCTGCTTGTCGGTGTACCCTCGGGCTTCCAGGSWKMMKYKRYWSSGWWKRMRYMAWSAKMKSSMKMTKSYWMTKSNGAAGRNCGCTKKSAKWKGTGRTGRSSKCRRWGACAAGGCTGTAATGGAAGCTGTAGGAGTATCTGTTTGTCCGGCAGACGCCAATGATGAGATTAAAGCCATTGCCGACCTGGTAATGACTAAAAAAGGGGGTAGGGGTGCGATTCGGGAATTTGTAGATAATTACCTGACTAATAATCCTGTAAAATAGATTGATGCAGGATTGGGTATCACGACTTGTGATACTTTGATGA
>NVWG01000142.1 GCA_002746185.1 Candidatus Hydrogenedentota bacterium
GCCAATCCCCCCGTGACTGCATCACATACCCTCCTTGAACCCATTTGATCAAATGAATACCATCACGTCAAGGACTTTTTCACCAGCTCCACTGTCCCTGTTTATTGATGTTATTATTATCGTAGTGTCTCTTTAGTTTTTCGGGTAATTGAGTGCGAGGCAACACAAGCTTCGCTATATGTTTTTCAAACGATTCTGGGTCCTCTAGGATGATGGAATATATGGTTAATTTTTTATCGGGAGTTACAATATGATATCCCTGACGGCCATTCGCTGTTATTCTTATTGCATCAGACCAATTGACTTGTTTTGGCTTTTTTCTAAAAGCTTCAAATTGATACATCGTTGTCTTTGACAGCTCTATCCAAGTATTTTTTGCGCAGTACCGTATAATTAAACTCAGGAGAACTATATATACAAAGGCGAATATGAGTGGTGCTAAATAAAATAACAGATACTTTTCTTCTAATGATCCTTCGCCAAGTCTTTTAAGAAAAGTCATCACCAAGAAAATGATGGGGAAGTATGCGCCTATTGAAATTTTCATAAACGATTTAAAACTGCATGTGTATCTTGTTCTTTCTTCACCTGTCATTATTTTGTCCCTTGATGCATCTGAAATTTCTATAGAATTTACAACATCGTACTATATCCAACATAGATTTAAATTTCGATTGTCTAAAGGGTCTCGCTGTTGGCTTCGTACCATTGAGCGAGTGTTTCTTCGGTCAGATTGCCGGATGCGAGTTGGGTGAACGTGACGGCGGCTTCGGGTTCGGGTGCGGTGAGTTGGTGTCCGTTCAGCTCGAGGAAGAGCGCGCCGACGGTGAATGCCACGCGTTTGTTTCCGTCGAGGAAGGGATGGTTCTTGGCTATGCCATACGCGTAGGCGGTGGCTAGTTCGAACAGGGTGGAATCGGGAGCATAGGTTAGCCGTTGTTTGGGTCGGGACAGGGCGGATGCCAGGAGGGCTTTATCGCGGGTGCCGTCGTCGCCGCCGTGCTCGCTCAGCAGCATGGARTGGACCGWTTCGACGACGGAATCSAGCACCCACACCGGTTCCGTCATTTGGCCAGTTCGCGCAGGGTATTGCGGTAGCGTTTCATGATGCCTTCGGCGGTCTGGATCTGGYGYTCRAARTCRTCCTGRTAGGGGGTGAGGGTGAAGCCGTCGGGRTTCTCGAYGAGRTAGAGYAYRTCGCCYTTYKCGGCKTTCATTTTRTGGAGGGCTTCTTTGGGCAGGAGGATGCCCATKGAATTYCCYACWGCGGTAAYTTTTACTYTAATCATRRCSRKYRCCTCGTAATAACRTCTGTTATTACGTATTTTATCATGGATRSKGTTGWTCTGCAAGGACTTTGGGGGTGGAGAGATGGAAGTGYTGCCACAATATGGAATTGAATGTCGGTGCGAGGTTGTTTTTTAGCCACAGAGGTCACCGAGAACACAGAGAACACAGAGAACACAGAGAGTGGAGCCCCTTCGGGGTACTGTCGTACGGTATATATTAGTGGCTGGGTCAGGATCCCCTGCCTCCGTAGTGGCAGATTAAATCTTTACTTATGGATGCAATGTGTCAGTCTTGGAAGCCTCGCCGCAGAGACCCCGCGTGGCGATGAACAGCCAGTCCTTTAATTCCCGATTTTCGATGGTGTACATGACCATCCATCAACCCTTCAGCACGTCGTCGCGGGAAAGGTGTTTGGGGATTTTATGCAATTCTTTTTGGAATTCATAGCAATATCCGAAGAGTCCAAGTAAGGAAATCCAGGCATAAATGTTCCAGGTAAGATCAAATTTGAATAAATTGGGTAGCATTCCTCCGGTCATCATCGTGAGAAAGAACAAACGGAAAGCAATATATGCTTTCTTCAAACTGCCTTGGTTTACAAAATCGGGAATGGCAATAAAGAGTAGATACCACATAAGAACAATCGGTATAACAATGGTAGTTGAGGCAAGTGCAAAAGGGTTTTGTTCAGCGAACATCGCGATGATGGAGCCGATACAAAGTGGAGTGAAAAAGAAAGCGGTTATCCAATGTACCATACCCGGGACGAACTTCCCCTTACGTGGGTGATGCTCCATCATCCTGTCCATGATTTTTTCGGTGCTGGCTGACGAACACGTCTTCCGGTTTTTCCGTCGGGCTTTTTTCGCACTGCCCAGGGATTCCAAGGCAGCATGTTCCGCTTCCTCTTGGTGAAGTCCTTGCGCTAAGCCATCCGCCACCGCATCTTCATAATGTGCGTGGATTTCCCGTTCGATTCGCTCCTTATCCCACGATGCGATGCCGCGAGTCGCCGTAGCGAGCCAGTTGCGGAGGGCAATGGTGGTGTATATGGCCATCGGTCAACCCTTTAGCAAATCGTCGCGGGAAAGATTTTTGGGGATTTTACGCAGTTCYTTTTGGACTTCGTAGTACCACACGAAGAGCCCAAGTAACCAAATGTGGGTAATGATGCTCCAGTTAAGGGCATAATCGGATAAATTGGGCAACATCACTCCAATTAAATACATGAAGGGGAGCAGGTGCCGGGCAATATACGCTTTTTTCAACATACCTCGATCTACAAAATTGGGGATGGCAACAAACATTAAATACAAAATAAGAACAATCGGTATGATGATGGTGGTCGAAGCCAGCGCGGAAAGTCCATCTTTGCTGGATGACGCAACGAAGTAAGCCAAACAAATACCTATTAAAAGTAGAGCCGTTGTCCAATGTTCCCTTCCCCAAATGAACTTCCCCTTACGTGGATGACATTCCACCAGAGTTTCCAGCATTTTTTCGGTACCAGCTGATGAGCACGTCTTGCGGTTTTCCCGCCGGGCTTTCTTCGCACTGCCCAGAGATTCCAATGCGACGCGCTCGGCATCATCCTGCGAAAGCCCTTGACCCAGACCATCGTTGACCGCGTCGTCATAATGAGCACGAATTTCCCGCTCGATGCGTTCCTGGTCCCATGATGCGATGCCGCGAGTCGCCGTGGCGAGCCAGTTGTTGAGGGTTAGTGGTTGGTCAGCACCCATCACGCGTCCTCCAGGATGAAGGTGACGGCTTTGGAGACTTCCCGCCAATCGTYCCGATCTTTGGCCAGGGTTTTGTGCCCTTTTTCGGTGAGGCGGTAGTARCGGCGKGTGCGRCCATTCTGGACTTGCTCGTAGGATTTCAGTTGGCCCTCGTTCTCCAGTTTATGGAGTGCCGGATAGAGGGTGCCTTCTTTGAAATCCAGCACGCCTTTGGAGCGGGCCTTGATCTGCTTGGCGATGCGGTAGCCGTGATTCGGCTCCCGCTCRACGACCTGCAGGATGAGGGTGGGTAATGTACCTTTAATTTTCATAGGGTGATTCTCTATACCTTGGTTAGCTAGGTATTACTATAACTGTTTCAAGATGAATCGTCAAGAGCTAAAAAACATCAATAAATCCAGTCTATTTCGTTGTCTGTACAATTTGGTGACCCATTGTTTCCCCCACAGGGGTTTTAGGGTGCTGGGTGATCTCTCGGTGTGCAACGGGTTGTCTGGTATATAGGGGTGTGTTGTGAGGTGGTGGGGTGAGGAGCCCCTTCGGGTCGGGGTGGTGGCTGGGTCAGAGCCCCTGCCACAGCGGAGGAGGATCCCTGGCACAACGGATGGTTGTCGGGAGGAGGGATACTCCGCATGAGCTTTTAGCTCATACATGGGCGAGACGCCCATGACCCGTGGTGGTGAGAATAGCCGGGGCGGATTGGTGCGGCGACTTTTTCAACAGTCCCGAGACGCTTATGCCCCATAAAAAGATTTATCTGTGTAAATCTGTGACATCTGTGGAGAAAAATAGATCTGTGAAATCCGGTTCATCTGTGGTTAAATTTTCACAGCCGAGGGCGGCTATGCTACATCTGTGATTCAAACGGAAATTAGGAATCGGCGGGTTGGGGTTCGGATTGTCCTTTGGGGGCTTGGAATTCGGGTTGGGCGATGGCTTTGTTGCCGATGCGTTTGAGTCCGTTGAGGGCGGCGATTTTGTAGGCTTCGGCGAAGGTGGGGTAGTTGAATACGGTGTCGACGAAGTAGGAGATGGAGCCGTTATAGGACATGACAGCTTGGCCGATGTGGATGAGTTCGGAGGCGGTTTCGCCGATGATGTGTACGCCCAGGAGTTTTCCGGTGGTTTGGTGGAAGACGAGTTTGAGCATACCTGTTTCGTCTCCGGCGATGGTGCCTCGGGAGACTTCGCGGAAACGTCCGATACCTATTTCGTAGGGGATGCCTTCTTCGGAGAGTTCTTGTTCGGTTTTTCCAATGACGGAGATTTCAGGGATGGTGTAGATGCCGTAGGGGAGGAGCTGGGTGTCGACGCGGTAGGGTACGCCCAGGGCGTTGCAGGCGGCTTGGCGTCCTTGTTCCATGGAGGTGGAGGCCAGGGCGGGGAATCCGATGACGTCGCCTGCGGCGTAGATGTTGGGTTGGGAGGATTGGAGATTTTCGTTGACGGTGATGATGTCGCGTTGACCTAGTTCAACGTCGGCGGCTTCGAGATTGAGGGATTTGGTGGCACCGGAGCGTCCGGAACAGAACATGAGCATATCGGTTTTGATGATGCGTCCGTTTTCCAGGGTGGTATGGACGGTGCCTTGTTCGTCGGTGATGATTTCGGTGAAGTCTTTACCCAGGTAAAGGGTGATGCGTTCGTTGCGCATGTGGTAGAGCAGGGCTTCATTGAGTTCGTTGTCGATGAAGCGGAAGAGTTCGTCGCGTCTATCGAGAATGCGTACGTCGATGCCCAGGGCGGCGAACATGCAGGCGTATTCGGTGCCGATGACACCTGCACCGATGAAGAGGATGGATTTGGGGAGGGCTTCCATGGTGAAGCCGGGCTCCCACATGGTGTCGGAATCGATGATGGTGGTGTCGTTGAAGGGGACACGGTCGGCTCTGTATGGGGTGGAGCCAGTGGCGATGATAATATTTTCGGCTTGGATGAGTTTGGGTWCTTCGGGGGTATCAATYCGGATTTCGTGAGCGCTTACGAAGGAGGCGGTGCCCTGGATTAGTTCGACGCCCGTGCGTTGGAGTCGGTCGCGGGCCACTTGGATTTCGTGTTGTACGACGTGGTCAACGCGTTGTTGAAGGTCGGCAAATGTAATATTTTCTTTGAGGGTGTATCCGCGTCCGTAGACGTTGCGCTGGCGAAATCCGCTGAGGTAGATGACAGCTTCGCGCAGGGTCTTGCTGGGGATGGTACCGATGTTGGTGCAGACACCGCCCAGGACGTTCTGTTTTTCAACGAGGACGACTTTGCGTCCGAGTTTGACTCCCTGAATGGCAGCGCGTTGTCCGGCGGGACCGGATCCGATGACAAGTAAATCGACTTCTCTCATGATGTTTCCCCCTGGTGCAGTTTGTGGTCGAGAATTTTTGGTGGAGTTATTGCAGGTAGAAGCGTTTTTATAGTGAATCAGTTCGCCTGCGTTGGTGTTTTACACCCCCCTTGATCCCCCCTCCAGGGGGGAATTGGTGCGGATTTGCCATGTGTAAAGAGAACGAGTCTGAATGTTGGAACGTGGTATTGCTAATCATTCTCGAAATCGCATGATAAATGTGTTTGCATTGTATCTGTTTTGGGATGGTTTGGCAATGGGAACAAAAAAGGCGACCGCCGAATGATTCGGCGGTCGCCTGGAGAGATAAACGGGGTTAGTGCTGCCTTATGGTTCGTCGTATGACCAGACTGGCTGCCAGAACGATACCCATGAGGAGCAGGGCGATCTGTCCTTTGCTGAGGGGTAAGTTTGCCGGGTCAACTATGATGAGTAGAGCGGTGGATGGGGTGCCCAGAACGCCATCGCCAGTAGGGCTGGAGATAGTCAGGTTGACGGTTTCGTTGTCTTCCACGGGGACATCGGTGAGAAGAGGAATGGTAAATGTCCTGGTGCCGGATTCGTTGATAAGCCAGGTAAGGGTGCCGCCTACATCGGTGTAGTCTGCGCCGTTGGTGGCAGGATTGGAGCCGCCGGATGCGGAAGCGTAGGTAACGGATACGCTGCCTGCGGTGGAGGCGGGGTTGAGGGYGACGGATATGGTGGCGGTACCGTCGTCTTCAAAAACCTGGAATTGACCTTGAGTGAATTGGAGGGTGGGTAAGATATTTCCGGATGCTCCTGCGTATCCCAGATCGCGAAAGAAGGCAATCTCGAAATCGGAGAATACGCGTTTGCTGACACCGGAACCGATGGAAGGGTTCATGACGGCGGAGACACTGGGATCCCAGTGGGACATGCTGCTGCCTTGGGAGAAGGTGCCTGGGGCGAATATTCTTGGGTTGCTTCCCAGGGCGGCAGTGGCTTGAGTGGCGTTGGAGAAKACGTTGTTGGAWGTGAGRTTCGCGGGWACACCAATGAATTGTGCTGGAGCAGGAGAATTTGTGAAAAGGGGAGATGTGCCGCCTGTTCCCAGGTGCATATTCTCATTCATAGTGCTAAATGGGCCTGGGTTTGTGTTCGGCGTGAGTGAGCTGACTCCCGCAGCATTAACCAAGGATAAAACACCGAGACCGTGGGTCATCTCGTGGAGCATTACGGAATATAGGTCTAATTGACCGCCAGTGGGTGCAACGGTGTGGTCCGAATTCCAGGTCCATCCGAAATCGAAGGTAGCGGATATATCGATATTACTTATACTGGGATCAACGCCAGATTGAATATGGGTAGCGGCAAAGCCTGGGCTGAATACCGATGAAATAAAAAATAAAGTTCCGGCAGAGGCGAGAGATCCGGAGCCATCGGTTTCTGATGCTCCGAAACGGATTTCGATAGTTACGGGGAGGGTTGCGTTGAGGGTGGAATCAATGTAGGCGAGGACAGCTACGACATTTGCTCTGCGAATTGCTCCTTCAGCTGCATCATCGAATCCGACTCCGGAAGCACCCGTTACGTCGTCATAGGTTACGGCCCAAGTGATGCTGCCTCGGGTACCCCGGTTGTAGGTGTCGTGGGGGGAATCCGATGCGGCGAATCGGCCTGGGTTGTCGGAATCAAAGATAACCGGAGGTTCGTCGGAGTGCGGTGCGTAGAAAATGAGGGTCTCGGCGAACGAGGTAGAAGTCATAAGGAGTCCGGCTGTGAGAGCCATCATCCATCGGTACAGGTATGTGCGGGTCATTTCTGATCCCTCCCCAATTTGTGTATGTATAACTTATTTAAAGAACCGCTCCATAATATATTGGGGAACGGAGGGTGTCAATCAAAATATTACCCAGTATTTATAGGGTTAATGGGATTTATATGATTGAATTCTGATCTTGGTGCAACGTACTTGTCCTTTCTATAGAGGAAATAGCGAGGAGCTGAATATGCCGGATTGGTTAGATCGATGGGTTGGTAAGGTGGATGTAGGAACAGTACAGCGGGAGGCCAGTGCATTTCGATCTGTGTCTTCTCCAGAGTATGCGACGGATTGGTCGGGGGAGGCGYTGAACGGGTTTGTTGCACTGCCGAATCGAACACCGTTTTTCATGCTGGAGGTGTATCGGTATCTGCGGGACACGATTCCGGATATATCGGACGGAGTGTGGACGTGGAAGCGGTTGTGTCAGACGGGGTACGACATTGAGGTGGTGGAATCGTCGTCGGATGCGGCGAAGGCGCGTGCAGAGCGGATTTTGCGGGAGCTGGATACGCGGGTGAATGGAGGCGACCGGGGGATGGACGGGCTGCTGGACATTTTCTATTCGTCATTGTTCACGTTTGGAGCGGCGGCGTTTGAGATTGTGCTTACACCGAGCCGGGAGTCGATTGCGGATGTGGTGCCGGTGGATGTGTGGACGGTGAGATTCAAACGGGAGAAAGGTCGGCTTCAGGCGTATCAGCTTCATGACGGGGAGATGATTAAGCTGCCCATGGAGCGATTTGTGTATGTGGGGCTGGACAGGGATGGTACGAACCCTTATGGACGGTCCATGCTGCGGTCGATTCCGTTTCTGGTGAAGATTCAACAGCGGTTGATGGAGGATATGGCGAAGGCGACGCATAACGCGGGGTGGCCTAAGCTGCATGTTCGGTATACGCCGGAGGATCGACAGCGGGGCGAGGCACCGGAGATGTATAAGGGTCGGATTGAGCGGACGTTTGATCAACTGAAGGATACGTTGAGCGGATTGGAGACGGATCAGAACCTGGTGACATACGACAATGTGGCGGTGGATCTGGTGCAGGGGAGTCAGCAGGCGAATATTTTTTACGAGAATCAGAAAGCAGTGGAGGAGCAGGTGATCACGGGGATGCATCTGATGCCGATTTTGATGGGGCGTAATTACGGGACGACAGAGACGTACGGGACGGCGCAGTACGAGATTATCAATCGTCAGGTGATGGGGGTGAACCGGAGTGTGAAGCGGATTCTGGAGCGGTTGTATAACTTTGAGCTGGCGTTGATGTGGGGGAGTGCGCGTGCGCGGGTGAATATGCGTGAGAATCGTACGGTGGATGTGCTCCGGGACGCTCAGGCACGGGGTAAGGAAATTCAGAATGCGAAGACGCTTCGTGATGAGGGGTATTTGAGTCATGGGGATTCGGCGTTGTTGTTGGGGATTGATGGATGAGGCAGGAGGGAGTAATGGAATTGGAACCGTTTGTTTTTAGGCATGATGGGGTGTTGATCGCGTCGCGGGAGCGGGGCGGGGATGCGGAGTTGAATCGGGAAGTGAGTCGTTTTGCGTTGCGTGAACTTCGGGAGGAGGAGTTTGCGGTGTTCACGCTGGACTTGTGTAATAACCAGGTGGATAAGCATCACAGTCGGTTTCCGGAAGGGGAACTGGAGAAGATTGGGCGAATGGTGCCGGGTCGTCCGTTAATGGAGCGGCATGATGTGCGGGGATCGCTGCCTCGGGGGATGTTTTTTCGGTCGCGTTTGCATCGGGATGGGGATACGTTGTCGGTGCGTCCGGATGTGTATGTGCTGCGGACGGAAGAGAATCATGATTTTATTTTGAATATTGAAGGCGGGGTGTATCGAGAAACGTCGATTGGTTTTTCGTTTGGTCTGCCGGAATGTTCGGTGTGCAAGAAGGACATGCGGACGTGTGACCATGTGCCGGGTCAGTCGTACAGTGGTGAGCGGTGCCATTACGTGATGCGTGATGTGCTGGAGGTGATCGAAGGATCGGTGGTGTCGAGCGGGTCGCAGGGGACGGGATTTGTGGCCCAGGCGCGGGCGTTGCCGTTGGTGGATGCGTTAAGTGCGGCGCGGGATTCGTTTCACGCGCCTGTTGAAGTGTGGTCGGCAGGGATTTGGAATCGGTAGGTATAAAAAGAATAAGGGGTGCATGATGAAGAGTAAATTGGTATTGGATAGTGCGATTCAGTGGGTCGTGGTAGCGACGTTGGTGGTGCTGCTCAGTGTTATTGGATTTCAGGCATGGGGGCAGTCTGCGTTGTGGGATCGTGATGAGGTGCAGTCTTTTCTGGATCACAATCCAGGGAAGGCGGTGGGATATTTAGAAGCGGTACTGACTCCTGAGCAGCAGACGGAGCTGTGGGGGCTTATGTTCCCGCCTCCTTCGGCATCGCAGTTGGAGTTGGGGTATGGCCGGATTAAGCGGGAACTGAAGCGGTTACAGTTGAAGGATAGTGACACGGTAGTAGTGGAAGTAGGGCAGCGCTTGGATGCGTTGAAGGCTGCACCGCGATGAGTGAATCGTGTCGGGATTGTCCGCAAGAAAGGGTGCATCAGGTGGAGTATCGAATGTTGTCGGATAAGCTGCTGGATTTGAAGGAGCGTGTGGCGAAATTGGAATCGCTGGTGAGTCGCGGGCTACTACTGCTGGTAGCGAATTTGGTGGGAGTAATTACGAGTTTGGCTCGGGGCATGATGCAGTAGGGGCTAGGTGATGATGAATCGAAGAGAGGATTGTGTATGTTTTGGAAATTGATAGTGGATGGCGTATCGGATTCGGAAGAATTTGTGCCTCGGGATCGGTATTCGCTGCGACGCGATACTTGCGAGCCGGGCGGGGCGGAGACGCTGGAATTGCACGAAGGCGATGTGGTGCGGGGATGGAAGATGGCGGGGCCGTTGTGTGATGCGGCGGTATGGGCTTCGGAATTATCTTCCCGTTCATCGAGTAATAGAGATACGCGGATCGATCCTGGAGGTGAATCGGGCGGATATGCCTGGGAGCATGTGGGGATGGATGGCGGGACGTTGTTGTTGGAGCGAAACGGGGAGATTTGCCGTATTCGTGTGGAGCGTGTTGCTTCGTTGTGCCTGGAATCGGCGCGGGAAATTGCCGGGGTGATGCAGGAGCATGGCGTTGCGAGCAGTGATGCTGCGGGGCTGGTAGCGGATGGTCTGGCGGCGCGGCGAAATGCGGTGGAACGGCTGTGTGGTTTGGGGCGTGAGCTGGATAGTGAACGGTTTAACGATGCGGTGTGGCGGAAAACGCTGGCKGGGTTGCGGTTGACAGATATTCATGAGCAGCTGCGGGCATTTGAGGTGCGGTTCGATGAGAAATATCCGCCCATGCCCGTG
The DNA here is from genome assembly GCA_002746185.1 of Candidatus Hydrogenedentota bacterium. Taxonomy (GTDB): domain Bacteria; phylum Hydrogenedentota; class Hydrogenedentia; order Hydrogenedentales. The sequence goes on from NVWG01000142.1 coordinate 10,514, forward strand.
TCGCGTCCAGAGTCGTTGGACGAGAGTGCATCGGTGTCGCGGGATGAGAAAGCTAYRKKRAWYTWKSRAGGCGNNATKCGSGRKAKGCGGNWGYGYAKYSGMKSKSWYACYKRATKYYKWMYYSSTWYRSRWKSSWMYRKKAGMSRTGTGTCTACTGAACAAAGGAGGATTATAAGATGGCATACGGTGATGTAGGTGGTGCAGTAACAGAATTGATTGTGACGTGTCAGACGCCGGCGAGTGGCGGTGTGGCGATATCCAAGGGCGATGCGGTGAAACTGACCGGGGCGTACCAAGTGGATAACGCGACGGATGCGGAAGATGTGGTGTTCGGTCAGTCCATGGCRGATGCCACGGAGAACGGGGTGGCGATTCCGGTGAAGGTGCGRGGTATCAGCATCTTTACATATACGGGTACGGCACCGACGGTGAATGGACAGCAGGGTGTGTTGGCTTCGGCGACGGACGGTGCGGTAAAGGCACCGTTGTCGGGGAATGGCGTGGGCATCAATGTGAAGGTGGATACGACGAATACGCAGGTCCATGTGCTGGTGTAGGAAGGTGAAACGATCTGTGTAAAGCGGATTATAACGAAGGAGAATTTGATGGTGTATTGTGATGATATGGTGAAAGATCGGCTGGAGTTTTTGGGCCAGGATCCGGTGCGGCTGCGAGAGCATCGTGGTCAGGGTCTGTATGAGAAACTGAATACGTTGGGCGTGACCCATGGTCAGTTTTTCCGTGCGTTGGGTACGAATGCGGAGGATTATTGCGCGAAGGAATTCGGCGTGGATTTGAGCCGGATTTCGGTGGAGCGTTTTTTCCAATCCGATCCGGCGGCAAAGTGGCTGTTTCCGGATATTGTTAGGGAAGCGGTGGCGGCGGGGTTGAAACGCAAGCCTATGTATCCGGAGCTGATTATTCGGGACGAGAAGATTCCGGGTACCACGTATGACGTGCCGTTTGTGACGGAGAACGAATCGGAAGAAGAGCTGCGTACTGTGGCTGAAGGCGCGGCGATTCCGGAATCGGAGATATCCTATGGGGATCGGGTGATCAAGCTGGACAAGAAAGGTCGCGGGATTGTTGCTTCCTATGAGGTAATTCGACGTATGTCTATGGATATGCTGCGGGTTCACCTGGAGCGTATGGGTGAGCGATTGGGTCGTAATTTGGATGCGCGGTTGGCGGACGTACTGGTGAATGGTGATTCGTCAGGCAGTACGGCGGCAACGACGGTGAATACGGCTACGTCGGGGGTATGGACCTATGCGGATATCGTGAAAGGGTTCATGAAGTTGACGTTGGAGAATTACTTTTCTCCAACGCATATCCTGGTGAACTCCGATTTGAATCAGACGATTCTGAACATGAGTGAGTTCAAGGATTCACAGATGTTTGATTTCGCCAAGACGGGGAGTCTGCCCACGCCGTTCGGGGTGAAGCTGGTGCCTATGGTGGATCAGCCTGTGGATAAGCTGACGATTCTGGACGCGGGGTACGCGGCGCAGAAACTGACGGAGCAGGGCTTGTTGATTGAGAGCGATAAGCTGATCAATCAGCAGTGGGATCGCACGTTTATTACGGTGGTGACGGACTTCGCGGTAATTTATGAGAAGGCGCGTGTGGTAGTGCAGAGCGACTGGGTGTAACGGGGTGAGGTAGCTGGAGCCCTTGGCGGGGCTCCAGCATTTTTTGGAGGGACGATTGTGGCGACGTTTGCAACGGAATCGGATGTGCGGGAAAAGTTTCAGTTGACCGATACAAATACGGTGTCGTCGGCTTTGGTAGTACGTGGGCTGAACGATGCGAATACGGATATTCTGCGGGTGCTGGATGATGATGTGGATACGGTAACGCCTGAAGCCGGGCTGATCATGGGGGAAGCGTTACTGGCGGGGGCGTATGTATTGCGGTCATTGGCATCGGGGGATGCGTTTTCTCAAAAGAATCTTTCCCTGGGTACGGCTCGTGTGGCTGGCGGGGATCGGTTTGG
>NVWG01000143.1 GCA_002746185.1 Candidatus Hydrogenedentota bacterium
CACCCGGCGCAGGGGCATCCCCAATCAACGTCTCCTCCGGCGCATACAACACCACTTCCTCACCCGTGGCGATATTCACCATGCCGATGGACTGGCTGTATTCAATACCCGTCCCAATGGTCTCCCGCATATCGAAACACAGCCACGCGTTGTCCCCCGAAAAGTTATCATTGTTATCCAGATCATGCCCCGCAGGACTGAACGTCACCTGCCGCTCCTGACCCAAAGCGCCCATGCACAGCCCTCCAAAAATGACAACGCAAATACATAAAAATAATGAATGTTTCATACCTGTATCCATCTTGAATTTGACTAAGCTGAGTGTAACATACCGATCTACTTTGAAACGTAATCCGAACATCATTACATGTCATTGCGAACGTAGCGTAGCGAAGTGCGGCAATCTCCTCACCCCAACGCCTCTTGTTGTGGCAGGATCCGCACACTCAGTTATCGTATGTTTCGTTATCCTGGTATACTTGGTGTATTCTGGGAGTGAATAAACCGTAAAGCTTAGGGTATTACCTAAATAAACCCAGAACACTCGGCTTAACAACAGGGGAGAAACCCATGTCACAGCAACTCAACGAACGCATCGGTAATTTTGAACAGGGATACAGCGCGTCCCGTGCCCAGTTCATCACCCGCACCTACATGCACCTCTTCGGTGCCATCATGCTCTTCACCGCCATCGAAATAGTTCTCTTTACCACAGGTATCGCCGAACCCATGGCGCAGGCCATGCTCGGAGTCAGTTGGCTCTTTGTCCTGGGCGGATTCGTCATCGTAAGCTGGTTCGCCAGCCGTGCCGCCTACAACGCCGAATCCAAAGGTGCCCAATACGGCGCGCTGAGTCTGTTCGTTCTCGCCGAAGCCATTATCTTCGTGCCGCTGCTCTACATAGCTGATATCAAAGCCCCCGGCGCTATCCAAAGTGCCGCCCTCATCACCTTCGCAGGATTCACCGGACTCACCGCCATCGCCTTCTTCACCCGCAAAGACTTCTCCTTTCTCGGCGGACTTATAAAATGGGGATTCATGGTTGCCTTGCTGGCTATCGTCGGAGGTGTCATCTTCGGCTTCCATCTGGGCACCTGGTTCTCCGTTGCTATGGTAGGTATGGCTGGAGCCGCCGTTCTCTACGACACCTCCAAAATCCTCCGCGACTTCCCCGAAGACAAATACGTATCCGCATCCCTGCAACTCTTCGCCTCCATCGCCCTCATGTTCTGGTACATCCTCCAACTCATCATGAACCGGGATTAGTTACTGAGGATTAAATCCGCAATTGTCCACAGATGGCACAGATGAACACAGATAACTCCCACCGAAAGATGTGGGTGAGCTTTGTGGCACAACCGCCCTCGGCTGTGAGTCGAACTAAACATAGCTGCGGGCGACTGAGCCATAATAAACACATTGCTCCAAAGTGTTCTCACTAACGGGACATGGGCGTCTCGCCCATGACGAAACATGCTCAAACATACCGATTGGACAGATCCCGAATCGCTCGTATTTATAGTTGATGTGGAGATCTGACGGTCTATAGCATAATGAATTTTTGCCCTCGAATTACCTAACATTTACAGCAATGACACAAAAAATGCAGTCCGAACTTCATGACATGTCATTGCGAACGGAGCGTAGCGAAGTGCGGCAATCTCCTTACCCCAGCGCCTCTTGTTTGTTGTGGCAGGGAACCCGACCCAGCCACTTATATATACCGTACGGCAGTACCGACTCGAAGGGGCTCCAACCAGTCAGTATGCATAAGCTAAACTAAATAGAGAGAACATWACTCCATAATCAAAGAGAAGAMCCATGCGYCCTAAAACAAGAATAATGTACATCGAAAATAAATCAGGCGGCCTCGCAGGCCCCGCCCGAATTGGTCGAATTCGATACTCCAAATCTGGAAGTTCCATCCATTACGACGGCAAGACCTTCCAAACCCTAAAAGGCGAAGGATACAAAGCCAATTATTTTGATGTAGAAACAGATGAAGAATATTGGATWTCCGGATGCCGYAAAGAYGGCATGGATGCCCTCTACAATACCGATATCACCATCGATGACGACGTGCTGGAAGAATACTGGACCCGAATCCGAAATAAACCAAAATCCAAATCAATCTCCACCTTTCGCGCCAAAGGGAAATACTGAGAAAAAATCTGTGTACATCTGTGCAATCTGTGGTTAAAAAGCGGGTTGCAATTCTCTGTGAACTCTGTGTCCTCCGACTAACGCACTAAAAATAAACAAGTTAAGTGCTTGCCGAAATCCCCAGACCTATTGTTTCCCGCACACCCATCAGCATTCCTGTACATTCCTGTACCCTATTGTTTCCCCAGCGACACTACACGGTGCAACACAGCTGCACAGTATATAGGCGGTGTTCATAGATGGGTATGGTGACTCAGGGCTTTGGAGGGTTGTTAGGCTACGACGAAACCAACTCAGGGATGTGTCCCGTACTGTCGCCGAAAGATTCCACGTCCACGCCAACGGTATCGAGCATGGTGGCGTAGAGATTGCAGAGGGGAGTGTCCTTGTCGCTGGCGATATGTTGACCCGTTTTCAGTTTACCCCCGGCATTCCCTGCCAGAATGATGGGCAGGTTATTGGGATTGTGGCGATTGCCGTCCGAGATGCTAGAGCCGAACATGAGCATGGAGTTATCCAGTAGTGTTCCTTCGCCTTCCGGAATAGCCTGAAGTTTCCCCAGCAGGTACGCAAACTGTTCGCTGTGCCACCGGGTGATTTCCCGGTACTGGTTGATCTTCGCTTCCTTATTCTCATGGTGCGACATGTCGTGGTGCCCCCCCGACACGCCCGGCAGGAACGAGAAGTTCCGACCCGATACATCGTTGGCAAACATGAACGACAGAACGCGGGTGGAGTCCGTCTGAAACGCCAGTACCATCAGGTCCATCATCAATTTCACATGTTCCCGAAAATCACCGGGTATTTTCTCATCAGGCGCGGGAGGAAGATCCACACTGCCTACCGGTTTCCATTCACGCGGATCGGGTTTGAGAGAAAATTCAATACGCTTCTCCACGGCCCGAACCGATTCCATATATTCGTCCAGCTTCACCTGATCGTCCCGACCCAGATTACGACGCAAGTCATGAGCATCTTCCAACGCCATATCCAGCAAACTCTGAAAATCCTCATTGCGCCTGGCTTGCTCTTCCTTGCCATACTTGTCCTTCGCGCCAAACAGACGTTCATACACAAAGCGCGGATTGATTTCCTTGGCAACGGGCTGCGAGGCAGATCGCCAGGAAATGTACGATCCGTAGAGGCGCGTGTAGCCWACRTTGCTGTCGATACCCGAGATAACCGGATCRATRCCCAATTCCAACGACGGCARCGGAGTCAAATAACCCTGYTTCGYCGCYACCAGCTGATCCATGGATATACCGCCYACRCTRATATCTTTRCCTGTRGTCTTGACCACMGGTTCRCCCGTAAGAAAATTCGCCGTCTTGGCATAATGACCGTCGCCGCGACGACTCGCCGCTTTATCCAATCCGGAGAGCACATTGATAGACGATTGAAACGCCTCCAAGGGTTCCAGCGAGTAAGGAAGGGTGAAATCAGATCCGGCGGCCTCAGGAATCCATGCGTCCTGCCAAACCCCGTTGGGAAAATAGATACACGCCATTCTCGTAGGAGCCTTGGGCATTTTCGCCGCGGCACGAGCCGATGCAGGTGACATGGCATCCAGGATGGGCAATGCCAACGCCGCGCCCATACCTCGCAGCATGGTTCGTCTTGATATGGTCCAGTTATACCTGCTCATATTGGCTCCTCTTCTGCATGTATACTACCATATCGGTAGCGGAAAGGGTGGCTCAAGACGATTTCCGTGATGAGTGCCGAAGGCTTGTATTCATTGCCCTGCAGTGCTTCCAAAGCATCATTGACCACACATTGATCGTATCGGGTTATGGCCCGGCCCAAGGCGTACCCCAGCATTTTCTTCGRCAGGTTCCGGGCGAACGCGTCTTTGCGCACCATCAAAATGGCCTTGAGTTCCACCGGGCCGCTGAAGGATTCACCGGAAGGCAGCACGCCAGCAGCATCAATAGCCTGTCCAGACTCCTCCATTCGCCAACGTCCAATCGGGTCGAAATTCTCCAGACCGAATCCGATGGGATCCATACGATTGTGGCACGAGGCGCATTCCGGGTTGGCGCGATGGATCTCCAATCGCTTACGCAGCGACGTAGCCTCGCCGTGCTCCTCGTTTTCCGGCAGTTCACCTACGTTGGGCGGTGGTGGCGAAATATGGTCACCCAGCAACTGCTCCAGCACCCACTTGCCGCGCAGTACCGGACTGGTACGCAACGGATGAGACGTAGTAGTAAGGACGGCTGCCATGCTCATCACCCCGCCCCGGTTAGGGTCATCGAATTCGACCAGCTGCAGTTCTTCGCCCGTTACGCCCTCAAGCCCGTAGATAGCAGCCAGTTTTTCGTTGGCATACGTGTAGTCTGCATCAATGAGTTCCAGCAGACTTCGGTTTTCCTGGATGATGCGGGTGAATACATACGACACTTCCCGGCGCATGGTTTGAGCCAACGCGTCATCAAACTGAGGAAACAACGTGGAGTCGGGTTTCGTAATTTCCCCAAGCTGCGCGATGCTGAGCCATTGGGTGGCAAACAGATCGCCCAGTGCTTTGGCTTTCGGATCTTTCAGCATACGGGCTACCTGTTCCCGAAGAATACCTTCATCCTGCAGCAGCCCTTCTTCAGCCAAAGCAAACAGTTCATCATCCGGCATTGTGGCCCATAAGAAATACGATAATCGAGCCGCCATCTGATACTGACCCAAAGGATATTCCCCTTCAATATTTGGGGCAGGCTCGGCGAGAAAGATGAAATGAGGAGATATCAACGCAGCCTTGAAGGCCAATTTCAGGGATGCGGCATACTTATCACCTCGGTCATACGCRCGGTCGAATTGCGTCATGAGACGATCCAGTTCTCTGGACTCCAATGGTCGTCGCCAGGCTCGAGAAGCAAAATCGCCGATGACTTCTCTGGCTGCTTCCTGGTAGTTGAACGCCAAGCCCGGCTCTACCGGAATAAGGTTATCTCGAACGGGATCGGAATTCCTGGATTTCCTCGATGGTATCTGACGAGCAGCCAGTGCCCGGTTTCGTCGCGGAAAAGGATGACGCTGCTTCTCAAGGGCAGGGAGCGCCGTCTCGATGACCAGATCCGCCGTCTCCAGATATTTCTCAATCTGGATAGCCGAGAGAAACAGGGCGTTGCCGTTGGTATCAAATCCCTCGCCTCCAGCCCCGTCGGCAGGGAAGAGATGAGCCACATTGATATCAATTCCCAAGAGATCACGAATGGTATTTTCGTATTCATGACGATTCAATCGTCGACTCATCACATAGCCGGGATACCAACTCAGCGTGGCTTCGCTGGCAAGCCGCGAGCAATCGCCGTCATCRAATTYCAGRCCCTTAATCCAATCCACCAGCAGTTTACGTTCTTCGTCCGTCGGTTGGTTATCTTCGTCCTTGGGCGGCATCTCCYTCTTCTCCAGACGTTGCCCAATGCGCTGCCAGATAGCAAAGGAATCCAGCACCATGTCGTGGGACTCATACTGAAGGAGATCCAGATCGCCTTTGGGTTTAATCGATTCGTGGCAGTCGATGCAGTAGGTGTCAATAAGAGGAACGATGTCGTCCTCGAATATATAGACAGGTTCTTCGGCAAGAAGGGTTGTCCCCAACATGAGAAATCCTGCTGTGAATATGCCAACGGGTCTACCGAATAGTTGTTTTTTTAATACTATGCAATACCTTTTCATCATGGAATAGCTTACCGCGATAGTAAATTATTGTCAATTTGCTTGAGAAACAGGCTTCAATCTGCCAAAGCCGTTGGTGAGCACTAATGTGGTGAGTCCTGCGATACAAACCATGAAAATAAGTCCGCTGGGTGTGCGGCTGGTCCAGTCTGCCCAAGGCCAAGGGAATCGGAAATAGGCAAAGTTCAGACAGAAAAACATCCACGCGTTGAACAGGAGCGCAGCTTTTGCCAAGCTATGTCCGGAGGCTTCTGTTTTGCGTCCCAGGTAGATCGCCATGGAAAGCGACAAGACCAACGGGATTATGACATAGAGTATCCATCCCGGCGTGGTTTGAATAACTTCATTATTGAAACCCAATTCGCGAAGCGTCTTCCCGGCGATGGGCATAAGTGTGATGGGAAACAAAACAAGATACGGCCACCATCGTGCCCCCGCCAGGGCAGTGAGCGGAATAATCCCCATGATAATTCCCAGATCGTACACCGCGTCTACATGTTGGAAAGCGAAAAAAACGACGCACACAAGAAGTGTGAGGTGTATCGCCAGCAGGAGAAACTCCATGGGCAGACCAAGCCGATCTTCCTCATGTACATCAGTAGGGCAGATGCGCCGACGGTTAAGCCACAGACCCAATCCCAGGGTGCCGCCCATAATGGTGCCGAAGGTGATCTCCATCATGCTCCACCAGTTCATGTAGGCATCGAGATTGGTCCAAATACCGTGATCAAACACCTGCGGATTCCAGGCGTGATAGGCTTGGATACACTGCCCTAGTGGAAAGCCCAAGGCACCGCCCAGGAATCCCCACAGCGCCATGTTCCGTGCCAGACGATCTTTGCTCCAATGCCCCGCGTATATAGTAACGGCAATAAGTGCCAACAACAGCCCGCCCCAATGCTCGCGACGAGGTGACAGATCGCCATCCGGTTCCCAGCGCCAAGCATCGGAGAAATAGAACAAAGGCAGYTCGTGTTCCGCCGGATTGAACGGATAATTGAACAGTCGAATGCCGATGAAATATGCACCRAGCATAGCCAGCATGAGAGCAAAAATGTGCCGAGGCTTGTATCGTACCCCACTCAACCCCATGCCGAAGAACACGCCGGCGAATCCTATCCAGATGCCGCCTTTAATGAAGCAGCCCAGGAGCCCCCACCGCAGTGCTTCCCAGTTTCCTATGAGATCAACATCCTGGGTCAAACCCAGTGTCTGTCCATACGTCATAGATCCACCAAAACCCATGGCCACCGTGCCGAACGCGGCTGCACGGGCCAGCGGGAACGATGCGATGCCGGGACACAGCAAGAACGTAAGCGTCAGTGTCACCAGCACTCCGGCAATCATGGCACCTGTTTCATGGCCGTACTGACCTCGAATGCCCCAGCCCATGCCGCCTGCCAGAGCGGCGAACAGCACAGGCTGCCATAAAGGTACGGTTTGGTTGATTTCGGATGGTAACGGCTTACTCACGGATGATCCCTCTCGTTTATGGTGAATACACTTTATGGGTTGGAGCCGGGGTAAATCAATACTGTCAATGGAGCATTTTGTTTGAAATGGTGTTTGATGGATCGTATTGTAGTTGGATAACTGTAAATAGCTGGAGGTGGATCCATGAATTCATATACAGATAAGCCGAAACGTACCATCACCCGTCGGGAGGCACTGGCAGGTTTGGCTGGGTCGGTAGCAGTAGGGGCCGTCGGTGCAACATTGGAGAATGTCGAAGCGGCAACAACTGAGGCGAATATGGAATATACCGTTGACGTGGTGATCGTAGGTGCTGGGGCTTCGGGTCTTATGGCGGCGCACAATCTGAAAAAAGCCGGGCACCGTGTAGCCATATTGGAAGCGAATGATCGCGTGGGCGGTCGATTGAAACGAGGTGAGATCGCCGGGCAGGTCATCGATCTGGGCGGCCAATGGGTAGGACCTACTCAGACACGACTGCTGGAACTAGCCGCATCGTTCGGTATGAAAACCTACCCCACGTTTATTACTGGAAAGACCATCGCTGAAATTTCGGGGAAAGTGACGCCGTATCGTGGCGCACTACCGCCGCTTCAAATGAAATCTTCCACGGAGCTATTCAAGCTCATGGGCGGTATGAGCCGTGATGCCGAGACTATCAACGCCAAGGCGCCTTGGGAAGCCAAAGATGCTGCGCGGTGGGACAGCATGACTGTCGCTACGTGGGCACGGGAAATTACTTCTGATTCAGCGGCGCAGGATTTCGTGCGGGTGATCATCCAGGCCGTGTGTTCGGTGGATCCGGAACAGATATCGTATCTGCAATGGCTTTTTTATATTCGATCCGCTGGCAATCTGAATCAGCTTATCGATACTGCGGGTGGCGCGCAGCAGGATTTATATGTAGGCGGACTGCATCAGGTGTGTACTCATTTGGCAAAAAGTCTGGGAGACGATCTGGTACTGGGTTGTCCCGTGCGGGCTATTGAGCAGGATGATAACGGCGTGACTGTCCATGGCGACAAAGGAACATGGCATGCCAAACGCGTTGTGATTACGGTACCGCCGCCCACGGCATCGCGCATCGAATATAGCCCCGGGCTTCCTTACCAACGTGCGGGGTTGACCCAGCGTATGCCCATGGGTACGGTGATTAAATGCTTCCTGGCATACGATAAACCATTCTGGCGCGAGGACGGGTTAAACGGTCAGGCCGTATCCACCACAGCAGAATTCGGTGCCTTTTTCGATATCACCAATCCAAACAATCCCCACGGTCTGCTCACAGGTTTCTTCGATGGCGGTCCGGCACAACGATGGGCTGATCGAACTCCGGACGAACGGCAGAAGCAGGTGATTAAAGACGTAACGCGTATGCTGGGACGGAAAGCCAAGAAACCCATCRACTATGTTGAGCAGAACTGGCCTCGCGAACAGTGGAGCATCGGCGGGTATACCTCCATACCAGGACCCGGCGTACTGACGCATTTTGGTGAGGGGTTGGTGAAGCCGTGCGGACGTATCCACTGGGCAGGGACAGAAACATCTGACGTGTGGTCGGGCTATGTGGAAGGCGCATTGCTATCCGGCGACCGGGTGGCTAAGGAAGTGCAGGACATTTTAAAGGGCTAACTGGGCTACTGTGTCTTCCCTTCGCGACTTGTGACAAAAAGCACCACGGACACGATCAATCCCAGTATTGCGACGGGTATGAATTGCAGAGAGGCATCGTGTGACCGGGCCAGATCGACGGTCCAGCCTAGTAACGGTGCTGCTCCTGCGACGAAGAGTGAGCGGGTTTGTGATTCAAGACTCAGCATGGTAGCCATGGAGTCCATCGGAGCATCCTCCGAGTATCGACTTACATGAATGGGCCGCCACAGGTTCTGCAATCCCGCCAGCAATACGAATGCCGTAATGGTAATGGCGAGTTGTCCCGTAATAATGCCTACAGCTAACAGCATGTACACGAAGGAATTCAACCCCCACAACACTTTCGCTGCACGGTTGTCATTGCCGACACGATCAGCCAGCGCTCCGGCATTGCGGGAGGCAAAACTGCTCATGAGGTGAAGAAAAAAATATACGCCCCCTATCATCAATGCGACACGTTGATGATCATTCAAGCCGAYCAGCACAGGAATGGCTAATGCCGCCGACTGGATAACTGCTTGCAGGTAGTCTTTACTCGTCTTGAACGGCAATTCATACCCAACCGATTCCACGAGTAAACGCCGTTGTTTTCTGGATCGCATGGTGGATTTAAATGCCGCGACCAGCATGTGAACCATGGTGGATATGCTGGTGCTTTCCCGTTGTGGTCCGTCGAGAATTTTTGGATAGGTTAAAAAATTTAAAATGTTTATTACGTACGGCACAACACACAACAAAAAGACCCATGAGTAATTTTCGGTAAAGAAGACAATCCCGGCGGCGATGACGACGCTCAAGGCCGATCCCAATTTACTCCATGACCGGGTCAAACCATATATTTTTGTCTTTTCGCTGGTGCGTCCTTCCTGGGCAAGCCAGTCGAAAATGATGGCCTTGTGGGTGCCCGTCCGAAAGGCCTCTCCCATGGCAAACAGGAACATGGCTACGAAAAGCAAGGGAAGGCTGGCGGAGGTAGCGAAGACCAGAAACGCAGCGATATATGCTCCGAAAGACACCATCATGGCCTTTCTTCTTCCCAGCACATCGGCGATAGCTCCGGTGGGAAGTTCCATGGCGAACATGCAGCCGTCCCGAAATCCAATGAGTAGGCCTATGGCAGTGAAAGACAGGCCGTGATCCAGAAATACGAGAAGGAGGAAGGGCTCAAAATATCGTTGATTCTTCAGGAAACCATAAGCGCAAAATCGAAATATCATTGAATTATTCACCAGATTATCAAGGATGTATCTTCATCGATACGTGAGGCTATTTTACCAGAGAACTATCGACCGGGAAAATTCTTGTAATAATGTAGAGAAGCGTGGTTACGAATCTGGTTTGTGTTCAGCTAAATAGCTTTTCATAAATCCGAGACAACCCTTTTCCTCTCCGCCTCTTGTTGAAAAGGATTTCACACATAGGGGCTCCYCGTCACGAGACAYCACACCCCTTGATTCGTGGTCGTGAGGGTGACCAGATTGCCGCGTCTGGCTTCGCCGTCCTCGCAATGACACGGAAAAAGATGTCATTGCGAACGGAGCGTAGCGAAGTGCGGCAATCTCCTCACCACGAGGACTGTTTTTCTGTTTCAGGTTTATGAAAAGATATTTTGTCGGTGTCGGCTATATAATCCAGTAGTCTTTAAGCCATAATAGTGAATTAGAAGAGTGAGAACGTAGAATGTCAAGGAAAACAGATGGCTTATGATGAAGGAATTCTAACGGACTCGCAGATGCTGCGATCTGCTTATGGAAGTTATGGAACGGGCGTAACGGTGGTCACCACGGTGCCTGCGGATGGTTCTCCTGTGGGGCTTACGGTAAACAGTTTTTCGTCCGTGTCTCTGGATCCGCCTCTCGTTCTTTGGTGCCTGGACAAGAGCGCCAATTCGCTGCAAATATTTGAACAGACCAGCCATTTCGCCATCAATGTTTTGGCGCATGATCAAGTTGATTTATCTAATACGTTTGCTTCTTCGGGTGAAGACAAGTTTTCCGGTCTCGATTACACGACGGGTGCAGGGGATGCCCCGTTACTCGCAGGGAGCGTCGCCCAATTTGAATGCGAATCCTGGGCAACCTACGACGGCGGCGACCATATCATTTTGGTCGGGAAGATAGTGGCGTATCGACGAAACAACGCCCCGGGACTTCTATACATAGGCGGCCAATACGCTCGTTCAACACCCGCTTAACAGGTAAAAGCCTCGTTTTTTAATTTTCTTTTCCTGCTCCATGGCTTGAGCGCGAGAAGGAAATGTTTCTGACCAGATTAGTTTCCAAGGTCCAGGGAAACGCTTGGTCGTTTTCGTACCATGATACGCTGGATCGTTGTGCTGTGATACGCGCCGTTCCACGTTATTGGTTGATCCGCAATAATAGCGGCTTGAAGATTCGCTTTGAAGGATATAAATCCAATACATGAGCATCTCAATGCAAAAAAATGCCGCTCTCGAAGGAGAACGGCATTAGAATTTATTGGCTCCTCGGGCAAGACTCGAACTTGCGACAAGGTGATTAACAGTCACCCGCTCTACCAACTGAGCTACCGAGGAATAATGTGTGAGAGTATACAAAAAAGGACCCTCTCGATTCAATAATTTGCCTGAAAATCCAAACGAATCGGCCTCCATAATGTGAATAATACTGATTTTCTTTGGATTACGCATAACTTCTATAACCTTAAAATACTATTTCCCTCATATTTAATAAAGGGTTTAATTAAATAGTTGTGCTAGCGATGATAATTACAGACTCAAGGAAGCTAGTTTAGTTCTTAAATATTTCCCAGCGCCGTATTACGATTTCTACAGTCGGAATTGTAGAAGGGATTAAGCGTCTTGCTACTGAAGGTCTCAGAGTTAATCTAGTCCTTTCTCTTCACGCCCCTAACCAGCATATCCGTAAAAAGATTATCCCTTATGCAAGAAAATATCCTTTAGA
>NVWG01000144.1 GCA_002746185.1 Candidatus Hydrogenedentota bacterium
GGGTGTAAAATCCTCTCCCGTGTCCGAAGTGTAGACAATCGTAAGGGTAATATTTTTGGCACTCATGTTCTTAATGCCAATAAAGGCGGCGACACCGCTGGTAGGCATACTGCCGCTCAGATTCGTTCCATTATCCAGAAAAAATGGTACAGCCAATTGGAACTCCGTAATATCGAAGATTAAGGCTGTCGATGTAGCATTATCGACTACATACAATTTGTCCCCTTTTACCGCAACCCCAACTCCCGCAGGTGCCGCCGAAATCGATTGACGAACAACCGTAAAATCCAAATTGTATAGTTCCACATTACGGGTTGTACCATCGGTAATCCAATACCCGTCCCGCTGTGCATCATACTCCAAGCCTATAGGAAACGCACCGGCGGCTAGCGGAAAATTAGTAACGAATACACCTGCCGTGGTGCGTTCATCCACGGTTCCGCCAAAGACATCCGCGATGTACAAGTTCCCTGTATTGGGATTGTACGTAATCCCTGTGAGTATAAAAGGTATCCCGAACGAACTTTGAAAAACGCCATCCATATCATATATGTCCACCTCTGACGAGTCAAAATCAATGATGTAAAGGAATGTCCCATCGGTCGTAATGTCGCTCGCCGATAACGTATTCGCTGTTACCGAAAATGACTTAACCACATTTCCGTTGGTATTGATCAAATACACTGTGTCAGTCACCCCAAATGCAGTATGCCAAAACAGATTGGATCCGGCATCCGTCAAGCCAAACCCATCAAGCACCGGTGATGGTAACGGAAGTGTTCCTACAGGGTCACCTAAGTTACTAGGTGCCCCGCTGCGCTCGTTCACGATTTGAACAGATTCGCCACCCTGAGCCATCGCTGCACCAGATGTACATGCGACAGCACCCAACAACACCAATCCAAGTCCCACTCGAAATCTATATGTCATAATAAATCCTCTCTCCAACTCTCGTTGTAGTTCGTTTAACTTGCCTCTCTGCAGCCTAATGCACGAAGCGCACAAAGATTGCATATTACAGCAATTAATCGCGTGAATATACTCCACCGAGCCATGATCGTTTTATCTTATCGCTTACTTCGGGTAGGATGGAGTTTCGGATTAACTACGAAAGGCTCTCATGGAACCGTTTACCATACACGTCCCGGATGATGTGCTTGTCGACTTGAAGGAGCGATTAAAGCGTACCCGATTCCCCAATCAACTAGACGGAGCCGGGTGGGACTACGGCACGGAACTGGGGTATCTGCGCGAGCTGGTGGATTACTGGCTCAATGATTTCGACTGGCGCGCGCAGGAGGAAGCACTGAACACGTTTTCCCATTTTCGAATGGAAGTGAACGGGCTGGGCATGCACTTCATCCATGAGCGATCTCCCCATGAAGATGCGCTCCCCCTTATCATTACCCACGGTTGGCCGGGATCCATCTTCGAGTTTCACAAAATCATATCAAAACTCACACGACCAGAAGAGTATGGCGGAGATAAAACCGATGCCTTTCATGTGGTCTGCCCATCCATTCCCGGCTACGGTTTTTCCGATGCGCCGCGAAAGCCCGGTTTCGACGTGAAAGAGGCCGCCGTGCATAACGTGGCTCTCATGGAACAGTTGGGCTATACCCGATACGGTGCGCAAGGCGGCGACTGGGGTTCGGTGATTTCTTCCTGGACCGCCGTACTGGCTCCAGAGCAGGTCTGCGGTCTCCACTTGAACATGGTGCTGGCATGGCCGCCTCGGGGGGAAGATACTCCGCCGGAACTAACGGAAGAAGAGGTGCGACGGCTGGGCGATGCGCGGAAATTTCAGAAAGAAGAGACGGGGTATCAGCGTATTCAGGGCACGAAACCTCAAACCCTGGGCTATGGTCTTACCGATTCGCCTGCAGGGTTGGCGGCGTGGATCGTAGAAAAATTCCGCACCTGGAGCGATTGTAACGGAGACGTGGAATCCCGATTCACGAAAGACGAACTGCTTACCAGCATCATGATCTACTGGATCAACGAAAATATTGCGTCATCTACACGGCTCTATTACGAGACCTATAAGGCGAAACACAGCGGTCCGCCGAAAGAGTACGTGGAAGCACCCACAGCGTGTGCGGTATTTCCCAAGGAATTGTCTCGACTGCCTCGTTCCTGGGCGGAACGCTCCTATAACATCACCCGTTGGACCGAGATGCCCAAGGGAGGTCACTTCGCGGCGATGGAGGAACCGGATTTGCTGGTAGAAGATATCCGCGCTTTCTTCAAGACGCTGCGTTGATCGCTTCCTGTAATTCAGTCAGGAACGATTCGCCGAATACTTCCCGAATCGTATCCGCCACGCCGGAGTGCAGACGCTTCGCACCTTTACGACGCGACGAGTTACACGGGAAGGTCAACACGCTGTCCTGTACCGTCAACACCTGCGGTGCATCATCAGTAATCGCTAACGGCCATAGCGAACACGCTCTGGGCTTCATGCGATAGGGAGGCAGATCCAAATCCAAGGCCGCAGAATGCAGCGAACAAAGCGTGGCGCCCTTCTTCGTATACGCAAACAAACATTTACCCGATTCGTCCGTAACCAGGCAAGGCCCCACGTCACCTTCATCCAGCGGATCTACAAATTCGTCCTGCTCCCGAAGTCCTTTGGCGTAGCGCGCTGCATCCGACAGCAAACCCAACACCCGCGCACCCTCCCCGCGCTCCAGCGGCACCTCATACGTAGCACAACACGATTGTCGACGGTCACAATTCTCCGGTTGACAGGTATGCGACAACGCCAGCAACGCATCCACATCAACGAGCATATTCTTGATTTGCAGCACAATTTCTCTCCATAGTGGTATGCATAATCTTGCTCTACACTATACAGAATTCAAAGGAGACATCGTGGTTACGTGGAATGCCGAAGATTACGCCGAGAGTTCCAAAGCCCAGGCCGGATGGGCAGTGGAGCTGATGAACCGGATCCCCCTGGACGGTCATGAGCATCTGCTGGATCTGGGATGCGGTGATGGGAGAATAACGGCACTGCTGGCGGATCGCGTTCATCAGGGGAGCGTCGTAGGGCTGGACCAGTCTCCCGAAATGGTGGCACTGGCACAGGAAGCGTATGCGAATCGGTCACCCCACCTCACATTTATCGAGCGGGACGTGGCTGATCTGGATTTCCACAACGAATTCGACCTGATTTTTTCCAATGCGTGTCTCCACTGGGCACCGGACCATCAACCCGTGATGGACGGCATAGCGCGAGCACTGCGCCCCGGCGGTCGCGCTATGTTATCCATGGGCGGTCGCGGGAATGCACAGCCCGTTCGGGATACGCTGTCCGAGGTAATTTCTCGACCCAACTGGTCGGAATACTTTCAGGATTTCACCTTCCCCTACAGCTTTCTGGGACCCAATGACTATGCTCCCATGCTGCAAAATGCAGGACTGTCCGCAGATCGTATCGAACTGGTGGACAAGGACATGGTGCATACGCCGGACGATTTCGAAGGGTGGTTCCGAACGACGTGGATACCCTATATCCAGCGAGTACCGGAACCCAACCGCCCCCAATTTATCGCCGAAGCGATGGAGCAGTACCGCACGGTGAATCCCATACAGGACGACGGTCTGGTCCACACACCCATGGTTCGTCTGGAGGTAGCCGCCACCGCAGGATGAACCATTAACTAGGCGAATATCCAAACGTGTCATTGCGAACGTAGCAACGCGAAGTGCGGCAATCTCCTCACCCTTGGCGATTCGGACAAGGAACGAAACTGCCCCGCGCACTCCATCCTCCACGTAGCGAGCCTTGCCTACTCCACTTCCAGCAGGCCGCGCAAAACGGCCTGGGCTTCCTCAATACCCGTTTCCCCAGCCTCCAGCGGTAGAATGAGTGACGGCGCGTCTTTGACAGACACCTGTAAGCGATTACCAAAGCGTTGTTTCAAATCTGCCGGCATGCCTTCGCGAAACAACACGGTGGAATCGAAACGAATAGTGAGACCGCCGTTGGTGACAAAAATTTTCTTTGCCCCTACTTCGCCGCCCAGCACCCGCGCCCGCATAATTTCCAGCAGTGTGCGTATAGAATTCGGCAGCTCCCCGAAACGATCTTTGAATTCATCGTACATCTCATCCACTTCTTCTTCACTTTTCAGGCCGGTGATCCGTTTGTATAGCGTGATTTTCTGGGACTCCAGTTCGATATAGGAATCCGGTATGGCGGCATTGATCGTGATATCAAAGGGAGGCAGATAGCGATTTATCGAAGGCTGCCCCTTCTGTTCTGCCACCGCTTCTGCAATAAGCTGAGAATACATTTCGTAGCCCACAGCGGCGATCTGTCCCGACTGTTTCGCCCCCAGCAGATTCCCGCATCCCCGAATTTCCAGATCGCGCATGGCGATACGAAAACCGGACCCCAGGGTGCTGAATTCCTCCAACGCCTTGAGCCGCTGCTGCGCCTCTTCCGTCAACGCCCTGTCGCCGGGGATGAGCAGATACGCGAATGCACGGTGCTTGTAGCGACCAACCCGACCGCGAATCTGGTACAGCTCTGCCAGGCCAAACATGTCCGCCCGATCCACGATAATAGTATTTGCGTTGGGAATATCCAGACCGGATCCGATGATGGTAGTACACACCAGCACGTCGGATTCATGACGTACAAAGCCAGTCATCACATTCTCGAGTTCATCTTCCTTCATCTGTCCATGCCCCACGGTAACGCGAGCATTGGGTACCAGCTTTTTAATTTGTGCCGCCACACCATCGATAGTCTTCACCCGATTGTGCAGATAAAACACCTGACCTTCTCGGGCCAGCTCACGAGTAATAGCCTCCGTAATGAGGTCTTTGTCATACACTTCGATGCAGGTATGAATGGGTAGTCGGTCGTTGGGCGCGGTGTTGATGACGCTCATGTCCCGCACACCCGACAGCGACATGTGCATGGTCCTGGGAATGGGTGTGGCGGTCATAGCCAACACATCCACATCGGTCTTCATTTTCTTCAGCTTTTCCTTGTGCTTCACCCCGAAGCGCTGTTCCTCATCCAGAATGACCAGTCCCAAATTGGGAATTTGGATATCCCCGGACGTAATCCGGTGTGTGCCGATGATGATGTCCAGCTCATTATCACGAAGTTTTTTGACGATTTCCCGAGTCTCCGCAGGAGAGCGAAATCGGCTCAGCATGTCAATCTTCACAGGGTAATCAGCGAATCGCTCGGTAAAGGTTTTGTAATGCTGTTCCGCCAGCAACGTAGTCGGTACGAGAACAGCCACCTGCTTCCCTGCCATAACCATCTTGAACGCGGCGCGCATAGCCACTTCGGTTTTACCATARCCCACGTCACCACACAACAGACGCTCCGTAGGCTTTGGAGACTCCAGATCGCGTTTTATTTCCTCTGAAGCACGGAGCTGATCCGGCGTTTCCTCATACTCAAACGAATCTTCGAACTCATGCTGCCAATGGGTGTCCTGACCGCACGGAACCTTCTCYACACTTTCGCGCTCCGCATAYAGCTTAACTAACTCCGCCGTCATTTCCTGGACGGCYTTCTTCACTTTAYYYCGGGTCTTGGCCCACGTCGCCCCGCCRATGCGATCCATCTTYGGTACGGCCCCGCCGCCGCCCACATATTTTTGWATCTGGTCGATATGYGTCACAGGCACATACATGATGTCGCCRCCSGTATAYTGAATACCCAKAAAYTCGTTGGGYTTWCCTTCRAAACTKCGCAGCCCCAGATACCGTCCGATACCGTGGTCGATATGCACAATATAATCKCCGGGAGAAACATCGCTGAACTGAGTAATAGCCGTACCTGCCTGGAAACGTCGGCGAACACGACGCACCGATTTCCGACCGAACATCTCCCGCTCACTGAGCACCGCCAATTTATCTTTGGGAGAGGAAAACCCGTCGCCGATACGCCCCACAGTGAGGCGCAGATCGAATTGATCTCGACCGGGCCGATATCCGTGTTCTTGCAGCAGCTCCAGAATACGCCGCCGCTCTCCGGTGTTGTGACAATAAAGCTGCACCGCGTATTCGCCCTGTTCCCATTCTTCCAACTGCTCCCAAAACCCATTGGTGTTACCCTGCCAAGCCGTGACGGACAGCATGGGAGCCAAAATACGTAGCGTACCGGGTTCGGGATCGTGGGCTACTTGCGACAGAGAAATACTGGGCTGTTTCTTCAAACGCGCCATCACCTCGTCCCAGCTGGTCATGAACGGGGACTCRCCGAATTGCTCTTCCAGYTTGRCYGCTTCAGCGCGAACSGCTAAAGGTTCGTCTATAGCAATGAGCGTATTGGGTCCGAAATAATCCGCGATRGTTCCTAGTCGACCTGTTCCGGCGACCTGCTCCGCCAAAAGTTCTTTTTCCGATCTTGGCAGAAGGTGGACTACTTCCGCATCGTCCACACTGCGCTGGGTCTCCGGTTCAAAACGCCGAATGGCTTCAATCTCATCGCCAAAAAATTCCACCCGATAGGGCAGCTCCCCGGAGATAGGAAACACATCTAAAATATCGCCGCGTATACTGAAATCACCGCGCTGCTCCACCATGAGTTCCCGGGTATAACCCAGTTCTGTAAATCGCAGTGCCAGGGCTTCCAGCTCATATTCTTCCCCTAAGCGAAGATCCACCGTGTCGCGCTTTAACTGTTTCTGATTGGCCACGCACTGYAGRAAAGACCGYACAGAGATGGAYAAATAAACAGAYTGSTCATCAGATAAYGMCTGATTCARGGCRTTCAGRCCGTTCATACGCTCCGCCACAATATCGTCGGCAGGCTCCATGGCATCGGTAGGAAGCACTTCCCATGCAGGCAGTATGTAGCACCGATCCTCATCGATGAAGGTACTCAGATCGTCGAAGATATGCTCCGATTCCATGCGCCCCGCAGTAATGTATAGCAGGGAGACACCCAATTCCTGAGCCAACTGTGCCGCCGCCAAGGCTTTACCGGATGCCCACGGGCCGACAATCTCCACCCCGGCCTGACGCTTACTTTTAGGCAAGGCAAGGTAATCTTTCACCAAGCTTAATGAAGGAATTGAATCAGACATGAGTTCCAAGGATACCAAAAAAATGCGGGCCGTATAAAAATACGACCCGCATAACCAACTATAAAGAAGTTCTTACCGGGAATAGAAACCAATGACCGCCTGCGTGTCGGGCTTAAAGGGAATCGTTTCCAAGTTCGGCGTAGACACCATTTTTCCTTCGAAGGAATCAGGGGCCCGATCCAGATATTCAGGAATGAGCGTATGAGGACTTTCCACGCCACTGGCTATCATGGGAACCTTCCGGCTCTTCTCGCGAATACCGATGATGGTACCAATTTTAACATGCGCAGAAGGAATGTCCAGTTTCTTACCGTTCACCGTGATGTGACCGTGGGCTACCAACTGACGCGCCGCCGGAATCGTGTTAGCAAATCCAAGACGGTACACTACGCAGTCCAGCCGGGATTCCAGCAAAATCAACAAGTTCGTACCCGTAACGCCACCCATGGTCTTGGCTTTGGCGAAAGTCTTGCGCATCTGCTTTTCCAGAATGCCATAATGCATACGTATCTTCTGCTTCTGCAGAAGCTGCGATCCATATACGGATTTTTTCCGACGCTGGTTCTGGCCATGCTGACCAGGGGCGAAGGGACGACGGATGCTCGGGCATCGGGGGCTTCCCCAGACGCACTCGCCCAATCGACGACAAAGTTTGTGTTTCGGTCCAGTTTGACGTGCCATGATACAAAGGTTCCTTATGCTAGTCGGGCGCGTTGCTGCGGGTATCCGCCCTTATCGTTTTAAACACAGACCCGGCAGGGAGATACCCGTAATGCCGTTGCCAGGTCAAAGGGCGTATACCATAGCAAATAAACGGGTTGGGGGTCAAATTAGACATCATTTATGACAAATACTGATGCTTTTATCTGAAATTAGGTGGATTATACATTTGTGTTGAAGGTTAATTGCATTTTACCATCTTCTCCACATTCACTTTTAAGGAAATCCAAGAATTTTTCGAGCTCGTATATTGGCATTTCTGATGATGGAAGAAATGACAGCAACTTGTCAGAATCAGTGTCTTCACCCAAGATTATTATTGAATATGTATTCGCCTCAAACAAAAAATCCCCAATAATACTCCCTGAACCCGAAAAACCATTTGTGTCATATGCCATGTATGTCCATGAATTACCAAGAACATTGTCCTTGATTACTTTTCGGATATATTCATTTATCGGTAAATGGAGATAATCATATCCTTTTTGTTCAAATGCACTTAAGTATGCAGCTTTTATAATCGCTCGCTTCCAACCATTTCGACTATATTTATGGCGAATTTTCACTTTCATCTCACCATCTAAAGGAAAGACTGAGGTTAAAATTTTCCGAGGATCATTTGGTTTTTCAGGCACCATGAATTGCCAACCGCCTTTTTTTTGTAATGTAACCCTAAATTTTTCCCCATTGACTTCAATTTCACCCCTCTCTTCGCCATTTCCTTTCCAAAATTTCTTTGCTTGGCTTTTTCCCTTCAGATGCGAGTCAACATTGCTTCCRAGAGTATTATTGCATTCAGCGCATGCAAGAGTAATAATTTTCCCACCCACTGATTTGGGAATTATGTGCTCATCGGTTAATTCTTCATATGATTTTAATTTCATACACAGTGGGCATGGAATTTCTTTGATCGACATATCATTTTTGAACGCTTGATATTTTGCTAGTAACTCTTGGAATTTATTAAAACTTGCCATTTCAACCTCTTTCTGAACTATGCAATTATCTAGCTATTTCGACAATTGCACATTGATATATCTATTTACTATCTCAACTAATACATTGAAACACCAATAAAGCCATAAGGGTTCCAGAATAATAAATACATATTCATCAATTATTCCAACCCCCGCGCCCATACGGCATGAAGGTCCACATCTCTTTGGAGGGTGAAGCCTTCTGGAGTCCCGTCTTCATTGAGGTGAAAAGTGACTTGCCCCCGATCCGGGGATATACGAAATACGGTGGGCATTTCGGGATAGAGTTCCGCATCCGGCTGGCCTGCTACGATGACTTTCAGGCCTTCTCCTGCTACTTCTACGCGAATTTCCACATCCGAGGCTTCGGAGGGGGTATATATCCCTGCCAGATTTTTCAGCTCGGCCTGGCTCAACGCTATGCGGGTATCCCATTTTAATCGCTGTTCCCCGGATTTCACGTCCCTTAATGTGAGTCCATCCTTAAACATGGCTGACATCCGGGTACTGTGCCGTCCTTTTGCCAGTTCTTCTGCCAGATCCAATGTGATCACATTCCCAAAATCGGTGAGGTTGAACAGGTGTATCTTACGTTCTTTGAGATTGTATACCGTGGAGTAACTGGTGAATCCCCCGGGACCCCGCTGATGTACCGCATCCATGACCGCCACCATGGTTTCCAGACTGGCATCCTTTCGCTCAGCCAAAACCTGCGACGCTTTCATGTATCGCTGATCCCGATATCCCGAGGCTTCCAGGCGATTGTTCGTCACCAAATTATGGTCCCCATCGCCGCGCGTATAGGTAATTCCTTTGCCCGGCACAAACGCCACTACCATGGAATCTCCAGTGGCATCGGCGAACATCAACTGGGCATCTTTCAAGAAAGGAGCGTTGTAGGTTTCGAAGTACTGAATGGCTTCTGCCACCGTACCGCATTCGTTCATTATTTTTTCGACCAGATTCTTCGGCGTTTTCTTGTCAGGATCCGGCTCCCACGCAATGGGAGAAACTGCCGCCCCGTCAAACGCCAACCCTTTCTCGTTCATGCTRCCYTGRGCAAAACCCGTATCAAACCCGACATTCACCCGACCCAATCGATTCTTCCGCCCCGGCACAAACCAAATAACCCCTGGCTTGATATAGTCCTCGTTATTCCCCATCAACACCTGGCCGTCGCGCACGACGGTGAAGATGGAACATGCTTGAGATGGGCCGCTCCCAATCAGCATCACCAAGACCAGGACGAAAATCATCAAACCATGTTTTAAGGTGTTCATGTTTATGCTCCCGCTAATACTTCACATCAATCGTATCCATAATTTACGCCCCTTACCCCGCACCTKTCCACTTCATAGACAAGGGTTGATTGGGAGAGTATGCTGTAAATGGTATCACTACAAAATTTGGGAGGAACCCGTTATGCACCATGATATTGACCGTATTCTGAATGATTTGGACAATCGCCGTATCACCCGCCGTCAAGCCGTGGGGCATTTGGCCGGACTGGCATTACTTGCCGGGACAGGTACTGCCGCCGCGCAAAACACAACATCGAGTACCTTCAAAGCGACTGGGGTTAACCATATTGCATTGAACGTACCAGACATTGAAAAATCGCGGGATTTCTATGTGAAACATCTGGGTCTACAAGTAACACGTCAATCCCGGAACAACTGCTTCATGACCTGTAACGATAATTTCGTAGCCCTGTTTCGCTCATCCAAACCCGGCATGCATCACTACTGCTATTCCGTAGAAAATTATAATGTGAAGGACGCGGCGGCGAAGTTGAAAGCGGAGGGAATCACACCCCGTGTAGCTGGAAATCGAATCTATTTCCCCGACCCCGACGGCATAGAAGTCCAGTTGGCGGGAGAGGATCATCGCCCCTAGGACTGAATAGCTATTCATAGATATATGTGGATTTAAAGAGCAAGTGCAACACTTTTGATTGAGGGGGGATCAAGGGGGTGTTAGGTGATGGGAAGTCGGATGCCAAACACCCCTCCAACTCCCCTCAAGGGGAGAATAAACCAATTCAACGAGCAACTACGTTGTGGCGGGGTCTCTGACCCAGACACTACCCCGGCCCGGCACGGGTCTCCAGCCTTAACGTATCCACCCATCCCATTCCCAGAGAATATACCATTGCCCATGATTCCTGGATACCGTCCGCAAAAACACCCACGGGTTTCGGGATGTGAATCCAGCGATTAATTGCTGTAATATATACCCTTTGTGTGTTTCCCTTTCCGTGGAATAGGCTGCGGAGAGGCACGTTAAACGAACTACGACGAGAGTTGTAGAGAGGATTTAGTATGACAAATGGATTTCGTGTGGGACTTGGATTAGTGTTGTTGGGTGCTGGAGTATTTACACCTCGTGCAGCGATGGCTCAGGACGACGCATCTGCTCAAGTCGTGAACGAGCGCAGCGGGATGCCTAAAGACTTAGGTGACCCTGTAGGAACACTTCCGTTACCATCGGGAGCTTCCGGGTGGGGCTTGACAGATGCCGGGTCCAATCTGGTTTGGCATACTGCATCGGGTGCGACTGGCACGGTGTATTTGATCAATACCAATGGGAATGTGGTTAATTCATTTTCGGTAACAGCGAACACGGGATCGGCGAACGAAATTACGTTCGATGGGACATTCCTTTACATCGTTGATTTTTCCTCGCAAGAGGTGGACATATAYGAYATGGATGGTGCTTATCAAAGCTCGTTCGCCATGCCTTTTGCACTCTCAGGGATCACCTACAATCCCAATACAGGGAATTTATACATCGCGGATCCCAATGGCTCGACCGTGGATGAACGTACCACGGCGGGTGTATTCGTTAATAATTTTCCGCTAGCCGCCGGTGCGTTTCCTGCCGGCCTGGAGTACGATGCGCAGCGGAATGGGTATTGGGTTATCG
>NVWG01000145.1 GCA_002746185.1 Candidatus Hydrogenedentota bacterium
CTACCACGAGAATCGACAAGAGCGCCCATAAGCCATTTATTTTTCGTATTCCGGCGGACCAGTTCATGGTAGACGTAAGAACGATGAACAAGGCAAACACCACCAGCGCCAGTAAARMWKKKRYRSCRRRMAKYAKKTSWWWKMWRRRTTSATYMKKRKGYAWWYSMKWMKTMWYYSSYWYRKWTGWKTWGRATCCRCTRATAAGRAARAGAATRATGGGCGGRTGGAGYAGGAGCTTCCATTTTTTCATGAGGGACCAACGCAGTTTTTCCTSRTCCTCCTCGGATAGCACCCCGGCWATRGCTCGCCGATAYACCAGCACATAAAATAAGATGCTTCCTGCTACTACAATTGCCGATAAAATATGAACCCACCGCATGATGATGGGTAAAACGAGTTCCGGTTCCATAATGTCCCATTCCTTAATAGTAGGTGTCTTTATTTCGCACAGTATAACAAAGCACTTTATCGATTGTATAACCTGTCAGGGTGAAATAGTCGAATCCGTACCCGCATKCGTTGTATTATAGGCAGGTCGGAAGGCTGGTGTGCGGAACCAGCCCCATCAACAGGAATTGATCCACGCTATGTCGAACCCTTCCCAACATACTCCTGTGGAGGACGCTTTAGGGCGGCCTATTCAGGATCTCCGCATTTCCGTTATTGATAATTGCAACATGCGGTGTACCTATTGCATGCCCGTGGAGCAATACGGCGAGGATTACGCCTTTCTCCGTCAGCACGATCTGCTCAGCTTTGAAGAGATGCTCCGGCTGGTTCGTGTATTCGTACAGCTTGGCGTGTCGAAGGTACGGATTACGGGCGGAGAACCATTGCTGCGGAAAGGGTTGCCGGATTGGATTGGCGGACTCATGGATATGGACGGCCTGGAAGATATCGCCCTCACTACCAACGGTCTGCTGCTTCCTCGTATGGCAAAAGACCTGGTGGAGGCAGGATTGCGCCGCATCACCGTGAGTCTGGATGCCTTGGACGACGATGTTTTCGGCGTGATGAACGGCCGCAATATTCCTGTGAGCGATGTGCTGGACGGAATCCGGGCGGCTCGGGATGCGGGATTTGAGACCATCAAAATAAACGCGGTTATCCAACGCGGTATGAATGACCATCAGATTATCGATATGGCTAAATATTTTCGCGAAGAAGGGTCTATCCTGCGATTCATCGAATACATGGACGTAGGCACGCGAAATGGGTGGCATCAGGATGAGGTTATTCCGTCACGAGAAATCCATGATCGTATTCACGAAGTCTTTCCTTTGGCACCCGTAGATCGAAATTATCGGGGCGAAGTAGCATCGCGGTATGTCTATCAGGACGGTGAGGGGGAGATAGGGTTTATCTCGTCCGTAACCGATACGTTCTGCGGCGACTGCACCCGSGCRCGMGTMTCMKCSAMYGGMGWWYTMYATACMTGYCTRTTCKCCWMYRAAGGYSCGGATCTAAAGGCCATGTTGCGTGATGATATTTCTGACGATGAAATGTATAAAAATCTAGCGACAATTTGGGGTAACCGAACGGATCGCTATTCGGAATTGCGTACTATGCTGCGCAGCTCCGGTGAAACGACAGACAAAGTGGAAATGTACCACATCGGAGGCTGAATGCTTTCTCACATAGACCAAAATAATCAGCCCACCATGGTGGACGTGAGCCAAAAAAAAGTCACCGTACGCACCGCTCATGCCCGGACCCTGATAGTTGTGCCGTCTGCCGTGCTGGAACTGCTGGAAGATGGCGAAGTGCAAAGTAAAAAGGGTCCCGTGTTCCAGACGGCTAGTCTTGCTGGTGTTATGGGGTCTAAAAAAACCAGCGAATTGATCCCCCTGTGCCATCCCATCGCCCTGGAAGATTGTCAGGTGAATATCACCGTCAATGAAAACCGCCAGATACAAATAGACTGCCTCGTGAAGACATCTCATAAAACAGGCGTAGAAATGGAAGCCCTTACGGGGGCCACTGTAGCCGCGTTGACGGTGTACGACATGTGTAAGGCGGTATCCCACGAAATAGAAATTCGCGAAACGCGCCTCATCGAAAAAACGGGTGGTAAACGTGACTACCGAGCCGATGGTGCCTGAGTCGCTGCCGCCGCTCTTTGGGCTGGTGCTGGCTGGTGGACGCAGTACGCGTATGGGGCAGGACAAGTCCGGATTGGTCTATCATGATCGTGACCAGCTGAATCACGCTGTTTCGCTGGTGAGTGAATTTACGACGAAGGTGTATGTGTCGGCGCGTCCCGATCAATCCGAGTTGGGATTGTATGCAGGCCACGAAATAATTGAGGATCGCCCTGGCAACGGTGAAGGCCCGGTGAATGGCGTACTCAGTGCCATGAAAACACACCCGGACGCGGCCTGGCTGGTGTTGGCATGTGACATGCCCCTGGTGGGTGAAGCAGAATTGAACGCATTGGTGGCGGCGCGGAGTTATGACTACAGTGCCGTAGCGTATGTGGGGGAGGACGATAATCCGGAGCCCCTTTGCACGATATACGAACCTGTTATGATGGGACGGTTGTYGCAGCGTGTAGAAGCGGGACGATACGGATTACGAAGAGCACTGACAGATAAAGATATTTGCTTGTTGACGGTGAATCGACTGGATCGTCTCACCAACGCCAACACCGTGGATGAAATGAATCAGGTCCATTCAGCATTAGACCGAGAAGACACGAAAGGGATGAGTCTTTGAAAATAACGGTTCAATACTTTGCCATATTACGAGAGCAGCGCGGGTGCGGCGAAGARAYACTTGAAATCGAAAGTGYCAGCGCGTTGGAACTCTANCAAAAMNCTTGCYRMSGARCATGGYTTRTCCATGACTCCCGAAGCCATGAARGTTGTYGTGAACGAAGAATTCTGTGAATGGGATCACGCGATTAGCGATGGCGACACCATCGTGTTTATCCCGCCAGTAGCCGGAGGCTGATGCGCTATGTTTGAAATAACATCTCATCCTATTGAAGAAAAAATCCTGAAGCACACCCTGCAGAAAGCAGAGTCTGGAGCCTGTGTCATTTTTGAAGGCTGGGTGCGCAACGAAAATGAAGGCAAGGAAGTGCTTCATCTGGAATACGAAGGCTACGAAGCCGTGGCCATGAAGGAAGGTCAGAAAGTTATGGCCGAGGCATGGGAACGATTCGGCCTGCAACATGCCGTGTGCGTCCATCGTGTGGGTAAATTGGATATAGGCGATATTGCCGTCTGGGTGGGAGTCAGTACCGGACATCGGGCCGAAGCATTTGATGCATGTCGATACATCATTGACGAAGTTAAACATCGGCTGCCCATCTGGAAAAAGGAATTTTATACCGACGGCGATTCCGGGTGGGTGAATTGCGAGCAATGCGGGAATCCTACCCACGGGCACACACCGCCTGCGTGAATGCTGATTTAGGTTGTTGAGGCTTGAAATGCAACATGCTGCTTCCTATTTCCGGGGCAGCTGAGGAAGCAAGATTGCCGCGTCGGCCTCCGGCCTCCTCGCAATGACWTGGAAAATGAAACGCATATCCATACCTGTCATTGCGAGCGAAACGAAGTGAAGTGCGGCAATCTCTTTAGTGCAACTTATTCGATTGCACGTATTAGAAATCCCATCGCGAACAGAAAACTGCCTTAATCGCGCCGCATGGCCTTAATCAGTTCGTGGAGTCGTCCGTCCACGTTGTAATACCGCAGCACGCCTTTCTTATCGATGAGTACCGTCTGAGGTATCAGGTTCACGTTATAGATGTCGAAAGAGAGAAAGGGATCTGCGTCGCATCCCACTGGCATGGTGATATTCCAGTTCCGTATAAATTCCTGAACTTCCACAGGTTCCAGGCTCGCGTCGTGAATGGCCAAGAAAAATACATCGTCCGTATTCTCGAACACCGCATGCAGTTCATTCAATTCACGTATGCGTTCCCGCGTCGGACCGTCCGCATCAAATCCACCCCACAGCGTCAGTACCACTACACGACCAGCCAGATCCGAAAGAGAAGCATCGTTCATACCCTCCGGTAAATTTAACCAGGCATCACACGCCCAGTCCGGTGCGTCTTTATCCACCATGTGGGTTAAATCATTCCTGATACTTTCCTTTTGTTGGCTTGTATCAGGTTTGAATGAGCGCAGTTTTATGTCTAAAGGTTTCGGTTTAAGCAGATCAACGGATGCATCACGTCGTAAAAATCGTGTCGGGTGTTCCGCTACCAGTTGCACCGGATCTTCCTGCATTTTCGTCAACTGAATTTGAAAAGTGCCGTCATCCCCCGACCGTGTCCAGAGAATGGGCTGGGTGTTTTGAGTGTGAATGATGGCGTTTGCCACAGGTGAGCCATCCCGCGTGGTGACTGTACCCATAATTGACGGCAGGGGCATAAGGGTAATCGGGGATATGTCCAGCGCTGCATTATCCACCCGCACCGGGATGGCGGGATAGGCTTGGGTGATCATGCCTTTCGGCGGCGTGATGTGTAAGACGGCTTCGCCCGTGTTGCCCCAGACGCTGAAATGACCTGTAGAGTCGCTCACGGCTTCGTCATAAATAACACCCTCCACCGTGTAGGCAATCTTGGCGAATTTCACAGGCTCTTTATTCCTGTCCACCGTCGTGCCAGTAATCCAAAATCCCTCGGGCATGGAAATATCCACGATAAGATTCTTCGTGTCCGGAGAAATGATCGCTGGCTGGGGTTTCGGTAAGCCGTAATCCGGATGTTTAACTGCTACAAAATAGGGAGCAGGGGGGACGGTAGTGGAATAAAACCCCTCCAGATCGGTTAATACCTCTGAGAATTTATATTCCCGTTCGTCTCCAGAGCGAAAAACGGTTACCCGTGCCCGTGAAACGCCCTCCCCTTCAGGATTGGTAACACGGCCACGCAATTTTTTACCCTCCACCATAACCATGGGGATAGTTAGGCCTACAGGAATGGTCGGTAAATGGGATTCGGCATGACGCGAATGAGATACCGTTACGCCAGCATAGCTATTGGTTGGCAGAAATGGAATTGTCATCAACCCATCCGAATCACTCCGAACGGACGGAAATCCCAAACGCACGATATCCTCCATATAGATGGTGAGGTATTCGTCTACCTGGAGCCATTTCAATCGGGCGCCTGTAATTGGATCCGATTGAATATCCATAATGTTTAGCGACAACGCTGCGGGCCGGGTGAGATGCAACGTAATGGATTCGTCATCCAGCAATTGACCTTCCACGCCGCCCAGTCCAAACCCTTCCTTATAGGCTACAATCGTTATCGGTCCTGGGTTCAGCCCTTGAAATGCGAAAGTGCCATCGGAGCTGCCAGAGATTTTTTTTGTAATTCGATTCTGGCTCATCCACAACGTGACTTGAGATGCTGGTTTGCCTTCCGGGTCGAGGACAGTTCCGCTCACATCCCACCCAGCAGCATGATCTGATAATAGAAGTGCCCACAACGCGATGATGAGCATACATCCTGTTCGCTTCATACTCACGGCTAGTTATCCAGTCGTTGAAGCACGGTCAAAGGTGGAAGAGAATTCGTTTCGAATACGACGATACCCGTTTTGTCCAACACATAGGTCATAGCCATTCCGGGACGAGCGCCCTGGAAAAGGGATACGGAGGGRCTGTCCAAAKKGAASGWRCCRTCTATAACYAAYACCATGGCCCATGTAGGGTGATTCAAGATACGCTTTATCTCCACGAGACTTTCCAGAGTGGCAGCCGCCTGATCCGTGTCAGTAAAAATGACTATGGTCGGAGAGTCTTTCATGTTTTCGTGTGCGAATGGTTTTCCACCAACATACGTCATGGATCGCCAGCGGAGGGGGTTTCCCGCCATGGATTTCCCTGCCAGATTAGCTATTGCTAGAAGAGGCGTGGGTATTTGTGAATTCAATGTTGTCGCTGTATGAACCGACGGTGGAGAAACGCTGTTTGTGGAATAGACGAGAGGGATATCCATGGGAATACCCTCCAGAGTAAATTCACCGTTCTTTCTGGAAATAGTTTGACGTAGCAGAATGGGTGTATCCATATTCTCATCACCAAAGTAAGCCTGCACAGCCACTCCCTCAAGCCCGGTGCCGTCCTCGTCTTTTACCGTGCCGGAAACCGATGCCAATGGATTCAATTTCATGATGGCATCGTCGGCGCGATCTTTGGAAATAGAAAACAAAGCACCCACAGGTTGATTCGGATGCTCAATCATTCCGATTACACGACCATCATTCGGGAGATGTGCAAAGGCCAATTCCGCCAGACCGTTGGTATCGGTTGTGCGCCATCCCCATTGCCGGGGACGCAGCACCGACACTATCGCGCCGTCCACGGGTTGCTGCGTATTGTCGATGACTTCCAGTGTGTACGTAGGGAGCGGCATAAGCCAAAACGTCGGGATAGCGATTTCCTCGCGAGGATCAAGATGAAAGGACAACGATGGATTCGCGGGAGGCAGGTAGCCCGGCGCAGACATGAAACGTACTACATTTTCACCGGCAATACCATCCAGTGTGTAGCTGCCCGAAGTACCTGTTCGACCCAACGCTGAAGGCGTGCCGCCGAATTCCAGCATCACACGGGCATTCGGAATGGGATCGCCGCTTACCGCATCCATCACCTGCCCTGATAACGTACCCTTACCCGCCACATACAATGACACGTCCATACCCGGATATTCACCTGTGACAGGTAAGCGTAATTTTACAGGGCTGCGATACGATCTGCCGATGGCTTCGTACAAATAATCTCCCGGTTTAAGCCGAACCCCGTAGGTACCGTCCGCCCCTGAACGTGTTAACGCGGTATCCTTGGGAGGATTGATATTGTCGAAACGAATCGTGGCATTGGGTACCGGTGTGTCCGTACCTCGAGCGAAGACTTTTCCTGTTACCAGGATGCCGGACTGTAATTTAATGGCTATACCCGGCTGACCAGCTTTAAGTCCCATMMCCSSTYYCKRYKCAYMWKRWGSGWKGGCRWKKKWTRATKSAAYGKKGRWRTSKWYGGGTAMAWAAKYGRYSYKRAATTTTCCCTTCGAGTTGGTTCGCGGCGGCGGGAACCCATAGGCTCGCAACTTTGAAAAAGGAATGCTTACCCGTGATTCCAGCAGCAGCATGCGGGTGATATTCGCCCCGGCAATCCCCTTGCCTTTCCCCGTGGTGATGTTGCCGGAAATGCTCCCGGCCTTACGCAATACTATAGCAGACGCTTTTTGGTGATCGTCCGGTGCAAGCGGTACGCTGTATCCGTTAAACGACAACCCTTCCGCTACAGCAAACACGCCTGTCAGCCCGGGCATGAGATCTGTAAACTGATATTCCCCGTTCGCGTTTGTTTCAGTATGTGCTATGGCTCCCGTGATGCCCTGTTCGAGAAATACCTGAGCAGCAGAAAGAGGCTGCTGCTTCGCGTCCAGCACCTGCCCCGATATGGACGAAACACCTGTGGCCGAAAAGACTGCTACTGTAATACACGCTAAAATATTCACCTAACGAACTCCAGAGATTATAGATGTAGTGTAGCGCAAGGAACCGGATAAGGTAAACCGAAGGTTTAACGCGCAGCGACAATGAAATCCTGTACCGCCAAATCCAGGGTGCGGTAGTTCATGCGGCTCGCCGATCTCAACGCCGTTTCAACCGCAGCGCCTTCTCCCAGCAATTGGAGCAGCGAGGTGATGGAACGCATGCCGTACCGATTTTGGATATGCATAATCGCCGCATGAGACTGATTATATGCCAATCGTAGCTCCTGTACATCCAATATTTCCAAGGGATTGTCTTCCAATGTTTCCAGGGAGGGCAGTGAATTATCCAGACGAGCCTGCCGAAGCGCTGCTAGTTCCGTAGCCCCCAGTTCAGTTGAAAGCGCCTCTGCCAGCCCTTCATTGATCCACCACGGCGCATTATCTTTCGATAAATGCCGGACCATAACATGTACATATTCATGATACAGACGCCGTTTCAATTCGACCTCATCCAGCACTTTTCCTTGTTCATCCAAGACAGGACATCTTATTTTTGTGCCATCGTACACCGCACCCACATGTTCGCCCATCTGAGTCGATTCAGAAAAATCCCGCGCCGTGTACAACGACACCTGGATAGGAGTGGGAGGGTAGATATGACCAAATGCACGGCCAATTTCACGGTATCCATTTTCCAGAATACGGAGCACACTCCGTACAAGCTGTCCTTCCGCCTCGCGACTGTAGGTAACATTGAAATTTCGTGAAGAGTCCCCCTTGAAATCAAATTCTACACGTTCCTCGCGAAGTGCCGATTCAAGCCGCTCCTTCAATCCCGGTTTATCCGGTTCCGTGCGGTAAACCCACTCCCACTGATCCACCGCAGCAGTAGTATCGTTGTCCTTATAATACGCCTCTCCCAAAAGGAAATGCGCATCCGTATTGCCCGGAGCTAATTCAATGGCATCTTCCAATCGATAGATGGCATCTTTTACCATGCCTTCATGAAGGTAATACGCCCCCAGTTGAATCAACGGCTGTGAGTTGGATGGATCGATTTTAAGCAGCCGCTCCAGATATTTGATGGCTTGAGAAACATCTCCTGTCGATACCAGCGAACTGGCGTAGGCTTGGAAGGCATTGGATAAATTCGTACTGATGACAGCATTAGAGGGGTCTTTCGCATTTGCCTGCTCAAAAGCCTGGATTGCCGATTCCCACTGGCCTGCATTGTAATATTCCACGCCTTGCGCGTTGAGCTCATTCCCCGACTGCCCAGAGGCAGCCTGAATAGGCAGCACAGCCAACAGGACAGCCGTAACAGCTCCCCGAAACAACCATATATATTTTTCACATCCCCCGTACATCACCCATCCCCATGTTGATTATTTTCGCAGTAATGCAATGACCTCAATTTCCACCTGGATATCGCCTGGCAGCCTGGCCGCTTCCACACAGCTACGTGCCGGAGGATTATCGGGGAAATATTCCTGATAAACCGCATTGAAGGCCTTAAAATTATTCATATCATCCAAAAARACCAATACCTTYACYACATCGCTGAACGCCAGCCCCGCCGCTGACAACACTGCCTGGATATTGCTGAAGGTCTGACGGGTCTCTTCCTCAATTGTACCATGAAGAACGCCATTTCCGTCGGGTGCAAAAGAGCCCTGACCGGATAAATACAGGAAAGGACCTGCCTCAACAGCATGGGAATAGGGGCCCAACGCCGGAGGGGCACCCTCGGCATGAATACATTTTTTGGACATCAATTTACTCCTGTTAGTGTACAATATGTTCGTGTATAAGACGTTACCACACATGCACGGCGGCTTCAATTATTGTTTTCACCATGTCCCAATAAATATTATCAAAGAAAATCGAATCCTTGACGGGACTAGGGATGAGCACTATACTACCCGCGATTTCTAGGGGCTGCGACCACTAAATACATTGTGCGGGACATTGCCATCTTCAAGGGGACCATCGTGGCTGACAAAGAACTGGAAATACTTTCCAGGTTACAAACCACACTAGACCAGTGGACCGTCGGTATGTCGGAAGTTCGGACCTTTATCTCCGATAATCCTCCGGTGACTTCGCTGGAATCTGTGGCTCCTCCAGTTCATATTGCACCCGTGGAAAGTCTACCTCCTCAGGAAGACCTCATCGAGAACAATGCAGAATCGATGTTCGCTTTAGAAGCTGCTGCAAAACAGAACACGGAGATCCAGGAAAAGTCCGATAAGCTAGAAGCAGAGAGATTTCTGCAGGAAAGCCTGATTGACGATTCGCGAAAAGAAATTGTTCACCTGAAAGAGACCGTGCACAATCTTGGCGAAGAAGTCCGTACGTTACGCTTGGATGCCGTTAGAGAAGAAGAAACACGGCTGGCGTTGGAAGAAGATCGCAACGAATCTCGACAAGCCATGGAAGGGTTGGCACAGCAGCTTACAGAGAGTCATGCCGAAATGCAGCGGTTGAAAAAATCCCATTTGAATGTGGACCATACTGCTGCTGTGATCGAAGCTGA
The DNA here is from genome assembly GCA_002746185.1 of Candidatus Hydrogenedentota bacterium. Taxonomy (GTDB): domain Bacteria; phylum Hydrogenedentota; class Hydrogenedentia; order Hydrogenedentales. Next base: position 10,008 of record NVWG01000145.1, read on the forward strand.
TTTAAACTACGCCCGGGAAATATTAGTAAAGGCAACACAAACTGCTGCACAGGCGGATCATCAAGTATCCGATCTGACTCTGCAACGGGATGATGCTGTGCAAACTCTGGGAAAACTTCGTCTTCAATACGATGAGTTATCTATCAATAAAGATCATAAAGATATACTGATTCTGGAAACACAACAGGCATTAGCTGAGCAAGAACAGCACCTTAGAGAAACCGAAGAAAGGCTTCAATCGGTTATACAGGCGCTGGATATGGAGAAAGAAGGCCGGGCGCAACAGCATGGCGCATGGGAAAATACCCGATTCGGTCAATTGATCCTGCAAGAACGTATCGAGCACATGATGCGTGCGCAGGATCACGATTCGACTCGCGAATCCGAAACCTCCCTGCAAGAAGAATTGGATGCGCTGAAAAAAGAAATGGCGGACTATCACATTCAATCGGATATACGTGTGAATCTCGAAATTGCGTTGCGGGCAGAAATTGAATCTCTCCGGTCGGTATCCGTCGAAAAAGAATTCGTATTAAATTATATGCAGCAAGAGATGGATCAAATAAATTCTTCCGATCTRCAAGAGCATGATGTGCTCCAGAAAGCCTTGGATAATACGGTGCGATGGCGTGAAGAAGTTACGCATCAAGCCCGGGAATCACGGGAAATGCAGAAATTGATGTATACACTGAAGAGTTCACTGGAGCGTAAAGAGGCAGAACTGGATGCCTTGAAGAATCGGCTCGATTCTATTTCCGGGCATATCGCTGATAAAGGTAATGATGCCGAAGGAAATCTTCATCAACACGAACTGGAATTGGAATTAGAAGCTCTTCGCGCTGATAATATGATGAGCTTTGAAGTGTTAACCGCTCTCAAAAAAGAATTAACACCCTGGCTTACAAAATTCCTGCGTAACGAAAATCTGGAAGTTAAGGAGTCTATCCCCATTGAAGAACCAACGGTCTTTGACGGGGTGGATAAAATTTTAACACACAACAAAAGTGCTTTAGACATACCCTCTTTGCCTCTCCGTAACGACACGCCTGAATCTTCGCTGGAACCCACGGTAGAGGATGTAGAGCTACAGAAATCGCTCCAGATAAATGCCGATATACAACAACGCGTGGAACAGTTCTATACCCGGCATAGTGGAGCTCGGATGATTCAGTGGGGTCGGGTGTTGGCCGTACTGAATGCTATCGCATTACTGTTTTGGGGTTGGGYAGTGGAATTTGATTTCCCCCAATCCCTGTCTCAGTTCAACGTATTTCATATCGGATTCTGTATTAGCGGATTGGCTGTGCTGGCAGGGTGCGGCATGGTGTTGGCAGGGGTGAAACGCAGGTTGTAGTCGGATAGATGTTAACTCAGGTTTCTGCCNTTTCCAATAGCTGCACAATTTTGGGATGTCCATTATTACGCGCCATATCCGCCGCCGTTTCGCCCATATACTCAGGCGTGGGATCGGCATGGCTGTTCAGTAAAATTTCTACAATGGGTTTATGTCCCTTCGCCGCAGCATAGTGCAGTGGCGTTTTACCATTTTTGTTTTT
>NVWG01000146.1 GCA_002746185.1 Candidatus Hydrogenedentota bacterium
AGAAAGATGAATCCCAAGAAGGAAGTTGAGATATGCCTCGAATTTTTATTACCCGTGCCATTCCTAATCGCGCATTGAAAGTGTTAACGGATGTCTTTGGATCGGGATCGGTGGACGTGTACGAGGAAGACCGAATCATTCCGCGCGAGGTGCTGCTGGAGCGGGTTAAAGGCGCGGACGCGGTACTGACCATGCTGACGGAATACTGGGATGAAGAAGTGTTTGAGTCGGCCGGGAGCACCCTTAAAATTTTGGCGAACTGCGCTGTGGGGTATAACAATATCAAGGTGGATGCGGCGACGGCGCGTGGCGTGGCGGTGAGTAATACGCCGGATGTGTTGACGGAATCCACGGCGGATTTGGCGTGGGCACTGATACTAGGGGCGTGCCGACGTGTGGGTGAGGCGGAGCGGTATCTACGTGCGGGAAAATGGGACAGTTGGAGTCCAAATTTTATGCTGGGCAACGACGTGCATGGCGGTACCCTGGGTATATTCGGTATGGGACGCATTGGTCGGGCCACGGCACGTCGGGCGGCAGGGTTCAACATGCGGGTCATCTATCATTCTCGAACGAGGATAGAAGCCGATGTGGAAACGGAATTGAATGCCCGTTACGTTCCTTTTCTGGATCTGCTGGCGGAGTCCGATGTGATCTCCATCCATTGCCCGTTCACATCGGAGACACGGCATGCCTTTGGCGCGGATCAGTTTCGTGCTATGAAATCCACGGCTACGCTGGTGAATATATCGCGGGGCCCTGTAGTGGATGAAGCCGCCTTGGCGCAGGCACTGCTGTCAGGCGAGATCGCGTTTGCCGGTCTGGACGTGTTCGAGAAAGAGCCGAAGATACATTCCGATCTGCTGACCTGCGAAAATGCGATGCTTCTCCCCCACATCGGTTCAGCCACTCTGGAAACACGTACCCAGATGGCGGAATTGGCCGCCCGGAATATAGTGGCACGACTTACCGATGCCCCCCTCCCCACTTGCGTGAATCCCGAGACGATTACTGACTGAATTACAGCACTTTACCTTTGATTCGGTGCGGGTTCTGGGTATACTACGCGCTCTTTTGGCGCGGTGTTTCTTGAAAGGACTTGGTGTATGTATATCGGGCGTATTGTTTGTATTGCCATGACGGCGGATGATCGTTTATGTGCTTCCTATAGGGTGTCCAGCCGGTCGTTTCCCAATCGAAAAGCGGTGATTGCGGAATCGGGAGATAAAATTAGCATCATTCCCAAGGAAGGCCACGAAGGAGATATTCATCGCAACCCATATATCGCCTATAACTGCGTGCGTTTAGTGCAGGATGGGCAGGTGGCTATAGCTACCAACGGAAGTCAAACGGACCCCATTGCGGAGAAGATTGCCATGGGTATGCCTGTCCGCGATGCGTTGGCGTTATCTTCGCTGGCCTTGGACTACGAGAAGGACGATTACAATACCCCTCGCGTGAGTGCGGTGGCGGATAAGCGAGACGGCAGCGGATGGCTGGCAGTGGTGCGGGATGACGGATTGGACGTGCGCCGTATGCCATTGGAAGCGGGGAAATACTTTTACGTCGCTACCTACGAAGAGAATACCGTGTCGCCCCAACAGTCTGGCGTGTATGATGCCACATCGACGGATGATGYGKGKGWYTTMKYRYYGWGKMRAGGKSWGTTCRYTRWRCRWGMKAARCMYAYTASWRMWSCGRYRGCWAKKKSTTCCGATAGTGGATTTGAAATTTCCTGCAAAGATATTGACCCGGCCTGATGGGCGGACAAGTATAAAGGAGCTATCTCGTATGACCACGGAATATGTAACCCCTCTGGTGGAGCGTTTCGCCACGAAAGAGATGTCGGAGTTGTGGGGCGCCCAGCGTAAGTTCAGTACCTGGCGTCGATGTTGGGTTGCCCTGGCGGAGGCGGAACAGGAACTGGGTCTTCCTATATCAGACGAGCAAATCGCCGAGATGAAGGCGCATATCGATGATATCGATTTCGACAGGGCTAAGGAACACGAAAGGGAATTGCGCCACGACGTGATGGCCCATGTGCATACCTACGGCGAGGTGGCCCCTACTGCCATGCCTATCATTCATCTGGGCGCCACGAGTTGTTATGTAGGCGATAATACCGACCTGATACTGATCCGGGAAGCATTGGAATTGATTTTGGTGAAGGCGGTAAATGTGCTGGATCGGCTTCGGGCGTTCGCGGAGAAATGGAAAGACCTGCCCACCCTGGGCTATACGCATTATCAGCCTGCTCAGGTGGTCACATTGGGTAAACGGGCGTGTTTATGGGCGCAGGATCTGGTATTTGATATTGAAGACCTGGAAGCCCAGTTGGCGCGATTAAAATGTCGGGGCGTAAAGGGTACCACGGGTACTCAAGCATCGTTTCTGGCGTTGTTTGATGGGGACGGCGACAAGGTCGTGAAACTGGATCAGCTGGTAGCGGAACGCCTGGGGTTTGAATCATCGTATCCAGTGACGGGACAGACGTATCCACGAAAAGTTGACACGCAAGTGCTTCAAGTGCTGTCCTCCATTGGCGAGTCGGTGCATAAGTTTGCCACGGACATGCGGCTCCTGCAGAACCTGAAGCAGGTGGAAGAGCCGTTTGAAAAGAAACAAATCGGCAGTTCGGCCATGGCCTATAAACGAAATCCCATGCGGAGTGAACGGGCATGTTCGTTGTCGCGGTATTTGATTACCGCCCCCCTCCATTCTCAATTCACCACGGCGACGCAGTGGTTTGAACGAACACTGGATGACTCGGCTATTCGACGTATCAGTTTACCGGAATCCTTTTTGGCGGCGGATGCGGTGCTGAACCTATATCTGAATATTATGGAAGACCCAAAAGTGTATCCCAAGGTCATCGCACGCTATTTAAAGGCGGAGCTTCCGTTTATGGCGACGGAAAATATCCTCATGGCCTGTGTGAAAAAAGGCGGCGACCGTCAGGAACTGCAYGAAGTTATTCGTAAGCATTCGCTGGATGCTGCGGCTGTGGTGAAGGAAGAAGGCGGTGAGAATGATCTTCTGGAACGCCTTGCAGCAGACCCGGCGATGGATATGACGCTGGAGGAAATTGAAGCCACGCTGAATATGCAGGACTATGTAGGCCGTGCGCCCCAGCAGGTGGACGAATTTATTACAGGCTTCATCAATCCCATTCTGGACAGGAATCGGGACAGCATTGGGGCGGCCTCGGACGTACGGGTGTAATTTCGCCCGGGTGGAATCGATTTGAGCGAAGGCATCCAACAGACTCCGCGAAAAACGGCGGTGATTATGAATCCCCAGTCGGGGAATCGACGTGCGGAACGGCAGTGGCTGGATTTGGAAGGCCCGGTGCGGGAAGCCTGCGGGGATGTGACGTTATTTCGCACGGCAGAACCGGGGGATGCCACGCGCTTGGTACGATCAGCACTGCGCGACGGGTATGACCGGATTATCAGTGCAGGCGGCGACGGTACGCACTATGAAGTGGTGAACGGTTTTTTCGAGAAGGACTCCCCCATCAATCCAGAAGCCTCCATCGCTATTTTGCCCATTGGTACTGCGTCCGATTTTCGCAAGACCCTACGGCTGCCAAAACCAGCGGACTCGGTAGTGTATCTGGGTGGTACGACGGTGTATGCCATGGATGTGGGCAAGGTGACCTCCACAGATGAACACGGCGAGACCATGGTGCGGTATTTTAATACGGCGGTGCATATCGGGCTGGGCGGTCTGGTGGGCGAACATGTGAATCGGCGCAGCAAGGCGTTGGGCGGCTTCATGACATTTTATGTGGGTGTGATTACGGCACTCATGGCCTACACCTGGCCAAAAATGCGGGTTACGGTGGACGGTAAGGTGGTGAAGGAAGGAAAGATGCTGGAGGTGATTGCAGCCAACGGAGAGTTCGACGGCGGCGGTATGCACGTTGCGCCTCATGCCCGGTTGGATGACGGGTTGCTGGAAATGTACGCCATGGGAAATATTGGACGACTGGGTTCGTTTGCGAACTCACTTCGCATTTATAAAGGTACTCACGATCAGCATGAGGAAGTGATCTATTTGCGTACGCCGTCTGTTCGCGTGGATTCCGATGAGCGGGTTATTGTGAGTCCTGACGGCGAGCTGGCAGGTTTTCTTCCGGCGACTGTCGAGATTGTGCCGAAAGCGGTACGAATGGTGGTGGGCGAAGGCACGCCTATTGGCTGAGAGTACCGTCCGGGCCAATGACGATGTTTCCAGATGCAGGCCAGTCAAATCCGGCGGCCTTTTCCAGGAATTGTTCTTCCGTAAAGGCGAAACGCGGGTTGATTTCCACGAACGCCCCGGTCAGATCGGTGGTACATCCCGCTTTCTTTAACCAGCCTCCCCAGTAGGTGCTCATGTCTTTCCGAGCCTTCTCCACGCTGCCCGCTCCGGTCATTTGTTTGGTAGGGGTGAATTCCCCCAGATGGTCAATTTCCAGTCCTACGGGAGCATTCTGACTGTATTGCAGGGCATCAAACACGAAGGTCTCGAATTTATATCCGTTGGGCGTATCGGGTTTGACTTGTTTACCGTCAGGACCCATATAGGAAATTTTCTTGTGGGAACAGTGCCAGGGGAATTCGCTGAACGTATCGTATACTCGACGAACAAATCCCACATCCAGAGCATGTATGGCGGCGTTGGCAGCGTAGTGGATGAGACTGCCGTCGTCGTTGGTATCCAGGAGTTGGGGATAGATATCCAGTTCCGTRTAYTCAATGACGCGAAATTTTCCGTCGCAMAGACAAAACACMCCWGCYGCTTCATGGGGATCGGAYTTCCGTTGAATTTTKGATGACATTTCGCCGTYACGAAGCAGGTGGTARCCGATRAAAAAAGGATCAGCCAGTTTCACRGCCCAGTTGTCCACCTGGAAATAACTCAGMGTATCGATTCCACGCKRGTCKGCATCATCCAGAATACCGTTTTCCACCAGAGCCGGAATGGAGCCGCCATGGCCATTGGGATTCATGGCGAGAGACCCCGGAGTTTCAAGAAAAAATTTGCCATCATCACTCACACAGGGCATCATCTTCTGCTTAAAGAAGGTGACGTTTTCTTTGCCCAGTCCGAAATAATCGTGATCTTTGAAGAAGGCTTTAGTGGCAGCTTCGTTAGTTTCCCCCACCATGATATACCAAGGGAGAATGCATCCGTATTGATGGTTGTAGTGATGAATCTTGTCGGCGTGATACTCGAAGAGGGTACGACCAGTGACGGAGCCGATGGGGAAGGAGCCTTTGGGGCCAYCATAACCCAGGCGTGTCCCCTGACCGCCTGCAACCAGGATAAGCCCTACCCGCCCTGCACGCAGTGCCTCCTCCCCTGCTTCCCAGGCTTCTTTCGCGTTGGGTTGATTCAACGTAGCCTTGGGGATGACGGGAATAGGTTCAAATGTATCGAAGTGAAGAGGCTCGGGAGTATTCCGAATCCATTTCTCGGTAAGTTGATCGATTAGACCGAAGTCGATGGAATTGAGTTGTGCGCTCAAATTTGCCCGRTCTTGCTCGGRCAGATCGTCCCAAAATTGCAGGACATGACGTTGACCTTGTGAATCCACAAGRTCCCGGAGAGAAGTATCGGGCATGAAGGAGCTGCTTTCTGGTTTTATTGACGGCTGAGCAGGGCCACCACGTTGATTTCCCGGGTTATTTCCTGATCACCGGATTTGAAGGTAATAGTCCAGGTATCTTTTTGTAATCGGTTGTCGGGTCGTTGGGCAATGAGCAAATCGAATGTTGCTGATAAACCGTCTTCGGCGATTCTCTCCTCAACGGTAATGTTGCTGTTGGAGGACTTTATGGAGGAAATGGATAGTGGAAACTTGGAATTCAGGGTGAGCACATCTTTCATGGGCACCCCTGGTTCGACTGCGCGTAATGTAATTTCGCTGGGCTCGAAGATATAGTTTCCTGCGACTTTGAATTCGATGGGCAGGACGGCATTCTTGGCACGGCGAATGTTGGTGCCGAATCGGAAGGTATTTCTATATGAACCGCTTGGTGCTGTGGGCAGTATTGTCGCTTTTAGGAGATACTCTCTTCGATTTTCATTAGCCCACTCCTCTTTTKGCAAGAGTGTTAATTCGGACTCTAAAAAGTTCATTTTATCTGATGTACTTAGTCCGCCCAGCTCAAGAGCCAGATCGGAATTTTGTATAATCCGTATTTCAATTTCGCCACCCGCGCCTTCTTCAAAAATTTGGACCGGAAGTTCCTCGGGTACAAAGAGCATATCTCTATCTACATGAGCGGATACATCTACATAAACCATCGGTTTATGGGGATCGTTACTATGGATGGTTAGTTTCTTGAGAGAAAAATATCCTGATGCACGTTCAGGATCAAATTTGATGATCATGGTGCCTTCGCTTTCAGGCTCAATGACATYATCCCCTTCTTTCATAACAGCGGTTGTGCATGGGCAAGTAGTCGTAATATTATTTATTTCCAGAGGGGCYTTYCCTYTATTRAAWACGTACATTTCCTTGAATGTAAATTCGCTGTTGGATACCGGGCCGAGTTCAAACATTTTGGTTTCCAGCTCGATAGTAGCAATAGAGCCATTATTTGGGTCGATATTCCCAGATTCACTTCCTTTTGTTGGAGAATTTTTTGCTTCCTCACGAACAGAATCGAGGAAATCTTCYTCYGATGTTGAGTCGTCTGAGGAGCAYCCTGCTAACAGGCCGGTAACGAAGAGAGTGATTGCCAAAATKTGAACTGCTGTATTATTCATTATGYTTGTACCTTCAGGGTAATCCCATATTTTTTTTCGTAAACTGGAAAAGAGTTTTCCAACACTTTGTAAAACTCTTYTGTAATCGAACTATCAAYTTCTACTGCCATRAGTAATGCGCCAACAATGGGCATGTATTCCGGAGTTTGGAATACAACATCTGAACTCAWTTCTTGTATGGTGTCACACATGGACTCCATCAGCACTGGCGCTCCTTCGGAAAAAACGCTTCCAACSGTTATAACGGTATATGAYTTATTGGKCAGMGATAAWTYTCGTGCTACGGTGTTTACCATAAGGCCCAAGTATTTTCCGCCAACCATCAGAATATCACATGCTACCGGATCTCCGTCAACCCCTGCCTGGAAAACGAGTTGTGCCATGGGTTCCAGTGATTCAGGCTGGAGTTGACCTCGATATACGCTATTGAACAGGGTGTCCACATCGGAACACCCGGATCGCTCCAGGAATAGATTGGTTAATAAAGTAGGTGGAATAATGCCTTCCCGGGCACGCCAGACAGATTTRAGTCCTTCTTCGCCCAGGGTTACACCTGTGCAGGCATCCCCGTAGAGTACCCCTAATCCGCCTGCTCTGGCTTGGGTGCCATCCATAGCAGCTCCAGCACTGATGGCACCGGTTCCGCAGATAATTACTATGGCTGGGCGTTGTGGTGTGCCGCCGCGCAGGGCAGCCATGGAGTCGTTCTTAAAATCTCGAGGCAGATCCCCAAATAATGGTGTATATATTTCTCGGTCCAGCATGATGAAATCTTCAGGCAGATCGGCTCCGGCCACACCCAGCCCGACAGCGGAAATATCCTGGAGTGTCAAATTGGCGTCCTGGAGTGCGCGTTCTACAGCAAGGCGATTTTCTTTTGCGGCATGTTCGACACCGTGGTATTCGTAGCTGCCGGACCCGGCGCGTCCAAATCCCAATAGCTGTCCTGATTCATCAGCGATGAGGCAATCGGTTTTCGTRCCGCCTACATCCATGCCCAAGTATTTTTTCATGCTGYTGCCTATCGGTATTMGTKAAAANAAAAGGCGCACGGAATGATATYAGTTCCGTGCGCCGAWAMTGTGTTGATGWGGTGGCGCTAATTCAGGCCTTGMAGYTGGCGYAATTTRTCCCGGGCACCRTCRGTGGCAACGTCATCAGGGTATTCCCGGATGAGGCGTTGAAACAGGGCTTTGGCGCGTTCGTTTTGGCCCAGCCGGGAATAGGCAACGCCTTGGTTGTGCATGGCGATGGGTACTTTTCCGCTGGTGGGGAACTGATTACGTAATTGGTCAAAGCCTTGTAAAGCCATTTCGTAGTTACCCATTTTGAAGTAGCAGTGAGCGCGCCAGTATGTTGCATTTGACAAGTGATCGGAGTTGGGAAACAATTCRATGTGTTCCTGGAATTGCTGTAACGCCGCATCGTACTGCTCCGAACCGTAGAGCTCCTGTGCCTTRCGGTAGTGGGCATCCGGGTCGGGTGCCGCAGGAATCGTGGGCGGTACCGTTGTGGTGGGTGCTGAAATGGTTGGTGATGATACACCCGGCAGCGTCGSGGAGGTATCCGGYTGTGGGGGAGTAGTACGTGGAAGTATTGATMCYGGGGGRGTATTGAAAGGCTGCGWAGACCGAGGAGGGATACGCATGGTGGTGGGCGGCGAGAGATTCAGGTGTTTGTAGAGTGCCGCCGTGAGTTGATTCAGGGTTTGCTGAAGGGTATCCAGTTTATACTGGTTTTCCTCAGCCATACTCATGAGTTTCCGGGTTTCGTTCTCGCTGGTATCAATTCGGGTGACCAACTCCGCAGTGATGCTGTTGAGCTGTTCCACCGATGTTGACAGATTGCGATCCAGGTTTTGCACCATGCGATGCGTCTGGAAGACGGCATTCTCAAGCTGTGATGATGACGATCCCGCTGTAGCACAGCCGTTRTTCAGCAGCACTATCGGGAGGATCAAATAGAGGTAGCGATTTCGCATACTCATGGCGTTTACCTTATGGGTCAAACCCGGTTACGATGGCGCAAGCACATAACGCAYTGTTACATGGCTTTGTTGAATTCGCTCCGGCGATTCTGCGACCAAGCAGCTTCCGTGTGACCCTCGTTCGCMGGATCTTCTTCACCGTAACTTATGGTGATGAGTCGGTCACCGGATACACCCAGATTGATCAGATGCTGCCGGGTAGACAATGCGCGTTTTTCGCCCAGTGCAAGATTGTATTCCTGRGTACCGCGYTCRTCRCAGTGRCCTTCAATYTGAATRATRAYGCCRGGYACYTGNCKTATTTTTTCTGCGTTGCGTTTCAGCGCTTCTAACGCATCGGGGCGCAGCGCGTAGCTGTTGTAATCGAAGAAGATGATTTCCAGGCCAGAGGCATCGTGGAACAAAGTGGTCTCGTCAAATTCCGGGAGTCCTGATACCGTGGTGGGTTCAATACCGGAACCAATCGATCCTTGGTTGTTACCGGATGTATTCGTGAATCCGGGATCAATAACGGTATCTGAACTGTCTTTTTTGCAGCCTGACAGTCCCCCAACCATAACGATTGCTGCCACTACTACTGTAATTGAACGGAAAATTTCTGATTTCATGGTTTCCTCCACCTTATTTTTTTAGYGCCAAGATTGTACTTAGCCCCGTTGGAACTGATTAAAAGTAATACCCCCGAACGGCGAAATTTTAACAAAAACCTACCCGCTGGTCAACTATACTATAGCCTTGGATTCATTTTTCGAAATAATAGTTCCCTGAAATCGAGAAATTCGAGTTTTTCTGATGGAGCAGCTGATTAGGAATTATATGTAAAAATACCCATATTAACCTGATTTACCACATCATTTTCATTTCAATGGTATAGTTTTTATACGTGGGGATATGAGCTTCTAAGGGGAAAAGAAGCACATCCATTGTTAATGGAGAGGCTGAAAAATGTTTGGTCGCCGAAAACAGAAATTGATGCGTCTGGAATTTTTTTTATTCGGACTAGGGTGTCTGGGGACAGTAGTGTTTGCGTGGGTRATGAGACCCGATGYAGACACYTCRATGCAGATGCCTGACGGGCCGTATAGTTTTTCTGTAAGTGGTGCCGGAGATTTGAGATACTTGGAAGATATGAAATGGTCAACAGATGACTTGGCAGGATATAGTGAGAACCCGGTTGAAGAAGTTAGCCCGGTAGTAGAAATCGATTCCATAGTGGACGATGCATCAAAGTTTTGGGTTCCAACGAATGAAGTTCTGAATCCCTATTTGGAAGTRGACTGACWGTTTTCGTTGCTATACCTANNTGAGGCRAADYATGGCGAAGATATTAATTATAGATGATGAAGATGTCCTGCGGGATTCACTGCGGGAGATTCTGGAGTCTCGAGGCCATACGGTTACCGATGCGCCTGACGGTGTTGTGGGCACGGAACGATTCATAACGGATGGTGCCGATCTGGTCATCACCGATCTCATCATGCCGTTAATGGACGGACTGGAAACGATTCGTAATATTCGACGCGAAAAGACAAATGTAAAAATCCTGGCTTTATCGGGGCGTGGCGGTGTTCACGTCAACATGAATCTGGAACGAGCCAAGAATTTCGGCGCGGATGCCGCATTGCAGAAACCTTGTGACCCTGGTGAAGTACTTGATGCAGTTGATGCTCTCCTCGCCTGAAATGTTCTTTTCCTAAATTCGTTTTTCGTCTTACTCCCCCACCTCCTGCATTCGTGAACTTTTCTGAAGTAGCATCGATCCCTCTCGTCCATGTATTATTTTCCCAGAACTGATTTGGGAGGATGGAATCGCATGGAATTCGAAGATCGCGTAGAACATGGATACGCTGTATCCAAAGATGGAACGAAACTGCATTATGCCACGTTGGGTGAAGGTCCGCTGCTGGTGATGGTGCATGGGTTCCCGGATTTCTGGTATACGTGGCGACATCAAATGGAGGCGTTGTCTGATTCCTATACCTGCGTCGCCATGGATACCCGGGGGTATAACCTGAGCGATAAGCCTAAGGGCGTGGAAATGTACTCGGCCAAGAAGCTGGGCGAGGATATCATGGCTATAATCGACCATTTCGGTGAGGAAAAGGCCATTCTGTGCGGTCATGACTATGGCGCGGGCACGTCGTGGCGAGTGGGGATCTTTCACCCGGAACGTCTGGAAAAGCTCATCATCCTGAATCTGCCCCATCCCAAAGGATTGAGTCGGGAACTGGCGAACAACCCGGAACAGGTGAAAGTAAGCGAGTATGCTCGGAATTTTATAACAAAAGGATTCCACGAAACGCTCAATGCAGTAGAGTTGGCGGATTGGGTGACGGACCCGCAGGCCAAGAAGAAGTATGTGGAGGCCTTTGAGCGGTCGGATTTTGAGGCCATGATGAATTATTACAAGGCCAGTTATCCCCGCGAACCGTATAAGGAATTGCCGGAGCTTCCGAAAATAGATATTCCGGTATTGCAGATTCACGGACTGCAGGATCATGCGCTCCTGCCCGGCGGGCTGAACGATACATGGCTGTGGATGGGCAAGGACTACACGCTGGTCACCATTCCCGACTCAGGACACTACGTGCAGCAGGATGCAGCGGATATGGTGACGCGAACCATGCGGTCGTGGCTGGGGCGGTGACTCTTATTCAGCTAACCCGGAGGCGACGAGGGTTTCGTAGGCGTCGTAGATGACGAATTCTGAGTAGCCATTAGATTGTGCTGCTTGGCGGCACC
>NVWG01000147.1 GCA_002746185.1 Candidatus Hydrogenedentota bacterium
CCGAAGCCCAGGCACCCCTGTACAATCGCCCTCGCCAATACCAACACCAACCCAATAACCAATTCCACACCCTACTCCTTTATCATAGAAAAGAAACTGAAAAAGAAAACTGTACTCCATTAGGAACGCTCGTCACCACCGCCAGTATACAAACATTCCTAAAAACGAAACGAATCCAGTGCGACGACATTAACAAAAGTTTGAAATTCTTTCACAAGGAAGGACATACAGATACGTGTTCACTTACATGGACATATTGATGGCTTGGAACCAATCAGACGGATACATCAAACCGTTCAGGACGAGGTGCCGGGGTTTCCGCCACAGGTTCCGGTTCATTTCGATCTGTTACGGGTGGTTCACTTTCCGCCGTCGAAGCCTCAGCAGCTCCTGAAGCTTGCCCACGAAGAGCTTGATCCACATTATCCACCGCCGCAAAAAATCCTCGCGCATCAGACGATACAACCTCATCAGACCTGGTCACCTGCACAGGCTCATTATCCGACACCACTCCCAAGGCTTCTCCCCGCAACTCAACCCGCACTCGCGCACGAGCTTCCTCAGACTGCTGGAGGAAACCTTCTCGAATCTGTTCGATGGTAGGCGTATTTTCCCGCACACTCTGCACAGTGCGTCCCAGTGCAATTAACGCCGCTGCCGGTGTAGCACCGATAGCACTGCCTGACACACCAACCTGAACCTCAGACTGTTCGGCAGATTGAAACGAATTTTCGACAGACCCGTCCCCTTGTCCGCCCAAATTCTGAACGGCGGACTGTACCTGCCGAGTAGGCTGCTGAGCCGAGCGCGCATCAATGATGCTGCGCAATGCCGCGCCTGCTCCGGGAATCTGTCCAAACGAAATGCCCATATTCATATCCAAACGTAAAGAAAACTACTTCTTATATTATTATGACAAGAATAAGTAACATTGTCAAGGGGTTAATATGCGCAACATACTGAAACAACACGAGTTAAGGCGTATTTAAAGAATATTCCAAGAGCGAATTAGCCGCTATTATCACTCATCCAGGAGGTTTTCCAACAATTCTTACGACTACAAATATCTCACCCTATCTAGTAACTACTACAAAAAGTACTCCATGAAGATCGTCCCTTATATTTTCATTTCCAACCGTCCCTACCCTCAGATGCACCCTATTACTCCAAATCGCCAATCACCATTTTGACAACTCCGGATTTCCTGTTACAATAAGTTATACGTTATTGACTGAAATGAATTATCAGGTAACAAAGAGAGGATCGGGGGATCATGGCAAACATACTACTAATTGAAGACAACGACGACCTGCGCACCGTCATGAGCACCATGCTGGGCGAAATGGGCCACGAAATTCTAGAAGCACCCAACGGAGCGGAAGGCCTAAAGCTTCAACAACAAACCCCTGCCAGCCTCATTATTACAGACCTGCACATGCCCGAAATGGACGGCATTGAGGCCATCAAACAACTTCGAGAAACCAGTCCTAAAATAAAAATCATCGCCATGTCCGGTGCAAATACATTTATGGTCGAAACCAATCTGGAAACATCAAAAAATCAGGGCGCTGATCGCACATTCACCAAGCCTTTCGATCACGATGAATTCAAACAGGCTGTTACCGATCTTATTGAAGGCACCTGAACGCCACTCGTTTTCTCTGCCTATGGTACATTCGATGCGTTGACCTCTACCACCGCAATCCGTTACGCTTCTTTTTTTTGGGAACACCAATTACTGAAGGAGCGATATCATGAGCGAACGCCATCCCCACGGAAGCATAACCACCGAACAGCGCGGTCACATCTGGCTCATGGGGTTGGATCGTCCCGAAAAATATAACGGCCTTACCCCAAAAATGTTTCAGGAACTCACCGCAGCCTACCAGGAATTGGAAACCAACGAAGACCTTCGCGTGGGTATTCTCTTCGGACACGGCGACCATTTCACCGCAGGACTCGACCTGCCCTTGTTCAGCGAATACATGCAGCGAGGCGAACGTGCCTTCAAGCAAGATAAGGTAGATGTTTATGGGCAGCAAGCTAAAATCACCAAACCCCTCATTACCGCTGTTCAGGGATACACCTACACCGCCGGTATCGAAATGGCTCTGGCTGGCGACATCATCATCGCCGCCGAAGATGCTAAATTTTCTCAGCTCGAACCCAAACGCGGCATCATGGCTACTGGCGGAGCTACCTTCCGCTTCGTCGAACGCGGCGGCTGGGGCAATGCCATGTACCACCTCCTCACCTGCGACCAGTTCGATGCCCAAGAAGCCCAACGCATCGGCATCGTCCAAGAAATCGTTGAAACAGGCAAACAGGTAGATCGCGCTATTGAACTGGCCGAACAAATTGCCCAACAAGCCCCCTTAGCCGTTTACGCCACCAAAGCCTCCGCCCGAACCTACATCGAACAAGGCGAAGCCGCATGCATCGCAGAATTTGCCTCTATCCAGTCACGCCTGGCCAAAACAGACGACGCCGCCGAAGGTGTGGAATCCTTCAAAGAACGCAGGGAACCCTCCTTCCAGGGTCACTAAACACCAAAAAATAATATATATTTCAAATACTCCTATCTGACACATCCGACTTAACTCATTTAAAATTATACACTTACATCCTAAAATGGGTCACTTTCCCTTGTCCCGGTGTTTCACTTCATGTAATATGGCACCTACAGGGATCGTTATATATTATGAAAAACGAGTCGGATGAAAATAACATGGCACGCTTAGCAACAGAACCCTATTCCAACATGAATTTTCAGGCTGGTGAGGTCGAAACCACCAACCTGGATTCTCGAAGTGCATCCAAATCGGATGCCAAAGAAAGCCCATCCAAAACCACAGTATCCGAATTCGAGCAATTGATACATGAATATCAGGGTGCTCTCATCCGATACGCCTATAAAATCCTGCGTAACAACGAAACCGCCCAGGACATTGTTCAGGAAGCATTCCTCCGATACGCCAAGAACCCACCTCAATATGGCGTACCCCGACAAAAAGCCTCCTGGCTGTTTCGTGTAACACACAATCTTTGTATCGATCTGCTCAAGCGGGAAACCAAACGGAGCGTCGTTTATGAAAAAGCGGAAAAGCCCAAGCCCGATTTCATCCCATCAGAAGGAATCATCGCCAAAGAAGGCTGGGAACAGCTAGCCGTTTTTCTGGAACGTCTGTCAGATAATCAACGATGCGTGGTCATCCTGTTTTTCCAGGAGGATAAAAGTTACAAGGAAATTGCAGAACATACCGGACTCTCCCTCTCCAACGTAGGCATGCTTTTACACAGAGGCTTGAAAAAACTAAAAACCATCATGGAAGAAGAGGAATGGCAATCATGATCATCGACTGCCATACATCACAAGAATGGATGACATCCTACTTGGCCCGCGGTTTGTCCAAGAGCGACACCTATGCCATGGAACGCCATTTACGCGGCTGCAAAGAATGCGCCCACGAGATGCGCGAATTAAAACCCATGTTTCATTACCTCACCGTATCGATGGATGTATCTCAAACTGAATCGGACACCCTGTCTGACACACGTATGCAGGTTCTTCTTGATGCTGCCGACGATCAGGCTATTTCCTCATCCACTACCCCATTCACCCGTGTCGCTCGTCATCTTGCCGTATGGGGGAGCATGGCTGCCTCCATACTTTTAGGCAGCTATTTAGGCATGCAGTCAGGCCAGGAAAAAATTCAACGCGATGAGGTAACCATCGAAATCAGTAGCTCCCTTATAAATCTAGCCTCTAATTCCGATACAGAAATATCCAATCCAGAAAATAATACAGGAGCTATTTCCTTAGTCGGATACGAATCCCTGCCAGAATATGGCCTGGGATTTAACATACAGCCCCAAGACACCGGAACCATCAATCTGATGCACCCCTACTTCGGCCTACCCGGTCCTCGCCCACAACACCTGTATTCTCCCGGATATGCCATGGATCTCCATCAATGAAACAAATGTTGCCTTGGGTATTGGCAGTATTCTTCAGTTTTTTCTTCATTTTCCAACAAATAGGATATAATCAGGAAAAGCAACGCCAGCATTACTTGGGTACCATTCAAGGACAAGCCGAATTATTGAGCCAATGGCTTGATCTCACTGCCGATCAACAAAAAACCTATCACGAATTCCGGCTTCAAATCGTCGCAGCAGAGAAAGAATTCCAGGATTTTAGAAAACAAGATGCAAAGGAATTTTTTGAATCCAATAAAGACACCATGAGTGCTGAAGAAAAGATGCGGATTATTAAAGAACGTCATCTAAAAAAGCTCATGAATACAAAAAATGCCGAATTAGAGCTATGGAGCCGCTGGATTGATGAGTTAACCTTTGAGCAACGTCGAAAATACCTGGAAAAAGTCTTTGAATACAGGCCTCTTGACGCTTCTTGGTACGACCGTGACTTTTTCGACGATTTATGATAAATTCATCACTACCTGTTGTAAAAAAGAAATAAGCATCGTTTACTTTATGATGTCCTATACATTAAAATCGCCTTTTATCAAGGCATACCATAATGAAAAGAAACCAAACGGGAGATGGAACCATGAATAAATTAGGAATACGCGTGCTTTTTCTTGCTGCGGTGGCAGGGTTAAGCCTGCCAACATACGCAGCAAGCATCAACGGGAAAGTCACCGACGCTTCGGGTAAAGCCATGGGCGGTGTGATGGTATCCGCATTTGATACAGCCAAAGAAGTGAGTATATCGGTTCATACCTCACCAGATGGATCGTACACCATAGACGGGCTGGCAGATCAGTCCTACAATGTGCGCGCTCGCCTGCTGGGTCAGGACGACGAATGGACAAATGATGTGTCCTCCGGCGATGCTGCCAACTTTAAATTGAACCCCACAGATGATTTCAATCAACAGCAGACATCCGACAAATTATTCAGTCTGGTGAAATGGGATAGCGACAAGGACAAGCAAAATTTCAAAATGTCATGCGCCTATTGCCACCAGATTGGCTCTATCGGATTCCGCAGTCCAGAAGAACCCGTGGACTGGGAAACCATGATCACACGCATGGACGGATTCGGCGGACTGTACAAGCACACACAAGAAACCATCGTACAACGACTGCTGGATGCCTATTCAGAAGAGGCTGTTGAAGACTGGACGGATTTTGAAGCACCAGCCGCCCCTTCAGGCAAAGCAACCATGGCTACCGTAACCGAATGGGATATGGGACGTCAAGATGCCACCATGGTTCACGATATTGAACTGGACGAAGACGGCATGGTCTATGCCGTAGACATGATTAACGATGCTATCCTCACACTGGATCCGAAAACCGGCGAGCGAAAAGTCATTTCGATACCCGGCGGCAAAGATCCGGAAACCGACGGTATCCCCCGCAAAGGACCTCACTCCATCGAACTGGCACCAGACGGTTCCATGTGGATGACCTTCGCTCTCTCGGGCCAGATGAGTAAATACGACCCCAAGACCGGTGAGTTCACCACCGTATCCAGTGCACCTTCCCCCCGCCCTCGCGGCGCATACCCACACACCTTGCGCATAGCGCCGAACGGCGTCGTATGGTATACCGACGCGGGTGCCGGCGTATTCTCCCTGGATCCGTCCCAAGACAACAAAGTAACACAGTACAAACTGCCTACGGCTGACCAGGCTGTGGGCGGCGGACGCGGTGAATCCCGTGGACGCACACCTTACGGCATCGCCATCGCACCCGACGGCATGATCTGGTACACCAAGCTCAACGGGAACCGCGTAGGACGCATCAACCCCAACGTAGAAGGCGGTGATGTGAAAGAATGGAACCCGCCCTTCCGCGGACCCCGTCGTCTTCACGTAGCGCCTAACGGCATCGTGTGGGTACCGGGCTTCGGCGATGGCATATTCGCCAGCTTCGATCCTAAAACCGAAGACTGGAAAATCTTCGAACTGCCCGACGCTATGAACCAGATTCCTTACGCCTTGAATATTCATCCTACGACAGGCGAAATCTGGATCTGCGGTACCATGAACGACACCATGATTCGGTTCAACCCCGAGACCGAAGAGATGACCGAATACCGCATGCCCTCCCGCGTGACCTACACCCGCGAAGTAGAATTCGGGAACGACGGCAGCATCTGGGTATGCAACTCCAACTACCCCGTACGCCACACCGAACGCGGTCGCGGCTCCATCATCAAGATAGAGACCGACTGACCCCGTTCTACCATACGTAACACACCCACCGCCCCGCCGGATTAACCTCCAGCGGGGCGGTTGTTTATTCAGTGTACCCAAACCTTTGGTCGATACGTTGAAGCACACTAATTGAGATGTCCCTTCCTCGCTGACGGAACAGTATGCATAGCCTTTATTCACTGTAGATCCTGTGGTCACCACTTCGTAGGGATATGCTATACTCCACCGCTCTACACCATCACTCCTACATTYATAAAGAAAGTAGACATTATGTCGGACAACTATAAACTGGGTACCAAAGCCCTTCACGCTGGACAGGACCCGGACCCCACTACGGGCTCCCGCGCTGTCCCCATTTATCAGACCACTTCCTACGTGTTCAACGACCACGAGCATGCGGCGAACCTCTTCGCTCTTACCGAATTCGGCAATATCTACAGCCGCATCATGAATCCGACCAACGATGTGTTCGAAAAGCGCGTCGCGGCATTGGAAGGCGGCGTGATGGGTCTGGCCTTCGCCTCCGGCTCCGCCGCCATTACCGCTGCCAGTCTCAACATCTGCAAAAACGGTCAAAACATTGTGTCCTCCCAGACCCTCTACGGCGGCACGTACAATCTGTTTGCCAACACCTTCAAGGACATGGGAATCGAGGTTAAATTTGTCAACGCCAGCGATCCTCAGAACATCGCTGATGCCATTGACGAAAACACGCGCTTCGTATTCCTGGAGTCTATCGGAAATCCCGCTAACGACATTGTGGACTTTCGCGCCATCGCTGATATTGCCCACGAAAATGGCATACCGCTCATGGTGGACAACACGGTGACCTCCCCCCTTCTCTTCCGTCCCTTTGAACACGGCGCGGACATCGTTGTCCACTCCGCCACCAAGATTCTGGGCGGTCACGGCAACTCCATCGGCGGCGTCATTGTAGACAGCGGGAATTTCGACTGGAACAACGGCAAATTCCCCGAACTCACCGAACCGAACCCGAGTTATCACGGCATGAAATTCTATGAACACTTCAAAGCCTTTGGCAATGTGAGCTACATCCTCAAGGCCCGCGTCACCTTGCTCCGCGACACAGGCGCATGCTTGTCCCCTTTCAACGCCTTCCTTATTCTCCAGGGCATTGAAACTCTTCATCTGCGCGCGCCAAGGCATTGCGAGAACGCTCTCGCCGTCGCCCAGTTCCTGGAAGACCACGACGCGGTGGATTGGGTTAATTACCCCGGCCTGAAAAGCCACAAGGACTACGACCGCGGTCAGAAACTCATGCCTGATGGTCAAGGTGCTATCCTCAGCTTTGGCATCAAGGGCGGAAAAGACGCGGGAATCCGGTTCATCGAATCCTGCCAACTCGCCTCCCATTTGGCCAACGTGCTGGATGCCAAAACTCTGGTCATCAATCCCGCTACCACCACGCACCAGCAGCTCAGCGCGGAGGAACAACAGGCCTCGGGCGTAACCCCGGAACTGGTGCGCGTATCTGTCGGTATCGAAGATATCGTGGATATCATCGCGGACCTCGACCAGGCTCTGAAGTCRTCTCAATCCTGACCGCATAGGCATTCACACCATGGCAACCACAGACCCCACAACAGTCGGCATCGTAGAACGCGAACACTGCACCTTCGCCCATGCTCCCAACGAAATGACATTGGAAAGCGGCGCTAAACTCGGACCAATAACCATCGCATACGAAACGTATGGCGAGCTGAACACCGACAAAACCAACGCCGTACTCATAACCCACGCCGTATCCGGCGACGCACACGTAGCAGGTCGACACGCCGAGGGCGATTCCAAACCGGGCTGGTGGGATGACATTGTTGGCCCCGGCAAGGCATTTGACACGAACATCTATTTCGTCATCTGCTCCAACGTGTTGGGAGGCTGCCAAGGATCCACGGGCCCGTCGAGTATTAACCCGGACACTCAGAAACCCTACGGCCTCGATTTCCCTATCATCACTATCGGCGATATGGTCCGTGCCCAGCGCGAACTCATTCGGGAATTGGACATCGACTCGCTGCTCTCCGTGGCGGGCGGCTCCATGGGCGGCATGCAGGTTCTGGAATGGACCATTCAATTCCCCCACATCGTCCAATCCGCCATGGTGATAGCATCTACGCAYYTGAGCGGCGCGCAGCAGATTGCATTCGATGCCGTTGGGCGACACGCCATCATGGCCGATGATAATTTCAATAAAGGTCAATACTTCGATGGTGCTATTCCGGATAAAGGGTTGGCAATCGCGCGTATGTTGGCGCATATCACCTATCTTTCCGACGACGGTATGCACGCCAAGTTCGGTCGTCGTCTCCAGACACAGAAAAATCTCAGCTACGAATTCGAAAATGAATTCGCAGTGGAGTCGTATCTCAACTATCAGGGCGAGCAGTTCGTTAGTCGTTTTGATGCGGATACTTATCTCTACCTCACGAAGGCCATGGACTATTTTGATATATCGGCAAAATTCGGTTCTCTTGATGCCGCCCTTGCTCATGTCAAGAATAAGGTTCTGGTTCTTTCTTTTTCGTCGGACTGGTTGTACCCCCCATATCAGTCCGRGCAGATATCCTATGCCCTGGCACGACAAGGCAACGACGTATCCTATTGCAACATCCAATCCGACTATGGCCATGACGCGTTTCTGCTGGAAGTGGATACCATGAGCAAAATTATCTCCGGGTATCTGGCTCATGCTGCCGACCCGGAAGGCCATATCGCAGAAAGTCTGGAAGTGCTGGACAGTGGTCCGCGTAAAGACAAGAAAAAAGCTGCCCAAGAAGGTGAATACCGTTACGACTACGAGCTCATGCGCGATCTCATCGAGGATAATAGCCGTGTGCTCGACATCGGCTGCGGCGAGGGTGCGCTCCTGTGCCATCTCATCGCCGAGAAAAATGTACAGGGACTGGGTCTGGAAATTGACCAGGACAAAGTCGTGAAGGCCATCGCCCACGGCATCCCGGTTATCCACGGCGACATTGATAAAGGCCTGAATTCCCTGCCCGACCACTCCTTCGACTACGTGACCTTCAGCCGCACCCTGCAGATTGTCAAGCATCCGCATTTGGTGCTGCTGGAAATGCTTCGTGTAGGCAAAAAATGTATCGTCACCTTCCCCAACTTTGCGTATTGGCAGGCCCGCGCTATGATATTTCTTCAAGGACGATCCCCCATCACCAGCAACCTTCCTTTTGCCTGGTATAAATCGCCCAATCGACACTACTTCTCCATCATCGATTTCCGCCGACTCTGCGACGAATTCGGAATCACCATCGAACAGGAAATACCCCTCACCGCCAACGGCCCAGTCAAAATCTGGCCCAACCTCCTCGCCGAAGATGCATTATATGTCATCTCCTCCAACACCGACACCCTGAAAGGCATCAGCCAGTCCTGAGCGAGGACGTGCCCTTTCCGATATGTACTGGATACCTCCTATGCAATTTATCTGCCCAAACGATGTAGACCTCAGTTGACAGCTTGAGCGAGTAAGTGTTTAAATTAGCCCATCTTCATATTTCGAAATCGAAGACAAATTCACAAGGAGCTCGCAAAATGAGCAACGTAACTCGAGTATATGGAAACATAAGCAAGGTAAGCTTCATCATAGTTATAGCACTTCTCTCTGTTGTTGGTAATCTCGAAACTGTACTTGCCAAAGATTCAGGATCCGCCTCCCAAATGGGTGCACGTATAGGAATGTCCGATTCCCCGAAATATATAAATGACCTATTGCAATCGGGTGCTGAGAATTGGCAGCTTCCCCAGAAAAACGCCTATCTCATTGGAGATACGATCAGCATCCTGTTTCTTGTCGACAACTTCCAGAGAGATGACGAAGGCCGAGTAAATGTGACATCGGCTTTCGAATTTCTCAAGCCAGATGGCAGCACCATGTTCTCAGAACAGAAATACTCCGCATGTACGGGAAAACCCCCAAAGACATCTACCTGGGGTATATTTGATCCTGCATTGGACCTCGGATTCGACGATACGGATACACCAGGCGCACACTTATTTCAACTAACACTGACCGACCACGTTTCGGGAGAAAAAGCTATTGCTCAAGTTCCGCTCATGCTGGTAACAAGTGAAAAACGCAAGAATCTCCTCAATAGTGGTATTGATAAACCTGAAGTATTGGATGCTCTTTGGGCGGATTACTTGCAACATAAGGACGATCTGGCAATTCGCCGAATGGTATCCATCCTCCACTGGGAAAAAAGCGGCTCAGGGATGAACATAGTGCTTGGAGCCGCCGCGCGCTGGTCTTTAACTTCTCAGGCACATCAAAACCCGCTTGTTCTCCAAGTTTGCGAGAAACTCACCGCAATTGAAAACGGAACGACCTTGGACATACTCACAAAAATTATCGAGGATGCCAAGAAATCTGACCCTAGTGAAATTCACTAACAGCAANTATACCCAAGACATTACAGGGGCACCCACTAAGAAGTTCTCGCGTAACACTGGATAACATCCTAWSWCSMWWWRYMYTTCGTAATGGGCATTGGTTAGTGACCCTGAAAAGATCAAATATGAATGACCGGGGTGCAACCCCCGGATCTGGTTCGTACCTGAACGACCCCGACGGGGTCGAATATCAATAGCCGGGGGTGCAACCCCTGGATCGGATGCAATCAAAAAAAATTATTTAACCCCGCAGGGGTTGAACCGCTTTTTTTAATACGATTCCCACGGGTTTCACCCGTGGCTATTGATGTTCATTCCCTCCGGGAATGTGACTCGCGTAACACTGGATAACATCCTAACACCAAAAACCCACACCCCATTGTTTCCCAGCCCAACCTTCCACAACCATTCCCCCTTTCAAGCCCGTTGTAGCGGGGTCTTCCATGAGAAGGTCATGTCAAATTTATTAACTGCCGTGGCAGTTATTCCGTTGCTTCCCGGTTTTTGCCTATTTTATTGTTGATTGTTTTTT
>NVWG01000003.1 GCA_002746185.1 Candidatus Hydrogenedentota bacterium
GTGAGACCCTCTGCTTCCACGAAGGAACTGATGGTATGGAAATTCGTGTGCACCAGCAAATCCCACCAGGACTCTTGCCAAAAGGACTCACCGTTGCTCAATGCTATCGCCAATGTAGCCATGGGGTTGATATTCGTCGCCATCCAGCCAGGGGAATTTTCGACGCCTTCCATGTACCCATAGAGATCATTGTATTCGGGACTGCCATTCGTCATTTGGCGTGCGGCTTCGACATCAAGAAAAATCTGGGCCAAGTCTTCTACCCAAGGACTGGGGTAAACGCCGTGATGAGGGGAGTCCAGCGAGACAAAGGTATCGACGCCCATATCGGAGTTTTCCTGCACGAACATACAACGGGTAACAATTCCACCCATCGATCCGCCAACAATAGCCAAATGATAGTCAGGCACCGTCACCGTATCCAGCAGTCCGATTAAGTGAGCCAGGTTTTCGGCGTTCAACTTAATATCGATATCACCACGCACATAATCGAAAAGGAAAAAATCCCAACCATCCGGCTGTAGTTCATCAATGATCGATTGATATTCCGTATTGATTTGATCAATTGGATGGGTGTTATTGCTCGTATCGAAACCTGTCACTATCAGCATGACTTTGTCGATGATCCCATCGGGACTAATTTCATAGGCATTGAGATAGCCAGGGTGACCATTCACTTCAAGGATATCAAATGCCGTCGCCGTTCCTGCAGCGTAAGTTGAACTGCTGGCCAAAATCATCATCGTAGCAAAAGATGAAAACATCGTATTTTTCAAAATATCTCCTCCGACTTACGTGGACAACCTAGTTTTCATACACTATATCGTTTACGACAACCAAATTTCCACTGGTTTAAAAGCCGAGAAAAAGGAAGGAGACACCGAAAAACTTTACATGCGGAATCGCACCCGGAACTACTCAGGTTTATCGTTCGTCAGTGCCTAAATCGCCAATGATTTAGCGTAAACGCTGAGGCCAAACAAATACCGACCAAGGCACTTATCAACGCCCAAGGGGACGATACCGCTAAGGCCGGTGCTGCGCCATTAAGTACCGAAACGCTTTTGGCGGGGCTGCGCACACCATTTCGAATGATTTCCACTGTAGCCAATGAGCCAGAAATATTGAGGGGCACCATAAATGTAACGCTATTTATTTCGACAGCGGATACTGGAACGGCTACGTCATTTACGAGAACTGTTACGCCTGACAACAGCAGAGGAAAAGGTGCTGTCGCAGCGAAACCAGTTGTTAAAGATAAATTAGAGCCTGAAATTTCGGTCAGACTTCCCTGGGCCAAAGGCGGGATGAAACTTATTTGAGGGCGCTGAACAGTTCCGCCCGGCAACGAGAATGTAATAGGCGGAGAGAATGCACTGAGCGTTCCTTCATAGTCATACGAAGCAACGCGTGCCCGGTATGTGGTGCCCCCATCCAGATCGATAAGCGTCACGATAGGCCAGCGCTTATTGGCCAGAGCGAAGTACGCCAAGTCTCCACCGTCGATTCCATACTTCACCAGATAACCGGCGACCGTACCTGTGGCGCTCGACCAATACAGTGTCGCAGATGATCCTTCGATAAATGTGAGAGGCATGGGCGGAGGTTGGCTTGGGGCGGCATTCGAAAAATTTGCGAGTAAAATAATTCCGTCAGCCGCTGGCAAGGATAACCCGCTGATTACAGGGCTTCCGTTGTTTACGACCGGATCCTGACTTCCCGATATACGTCGCACTCCGGAACGATTCAAATTTCCGACGATATCTGCCTGGCTAAGAAAAAATGAACCGATTGTTGGATTGACCAATGCGATGCCCTTTTCGAAATCCCTTCGAAAAACACCACCTTTTCCTTTGACCAATCGGATGTTGTCTACGACAATTGAACCGTTCGAGTGGAGATATGCCAATATCGCTGCATTGGGCCCGATGGTTTTCATCGAGATACGCAGTGAGCCAGCCTGACCTGCTTCCGGTTCCCAAATCACCGCTCTTGAAGCCGCTGACTCTTCGGGGCTCATGGCGGGATCCTGAATTCCGACACTAAAAAAACCGTTGGGACGTACGCCGTCTTCGGCAGAAAGTATTTTGTAGTCCAATAACAGTTGGTAATCTGTATTGGATTCCAAAGGAAATTGTGCAGGAATTGAAAACACGGTGAGCATCGAATCGCCTTCGAGGAGGGTCGAATTTGAAAAGACTACAGATTGCGCCCCGCCAAGAACCACATTCGCATCGGAAGTGGGTGTAGCATTGGCAGATCCTGTCCCGCTGGGGAACTGGGATGGCTGCTCAAAATCCACAAAGAAAACCGTTTCGTTTGCGGAACCGAAAATCTCATACGCTTCTCCCAAAGGTTGTCCCAAATATCCTTTTGCGGAAAGGTTCATGACCGGAACACCATTATTTCCTACAGCGTATTCGTCGAACCATATCGGCAGGGTCGTATTGTCGACGAAATCGTATCCGAAAAAGCCGTCGCCCATCAATACGGTTCCCAGGCCCAGGCGCATTCGTTGATAGTCTCGCTGCTCAAGACCGGCCTGTCGATCTTCCAGGCCATTCTCTGTGAAATCACCTGTAGCCTGACCCAGCTTGTAACCGGAATATTGGAAATTCAGCACTTGCGGTTCCCGAAGATGAGTTTCAGCGATTCGGTAACGGCGCATTTGTTCATGCCAGCCCGTTGAAGAGAGCAGATCAAAATCACCGTTGGCTTTAATGGGGAACGGGATAAGAAACTCTCGTTGAAACCCATTGAGCTTATTGAGAATGGAAGGCCGGGTCGCTATTTCACCTGCATTTCCAAATAATATCTGAGTATAGCCGAATCGGCTATGAAGTTTGGCGAAATAATCGATAAATGAAGCGTACCAAGCCGCCTCCAGCTCTGCCGTCGTCTCGGCGATTCCATCGTTGTCCAGGTCGATGGGTGGCAATGGTCCGGGTTCTTCCAAAAATGGATTGGTATTGGCCAGTAATGGATTCGGATACCACTCGCTTTGATCGAAATGAATTCCGTCCCACAAGCCGCTTGGGAAGACGGTCTTCGCAAGGTAGTCAATGGTGTAATCCACATACGAAACCCCGTTGACTGGAGGAGAAAATGATGTGTGATTCATCTGGAACTGGTTCGGAAAAAGTGGTTCCTCAAGTCTGGTACCGTCAGGCTTTTTCATGAACCAGGAATCTTGCAAGCCCTGGTTAAATAATTGGAGTATGCCCGAAGTCCCGGCGAGCGGAGTTTTTCCATCGTCCTGGGCCACAAATGTTTGATGATAGGGAAAGATTCGTATGTCGGGATTTATTTTTCGCAGTTGGCGGCCCGCGTCCGTGGGAAGCAAGGTGTGATCAATTTGATATCCCGTTACCAAATCAAACAGAGCCAGTTTCATCTCGACCTCTGCTGCCGATATGTTCCCATTGCGAAGGGCAGTCTCAAAACTCGAATATAGGTTGTAGTTTCCAAGACGTGGAAATCCGGATTGATGAATCGGGGGTTCGGCCGGCTGCAATTTCGAGACGGCTAGATATATCCGAATGTTATCGACAACAACTTGCGAACCAAAATTGGTAATGGTCATGGTGATGGCGGGATCGGTTCCGGTACGGATTTGACGCCGAAAGCGACCAGCATGCGTGGTGGCTGCGTTTGACGGGCCGGAAACATTTTGTGGATCTGTTGAGCTAAGGCCTGCCCATTCGAAGCCGATTCCGATACCGAAAGAACCCGATCCGCCAAGTGCCTGGACTTGGTAGTCGAATTCAACTTCGTAAATTGAATTGGGTTCCATCAAAGTTTCTGCTGCATCGAAAACCATCGCCGTGAGCGGGCCAAGAAAGCGGGCGGACCGGGCTCCTGCAATTTCCAATCCGGAACCTTCCGATACCTGGACAGCAGTTGAAAGAAAGTTTATCCCCGATACGTCACCTTCAAAATCTTGCTCGTAGATGAGTACGAGTTCAGAGCGATACTGGTTTAAATTTGTCTGATTTCCAAAGGAAGGCGGGAAGACAATTTGAGCCGTGGCGGTAGGCAGAACGAGTGCGATTCCTAACAGCAAAAGCAGCCAAACACTACATGTAGTATTGATTTTCACGCAACCCACCACCAAGCCTCCCCTGAATTCACCAGCCTCACAATCCTAAAGATATTTTACCATATAAATGAGTTTTCAGGTGGGATCAACGAAGGTTTCAAAGCATCTTTTTCAGAATTATGACGGACGTTAAAGACGCTTTTTGCGGCTTAGTTTCCGACGGCGATCTGTGTCGTCATCCCGGCGTAACCGTCCATTTCAATTTGCAATTCGGCGAGACCGGCATTCGTTTCAAGGGGTATCCAAAAACGGGCGAAACCGAATCCGAACCACGGGGAGGGGATTACAGATCCAGCGTTGGCAATCACATCGTTGATTCGAATTACAGCAGAATGGAATGCACGGCTAGTGGGGATTCATACTATGGCTCCAATTTTATTCATACTATATTTTTGAATTGAATGAATTCGATTCATCTCCGGTTTTTGGTTTCGGGCAACATCTTTAATTTACTACGGCGGTTACGGTATTCCCATCGGGTGCTTTTATGATCAACAGACTTGAGGCCGCGTCGTAATACCAACCCGTAGGTGCTGCCTCTAGCGCAGGTCTATCGGGATATTCCGTGCTTGGAAAACCCTGAACGACAACGGATGTTGGAGGACTGCTCTGCAAATGGATCTGAAGCCACCACTTACGCGGGCCATGGATGTAATTGCCATCCAAACGCTGAATCGTACAGATAATCTGGTTTGCATTAAGGGTCATATTCAGGGCGGTGCGAAGGAAGTCTCCGCTCTGGTATTCGAATCCGTTCCCCGCATCTTCATAAAGCGTGAAAGCACTGTCGGATAAAGGGTATAGATCTACTGTTAAGTTGTCGTTCGTGTTTGGGTCGTCCACGAAACGTCCCACTTCTCCCTGGACGAGCATTCCAGTTTCCCGGATAAATATCGCAGGAACACCCAGGGGTGCGTCTACCGTTATTTCCTGGCCCCCCTGATATACCGTATCGGTTGGATAATGAACCCAGCGGCTGCCCATTGGCAGATACAGCGTCCGTGTGGTATCACCCTCTGTAAACACTGGCGCAACCAGTAAGTGCGGGCCGAAGAGATATTCAGTATCTTGTGAATAGGTCTGCACATCCTCTTCGCCATAGAAAAATGTAGGCATCAATACGGGGCGTCCGGTTCTGCTCGCTTCTTCGAAAAGCGTATAGATATACGGAATCAAACGATACCGCCACTCGATTAAGGAACGAAGGGTACTGGTTGTGGGTTCGCCAAAGACCCATGGTTCTCGCGGATCGGCTGTGTTGATGGAATGATTACGAAATAAGGGAGTGAACAGTGAAAATTCGTACCAACGCGTCAGTAGTTCTGCCGACGGTGAACCGAGGAAGCCTCCTGTATCGTGACCAAATTGGTTCTGTCCGCTCAAGCCCATACTGATACTCATTTGTATGGCAACACGCAGGCTGTCATAGGTACTGGGAGCGTCTCCACCCCAGGTGTGGGCATAACGCTGAATACCGGAGTAGCCGGACCGCGAGAAATTCCAGGGCCGAYCATTCGGTCGTAGTTCGATTTGTGCTTCAAAAGCCAATTTGTTCGCGAGAAGTGCGTAAAGATTTCGAGCCTCCGTTTCAGTTCGCACGTCTCCGTCAAAGTAAAATTGCGCATCGGGCATGAAATTATTGGCAGGCTCGTTTAGATCGTTCCAAAGCCCGTGAATCCCAGTGGAAAGGAATGTTTTCAGTTGTGTCTTGTACCAGCTGTACGCGGTACTGTTTGAAAAATCGATCCAGCTTACATTCCCAAACCAGATGGTATTGAGTAAAGATTGATTCACGCCATTCTTGACGAAGAACTCTAGTGAATCCATGTAAGGCCAGAGCGGATCATCGTCACGAATACATGGCTCGTTGATGTAAATGCTTCGAAACCCGTCGGCGAAAAGGTCGGCATGCATTTGTATCGGTTGCGGAAAGGTCACGGGATTCCAGGTAAATGCGCTAAAATTATCGAGATAATCAATATCGAACCACAGGGTATCCGTGGGAAAATTTTGTAGCCGTAGTTGTTCTGCCACCTCTTTTATTTCGGCTTCGCTCTGCCAGCCATATCGCGAGTGGTGATAGCCGAGACTCCACTTGGGGGGCAGCGGATTGAATCCGGTGAGGCGCCCGTAGGTGCCGGACACGTCCTGCGGGTCGGGCCCCGCGATGAGGTAATAGTCCAATTCTCCATCGAGTGCCCCGAATGTCAACACGCCAGGCTCGGACACCGCGACATCGAAAAAAGGATAGGCGGGATTGTCCAGAAAAAGACCATAGGCTTTCCCGCCTTGAATGCCGTAATAAAAAGGATACGATTGATAGAGAGGGTCGGAAAATTCAGTGTAATTCGCCTCATCCCTGTTTCGCATCAGGATGCTTCGGCCGCGCCGATTGATAGGGCCGCCACGCATACCCAAGCCAGATATGAATTCTTCGGGCGGGGAATATTTACGGCATAGAATCAAGCCAGTGGCTGGATCAAAAGCAGTACCAAGTTCCATATCAGCAGACAGGAGCGAAGAATCGCTGTACAACGCAATAACACGGAACGGATCTTTAAGCACAGCCACTTTGATGCCGTCGGCAACGAGCCAGGTAACGGCTGGCGTGTCATTCACAGATGCGGTGAATGGGCCAAAATCACGGTTCGAGACCGCCAGACTTTCCCTGGTCGATAACGTGCCTTCGTGATTGACGCGAACACGAGCGAGACCGGTATCCAGTAAATCCACACGGGCTATCGCACCGCTGTCCAGCTGGAATTCCGCATATTTTTCGAATACGTCGACGGAAGTGACGCTTCCCACAGGGATAATCTGAGCGACACAGACGTTTCCAATGACGATCGCACAACCTAACGCGAACTTAAACATGACAAACTCCTTTTATCATCGTACTTCACATATCAGACAACGGTCGACGGCAGAGAGACATCGTCCCGCGTTTCCTTGCGTAAATAGCGAACAACTATAAAGAGGTACAACCCGAGCTTCGCCAAGCGGATTCCGCTGACGAGCCATGCCATGCGCAGTGCCGAAAAATTTGACCCGGCAAATACGAGGACAAAAAAAAGACAGGTTATTACGATCTCACCAATCAATGCTTCCTTCGCCAATACTTGAATGGAGAACGGCAGCAATATGGGCATAATAAAGAGATCGGCGCACGTACCGATTAGCATGATTTGTAAAATAGGTACGCTTGCGATGAAACCTTCTCCAAAGAGGAGCGGCATGATCCACGGTAAGAACCAGATGGCTATCGGTATACACGCCAACGAGACGGCCCCAGCAAGAAGCCCATTGAGTCGAATCAATTTAGCAAGTTTCTTTTCACGAGAAAGCTGGACTACTTTCGGTTGAAATACTACTGCCATATACCCAGCCAACAGGGCACCCAAAAAAGCCAATTGTGCCGCAGCGGAATAGTGGCCTGCCATTTCAGCACCGCCAAAAATCATAACCAACAGGACATCGATTCTGCCGGTAACTGTACCAAGAATGACGATAGCTGATGTTACTCCGATGTACGATACCATGCGTTTTTGGTCTGCTTTGTTTGGCCATGATGCCCGCAGGTAGGGCTGTGGGACAGTGATGAAGTAGAATCCGAATGAGATGAGAGCGCCCGCTCCGTATACAGCCAAGTAGGCCTCGGGTGCACGAGTCCCCATAAAAAAAAGAACGCATATCCCTATGAATCGAATAGCGCCCTGGAGAACGTCCAGGGTAGCGTAGGTCTGAAACCGTTGACGGATTTGAAGGTAACACGCTGTACTGCGAACCGCCAGCAGACAGGTGATTCCAACGGCGGCTACCAACAAAATATATTGAGGAGCATTGGAGTCCATAATCATTGGTGATAATACGTCGGAGAAAATGAATACCATCGCAATCAGCCCTATGCCTAATAGCATTTTTATCCGAAATATGGCACCTTGCACGGAGTCAACACTGTGTTTCGAGTCTTTATGCAGACTGTAAAAACGCACCATCGCGTTATCCAGTGGCTGGCCGACAACCCCATCCACTAACAGGAGAATGGTTAGGCCCACATTGTAGTATCCAAAACCCACAGGGCCAGCCACACGAGCGACGAGAATACCTGCGAGGAAGAGCGTACCCAGCGATAAGAGCTTGGATCCCGAAACCATAACTATTTGGTAGAAACTTTTCATGCAAAAAATGTTCCTATATTATTTCTTGATAATAACGACGAGCCAGGGGGATATGGGGCTTGTGCGCAGAAATGCAAAAGGCTCCCGCGACAGCAGCCAAAATAGAAATCGGATTGGCATACCCAACAGCAGCCCTTTTGGTGAATATTTAGCCCGAACGAAACCCCAATACCCTTCGACTTTCAACGGCTTGGCTATCGAGTAACCTTGGCCTTGAAACAGCGCGTGATAATCTTTCAATCGAAGTAGAAAGCGGGAGTTAGGCGGATTCAACCGAGGCTTGTAACTCCCGGGTTTACGGCCGTGAAATAAATCGAAGGGGCAGCTTCCATTCRGGCTGCTCAATGCTATTTGTCCTGTCGAAGTGGCCACCCGTGCCATCTCGCTTGCAAGCCGACTCCGATCCTCGAAATAGTGGTTGGTGGTCACGAAGCTGTCGCCCACAACACCCACATGAGGAAATACACAACCACAAAAGACAATATCAAAGATGCCGTCCTCGAAGGGTAAATTCATCCCGTTGGCGAGAAACAATCTTTCCGGATAGGCGCGATTTTCCCATGCCTGGGGGCGATTTCCGCAATCGATTCCGACGCAGTTGAAACCAGCTTCGCACAGGATATCCACTTCGACTCCGGTTCCGCAGCCCAAAGATAAAATGCGAAGAGGACGGTCTATTTGACCTTTTAGTTCAGTAAATAAAGGGACCCAGTAGTTCCTTGCGGTGTATTCGTTGCTTACTTCTTCGTAGCAAAGGCATTCTTCATCGCTGTCATCCTCGAAACGCTCACCGATGATAAGATCCCAGAAACCACCGATGCGGGAAAACGTGGTGGAGCATGATATGCAGGATTTCGTGTCGGGGTCCTTCTCCGTAAGCGGCCCCTTGCATTCAGGGCACACAACAACGATATCGGCAGCCATCTTTTCAATGGGATTTTCGGTCTCTACAACAGCCATTTAATCACTCCTAAATACTACTTGTCTTCAGATTATGATGATCCCTGCCCGCTCGGCAGAGCTGCACGCGCATGAGCCGCAATGAACAAAAAGGATGCCCTGGTACATAATGCAGCACCAATAACCAGCAGGAGAGGATTGAAGAGGGACAGACCGTGCCACTCCCGGAAAGCGCGAAATGCCCCCTTGTGGAAATTGATTATATGAAATCGTTGTGCCTTGACCGGGCGAGGACCGCTACCTTGACCTTCATAATGGATCACTTTCGAGCAGGGGTGAAGTATGATATTTTTTCCTTGCTCAATCAAGCGATGACAAAATACAGCCTCATGCCAATAGTAGTAATCTTCAGCATATCCTCCGATGGAAAAAAAATCTTCCTTGCGGACACATTGGCCGGCGGCAGACACCCAATCAACTTCAAAGGGCGAATCTTCTTTCAGATTTTCTACATAAAGATAATCTTTCACGCTCTTGAATCCTGGAAATAGCTTCGTTAAAAATGACCTCCGACCGAAAATTGCATTGACGAATCCCGGAAAACGGCGGCCCGAATATTGTTCCGAACCGTCCGGATAGATTAGTCGGCTTCCGGCAGTGCCCGTTTCTGGATGTTCGTCCATATATTCAACCGTGAGCGCGATGGCATCGTCGATCACAATAGTGTCGTCGTTGATGAAATACAGATAGCGGCCGTTCCCTATACGTGCACCTTGGTTCGCGGCAGGACAGTATCCCACATTGGTATCATTTTCCAGTAGTACGACTGAATCGGCATAGTGATCGCGGACAGCACCCGCCGATCCGTCTGTTGAACCGTTGTCGACATAAATTACTTCGTAGGTCAGATCGCGCCATACCGCTTTTTGTATGGACTCTATGCAATCGATCACATATTTTTTTGCATTTAGACCAACGATTACGATGGACACATCATAATTATTTTCAGGCATCTACGTGTTTCTCCACTTGAATATCGGTCTTTTCTTCCATCGCGGATTCACGAACGAGCCGATTGCTTATGCAATACATACTGGCGGTAATACCTGCCAGCAGCCACCATCCTTTAAGCGGAAAGTGAAACACATCTACTTGGACACCGTATATCAAAACGCCCACCATAGAAATCTGAACTGCTACCATGAACCAGTATTCCTGCTCTGTATCCGAGCTTCGGGCAAAATTTTTCGCCGATTGGTTCGCATAGTAAAAAAGCAATCCAACGAAGCTAAACAAGAAACCAGCCCCGATAAACCCTACTTCCATTAGCGTCTGAAGATATTCGTTATGTACCGTTGTTCTTTCTGGAGCAGACGACCATGATTCCAAATATTCCGGCACAATATTTTCATTGGCCAGCCCGGAACCGTATAACCAGTTATCCGAAATGGCTTGAATCCCCGCTTGGGCATATTCCACACGTATCCGCAATGAAGCCGAATTTTTGTAGGAATAATTTGAGAGATCTAAAATCCGGTTATACACGTCTTCTGGAATGAAACCCACCATGGAAACGGCGACAATCAGTAACGCAATATATTGCCCTGGGCGTAGACGTATTAACCCTTTCATAAGACAGAAGAGCCCAACAAGTGCGGCGGCCAACATGACGGCCCGTGTATTGGTCAAGAGAATGCTATAGCCGATGAGCGCCAGAGAAATGAGGACCACGACTTTCCACCCGCGTTTTATAGGTAAGCGGAGCATGTATAGCAGAAAAGGAATAGTCAATATGCAATTGATTCCATACACAGCGGCATGGGAAGTAGGCCCCATCGTCCGCCGAAGAGTTTTTCCTCCTAAACTTTCCAGTTCCGCTTGATCCATCCACACCGTTGCCCAGCGGGTTTCTTGTGTTTGCACGCCTTTGCCAGGATCGTTCTCCCCCGAAACGATGGTGATTTCGGAGCGTCCTGAACCATAATGCCAATCGTAGGCGGTGTAGGCGCTTATGGCCACTGAAACCGTTAGCCAAATAACGATTGAAACAAAAACATGCTTGCGAGTCGTTGCCATATTTACGACGACAAAAAAGAACAAAAGGTTACCAACGATAGCAGAGGCGCCACGAATGGTGCCTAAGGTGTCTGTGGTATACAGGATAGAAAGAATCCCCATTCCCACGTAGCCGCCGTAGAGGAAAAATGCCGGGCCGAAGGTAAAAGAACGTTTTCTCAGCAGACCGTCAACAAGCAATACGCCCAGGGCGACCAGCCCCATGATACGCATTAAAGAAATGGTGAATTGAGTGTTATCGTCGGTAAATCGACCAAACCGTTCAATCGGAATAAGTGCGACGGTTACATAAAGAGCGTAACTTGGATAGCGCAGAAAAACGATACCAATCAAAATGCCGAAGGACAAGGCCAACACAATGGGCGCAGAAAATTTTACGCCGACGAATCCTATGGCGATTCCTCCAGCCAGGCCTATTCCCACGATGGTGGGAATGAACGTGAAGCGGCTTCGATCCATTGTTGCAGTGCTCATAAATTCAACTGGAAGACGCCGCCGCCCTCAGTGCCCGTGTAGAGAATCGTATTATCATTYACGTCGATCTCCAATGAGGTGATTGTCAGATTAAATAGACCGTCGTTGATGGGAGACCAAGTGGCWCCGCCGTCGRTTGTCCGGTAAACTCCGCCCTCGGAAGTGCCGGCATACAACGTGTCGGGGTTTAGCTGATCAAGTAAAATGACGAGCAGACTCAAGTGATTCAGTCCTGTATTCACTGGAAACCAGTTTATCCCCCCGTCCACCGTCTTGTGGACACCAGCACCGCCTGTAGCGGCATAGATAACATTCGGATTTACCGGATTTATGGNGATGTYMAMNNTWCNGGAYGRGTTNAACRWCYCCSKAYCGKCGCSSWTSGRSNCWGRKSGMNNTCMAGMAKMRTNCGYYWNGTWWSYNAAKCMAAYGMCKARSRWMCCKGYTRWRRSGGWNCKGWMRGYKNNCYTCGSSSGANGCWWTSNGWTKSWCAGWYCRMKYGYGSCGNNCTGGTGATTGACCAGGTTAGTCCGGAATCGGTACTTTTCAATACGCCCATGGACTCCGTTCCAGCAAACAGTAAATTCGAGTTCGCTGCATCGACGATAAGGGTGGTGATATCAGCAGCAACAATGAAATCGGCCACCAAAGACCATGTTGCGGCATCGTCAGTGGATTGAAATAGACTATCCTTACTTGCAGCATATAAGATGGTTTCATCGCTGTTATATGCGAAGGCCATTATGTTTTCATCGGAAATGCCGATAGATGCACCTGCCCATGTCGCCCCATTGTCCAGTGATCGATATACGGATTGATCGCCGGGGGTTCCGCTCCGTGTTGAGACCAAAATCAGGCTCGCGTTCCCCACGGGAGAAGTAATGTGGGAAATATAATTGCTATCCAGAGATATCGATACTTGTGTAAATGTGTCGCCAGTGTCCGGCGACCAGTACAAACCATTTGCTTGCGTCCCAACATAAAGGTCGCCGTTCTGGTTTGCAAACATGGTGGTAATCTGCAAGCCTAGTAAGTCATTTGCGGTCTGCACCCAGGTGACACCGTCATCCAGACTTCGAAAAATTCCTTGGAATTCGGGAGCCGCATACAAAATTGTATCGAGACTGTCAAATGCCATTGCAAGTATGTTGACCGTAGGAATACCTTCGTTAATACGATTCCAGGTTTGACCGTTGTCTACGGAGAGAACGATCATTCCGCCGAGCCCTGAACCATAAATTCGATTGGGATCTGCCGGATCAACGAAAAGATCGAAATAGAATTCGTTTAATTGACCAAGGTCCTGCCAGGTTGCGCCGCCATCGGTTGTTTTCGCGATATCTTCCGAGCCGCCCACATAAAGAGTATCGCTGGCGGTCGGATCCATGACTACCTTAAAAATATTGCGATCATCCAGCCCCGAAGGAGTCCATAGCCCACCACCGTCTATCGTTTTGAATAAACCACCGTTCAACGATCCGGCATATACCGTATCAGGTTC
Organism: Candidatus Hydrogenedentota bacterium; assembly: GCA_002746185.1. Classification (GTDB taxonomy): domain Bacteria; phylum Hydrogenedentota; class Hydrogenedentia; order Hydrogenedentales. Next base: position 13,229 of record NVWG01000003.1, read on the forward strand.
AGCCCAACTGGCGGCCAATGAGCGGACGAACAGGCGCATACCCTCGCTGCTTACGGCCCAGGTAGATCCACCATCAATGCTTTTTTGGACGCCATGAGTAAATGATCCTGCATACAACGTGTTAGGCAGTAAAACGTCCTCCACGAGGGGCAGTGCTATTGCGTTGTCCAGTTGTTCGTAGAATACATCCCATAATGCGCCGCCATTGATGGTGCGGTACACCGTCGTTTCGTCGATGGTCGCGTAAACGACCAGATTATCGTGGTCTGAAATCTGAATACGGGTTACCTGGCCCACAGGAAGCCCATTGTTCACCGGAACCCATGTTTGTGCACCATCAATGGTCTTAAAAACGGTGTCCGCCGAGCCTGCGTACAATAGATTTTCGTTATCGTATGCAATGTCGATAGAAAAAATTCCCAGATTGGTAATGCCAGTATTGGCTGGTGCCCAATTCAAGCCGAGCTCAGTGGTCTTATGGACACCTCCGGTTTTGGTGGCGGCATAGGCAATCCATGGACGGACCGGATCCACGACGATCCCCAATACGTGTTCGCCTGCAATCTCGTCGAGGGGAAAAAAATCAAAGCCGCCATCGGTGGAGGAAAACAGTGCGCCGCCGTCCAAAACGGCGTAGATATTGAAGTAGGGCGCAATGGCCAAGCTCGTAATCGATTTACCGATCCCCGGCCACCCGGCCAGGAATTCGTTTCCGCCTGAGAATGTTTGGAATATTTGTCCTGCACGCGTCCCATAATAAACAATCAGATCGGAATCTGTGTGGGTATCAAGAGCCGTGACATCTCGCGGGTTGATCGTGTTGCCTTCGTTAACCCATGTAGCACCGTTGTCCTGACTGATATAAAGTCCAGCACTAGTTCCCGCATACAAGTTTTGCGTTCCAGTTCGTGATTGGTCAATCACGTTAATACGATTTGGTACCATCCCGTTCGAGATCGATTCCCATTGGCCACCAAACGCGAGGGCTTTCCAAACACCATCCCGTTCTGTTCCCACATAAAAAGTTTCATTGGAATTTGATGCGACGGCCAGATCGAAAACGGCTCCGTCGAATTCCCGGGAAAGTAGCCAGGGAAGCTCGCCGCCTGACCGGAAGAATTCGGAGGTTAACTCAACCCCCTTCTCGGTGCCGCCATATATCAATGTCCAACCGAAAACATTGACGGTTGCCAAGGTTCCTACAAAACGATTCTGTATTCCCCAGTTTGCGGGAAAAAATGTGTTGCCAAGATCGGCGGTTACGGTAAGAACATCCAGCTCGCCAGTCACATGGATGAATCCGCCATCTTCTGTGGCAAACAACAGCCGGGAGGGGATATCAGCCCAAAGATCCCATGAATCAGTCCCGTTGAATTCGTAGACCCCGGTAGAAATAGGCACAAGAATATTGGTATTCGGAAGCGTAAGAGCCTGATTGATTGGTGTTTCGTCCAGGTTGAAGCCGATGTTCTCCCAAACGCCAGTATCATTCTTGAAATCGGTATACGGGATGCGAAAAATACTGGACGATGTGGAAGCATAAATCCACGATTGATCGCGCACGTCCAAGTGGAGATGGTTAATACCTTCCGTGGTCAGCCCATTGGTCATTTGGGTCCATGTCTGGCCGTCGTCAAGGCTTCTGTGGATACCAAGCCCGGTGGTGAGCGCATACACCGCAGCGGTTTCCAGCGGATCGATAAACAGTCCCGAACCGAATAATTGGTCTTCGCTGGAGACCCCAAAGGACCAGTTTGTTCCGGCGTTGGTCGAATAGAATATGCCCAGGCTCGTCGCAGCCACCAGGGTGCCTGTAGCCGGGATAAATTCAATATCACGCACTGTGAGATCCGTGAGGCCCGTGTTCATGGTGACCCACGTCAGCCCGGCATCGGTGGATTTGAACACGCCAAGCTCAAAGGTGCCTACGTACAGCGTAGAAGGGGATGACGGATCCACCGCGATGTCGAAAACATATTGATTCGAAAATGGAGCTGGAATATGTGTCCAATTTATTCCTGCGTCAATGCTTTGGTATACCCCGCCTGAAAAAGTGCTTGCATACACATGCCCAGGATTCCCCGGTACACGCGTCATTGCAATAACGCTCGCGCCTCGGGGGCCGATTGGGGTCCAAGTCTGCGCCTGCAGTGCTTGCGAAACCAAAAGGGTAAGAAGTAGTAATGCGCCGACGAAAACAGCCCTGATACGGTTCAAATTCCCAAGGCGATTTAATGTTCCTGTCCTGTGCATGATTACTCCCAAGCGCTATTTAATGTTTCCTGGTCCCCGAAAACATCATGACCCGATGGATGTCAACCGTGAAGGCGGAATTTACCCAGAAATTTGACACCGCTGATCGATTCCAGCTCTCGCCTTCCGTAGATACGTGCGCTGGCCCACTCTTTTAACAATACCAGCGCAATACTCATAACCAATGCCGCTGCCGTGCCCACAGCCATTATCAATAACCGTCTTGGAGCGACAGGTTCCTCAGAATAGGTAGGTCCCCCGACGAGGGTGACGTTCGCGATGTTTTGTGCATCCAACGCCTGCTTAATTTTGGCCTGCTCAGCGCGTGCCGCGTTTGACTTAAAACGATCTTCCAGAAYGCGATAATCYAATTMAGCCATTTCCAGTAGATTCGCCCCCTCATTGAGGTGCTCAATTTCTTCTCTCAATTTTTTCACCAAAATGGTATCTTGTTCGATACCGGAAAGGATACCGTCTTGCTCCACGGTTAGGATTGAAACTCTCAACGACAAATCATCATACAAAGGGTTGGGTTCAAAAATAACGGTTTGTATTACTTGCTCATTTTCGAATTTGATCAAAGATTTTACGTCTTCGATCTTGGAATCAATTAAACCAAGCACTACTGAACCTTCATCGTATCTTTTGGAGGTTTCGATCCGCTCAACCTGCAGACGTGCAATTTCGTCGTGCAARAATTTCAATGTAGGGTTGCGCTCTTTAGACTCCGACTGCCTGCGTTCCCTGGACAGGGTCGGCAAGAGTTTCATAATCGAATCTTCCTGGCTCTTTGATTGCGCAAGGAGAGAATTTTTTTGATCCARCCCCGCTTGAACTCGAATTACTTGGCCCACTAAGACCGATCGCTGTTCATCGATTGAGGTGATATTCCACGTCATTCGAATAGTCGCCATTTTGTCCCGCGATTCCAACAATTGGCCTCGGTACAATGCTGTCTGGCCTTCGAATGCCATCTGGATGTTCTCATTCTTTCGGAGTGCGATGTGCCGTTGTGAATATTGGTCGATCAGCTCCTGAACAATATCCTGGGCCAGTCCAGGGTCAACCAAGCGAAGGGACACCGAAATCACGTTAGAATCCCGTTCCCGAGCCACAACCAGTGAACGCTTTAATAGCTTAATTACCTTTTCTCTATCCGAAAGATTGGCGCGTAAGCCCACATAGATAAGGGTGCTGTCCACTTGCTTTTTTATTACCTTGGCAACTTTCTTGACTTCATATTTTGCTCGTGCTACCAGCCCGTCAGGCGGATCCTGCTCCATGAAAAATCGTTCAACGCCAATAGCGTCAATCGTATCTTCAATCAGGGAGTGGGACGATAGAATTCGAACATACGAATTGATTTCCTCTGCGCGAACACCGTCGGTGAAGATAGTCGCATTTTCAGCGGCAATGGGAGCTTCGGTGTTTTCTCGTCCCAACATGACCAGTATCAGCGCGGTGGATTCAAATTGGTCAGATTTATAAAGGAGCATGCCATATACTCCGGCGACGATAGAAGTAAACAGGACTCCCAAAAGAAGCTTGTTTCGTATGAGTGCTGGCTTCAATTCCTCATAAATGGAATCTTCGTCCAACTCTTTTGGTTCAAAAAATGCCACGCCGTATCCCTTTTACTATTGGTTTTCGTTGAGGAGAGTTTTACAATCTTGTGTTAAAATTGATTTCTAGTTTCATAAGTAACAGTAAAGTTAAACACGTTCATAATTTCCTTGATGCCAGCTAAATGGACATTGAGGAATTGGGAAATGGAACCTGCCTGCGTTTTGGGAATATAGACTATGTCGCGCCCCTGTAAACGTAAGTCCTGGAAGTTTGCAAGTGTACTTATATTTTCACCCACGTTCACAATATAATAATCCAGAACGGGATCACCGTTGTCCCGAAGCACTACAACGGAACTCAATTTTCCTGTTGAACTATAACCGCCTGCCATGAAAATTGCCTGCACAAGTGTGAGTCCGCCATCCGATTCATACATGCCCGGGCGCGCTACCTCTCCCCCTACAAATACCCGCTGCGTCGATACTTCCGTCAATGAAAGAGTGAGTTTCGGTATGACGATATGTGCGTCGTAAAGATTGACCAATTCTCCTTCCACATCAGATAGGGTCCGGCCAGCCAATCGAATATTTCCTACCAATTGTAGAGATGCATTTCCATCGGGACCGACAAGAATCTGATCGTTGAGCTCGAAATTATTGAAGAACTTGAGTGCCAACTTGTCGCCGGATTCCAGTCGATATTCCTGCTCCAAGGACATTTCTCTGGTAGGAATTGGGAGCCCCTCCTCAGAGGTGAAGTTTGAAGTCGTTTGGCAAGAGGCAAGAAAAATACCAACAATAAGAATACTTGTGATGCGCCCAGATAGCGGGCAGTATATTCCTTGCAAATAGCGCAAAAAGTAAGATCTTAGATACATATCAATTAGTCCATTTTTATCTACGCAGCAGCCTAAGAAACAAAGATACAACAAGTCTTAACTATACCAATTTTGCTCATTTTTGTCAACAATAATTTACTTCCTTCAATCGATAAATACGACCAGAATATACCATGGCGTTCACAGCATTTCGTAGGTGTGACGGTATGCCTCCAAGGTCTTCCGAGTGTTGCGTTCCCAAGTGAACGCAGCAGCCCGTTTAAGACCACGTCGTGTCAAATCGGCAGCGGTAGAAGGCGAATTCAGGACCGTTGCCATACCCGAAGCAATAGACTCGGACGAATTCGGATCTACGAATACTGCTGCGTCTCCCGCAATTTCCGGAATACTGGAAACGGAAGACGTGATTACAGGTGTGCCGCATGCCATCGCCTCCAAAACTGGAAAGCCGAAACCTTCCCACAGACTGGGAAAAACGAACGCCTGAGCCGCTGAATAAAGCGAGGCCAAATGCGCGTCTGGCACGTAGCCAAGTTCCCGGACCCGGTGGCCAATTCCAAACTGTTGAAGAGCTTCGTCAACACCATCTAAATCCCWATAACGACGGCCAGCCAAAACCAAATCACCTTCGAAATTCGTTTCCTTGATGACCATGGAGAATGCTTCAATGAGTCTCACAATATTTTTTCGCGCCTCTAATTTTCCCACATAGAGGAGATACGGTTTGTTTAAACTGTAGTTCTGCTCCACCAATAACCGCGCCGCGCTTTTTTCCACGGGTTTCATTGCCGGGTTGATTCCGTGATGAATCACAGTCATTCGTTCCAGCGGTATGTCGAAATGTTCTGCCGTGGTTTGTCGACAATTCTCTGAGATACAAATTATGGATCGCGCCCTTTTCAGGCCGCGCTCGATCATGGGATTTAAACGGCGAATGATTGCTTTGGAATAATACTCGGGATGAGTGAACATGGAGACATCGTGCATGGTGAACACGTACGGAGTTAAAGAAATCGGAGCAGGAATAAAGGYAGCGTGGTAAAGATCGACTCCAGCCAATTTCAGGCTGAGTGGCAAACTGACGGGCAGGCTCACCCAGCGCACTCCGGGGCGTAGTTGATGAAAGTGGATATTGGGCCGATCTACTTCAAACGTGTCAATCGCTTGGCGACTGAAACAAAACACATGAAAGTCCACTTCATCGTCGATAGCGGGAAGGTTTTCTATCAAATACCGTTCGTACGTTTCAGGTCCGCCGTCTTTTCTCCCAACGGAAGGTGCAAAGATGCCTATTTTCATGCTGTTATCAATTTCCTGTAAATATTTTCCAGTGTTAGGGCCGCGTTTTCCAAGGAGTAATCATTTTCGATAAACCGACGGGCCGCATTCCCGAGCCGACGGCGTTCTTCCACATCTTCAACGAGACCAGTCACCGCTTTGTAAAATGCTTCGCTGAAGCCATCATCGGCGGCGGATGGAACCAATAGCCCGCGAACATCATTTTCTATCACTTCTTCAATACCACCCACTGCCGATGCGACTACAGGTAAACCTGATGCCATACCACTCAATATCGCCATGGGGATTCCTTCAGTAAAAGAAGGGTGCAGTTGGATATCAGCAAGACAAATCAACTCATCAAAATCGGGTACGTATCCAAGAAAACGAACCACATCATCCAATCCAAGCTGGGTACAAAGTGATTTGACTTCTTCTTCGAGAGGACCACGCCCCAAAATCCAAAGACGGGTATCGGGATGCGCGTCGTTAATCTTGCGGAATTCTCGAAGAAGTGAAGCATGCGCTTTTTCCGGATATAGCCGCGCTACGTTAATCATCATAACATGGTGTGGTTCTAACCCATGTTTTCGCCGTCGTTCCTCTCTTTCGGATTCTTCGAGTGGAGGGGCGGCGGCTTCGAAACCGGAATGCAATACGTTAACCTTTTCGGAATTTATGCCTCCCGCGCAGATATCACGGCGAGTGGCTTCGCACTGTGCAGTCACGCAGTCAAAGTATCGAAGTGCAAACAATGTCATCCGTTCCAGGGTTTTACGTTTCCAGCCGAAACTGGACAGCACATAGAGCGAGCTCACTGTGCGAATGCCCAGTCGGCGTGCCGCAACGAGTCCAACCAGGTCCGCGTATGTGTTGTGGGTATGAATTACTTCTGCACGATGTTCTCGCAAGATTTTGACAAGGGACTTTGCCGATTTCAAAATCGGTTTTCGTCGGCTCCAGGGAATGGTTTCTACGTTAAACCCCGCGCGTTCTGCCGCCTCGACAAAAAGCTGCTCCGTTCCGCCGGGATTCGCAAAACACACTATTGAGATATCGACGCTACCGGGGTGGAGCGTGCGCAGCCAGTTGATGATGACCGTTTCCACGCCACCATAATCCATGGTATGCAATAGGTGAACCACACGAATCTGGGATACTTCCTCTACATCGTCAGGCATCGTGTGTAATCACAACTCCGGCCAATTCTGAGCCGACACCCTTAATCGATTTTTGTGCTTCGACTATTTCAGACTTGTGTACGCCCTCATTGGCGGCCAAGATTACCTGATCGGCGTGCGCGGCCCAGACAGAAAATTCGAATGAACCCGCTTGTTCCGGTCCGTTGATAATGATCAATTGGAAAAGGCTGCGAAGCCGAGACAGCAATGGGGTTCCGACACCAGATAAAATCTCGCGTGCATGTTCTTTATCTTCCGGCAGTGCAGGGAGAATAGACAGATTGGGTATCGTAGTTTTATCAATGCCATCCAATCGCCCTCCATCTGCCATTACCCCATGGGCAAGACCCTTCGTAGCGTTAAGCCCGAAATAGTCGTTCACCATAGGGGATTTGATATTGGCATCTACAAGGAGTACTTTGCGGTCGCCATAGAGCGATACCATCGACAGACTTAGCCGCGTCGCGACTTCGCCCGCACCATGGTTTTTGCCGACACCCCCCACGAGAAGGACGGTATGGGATGTATCCAACATTGATCGCAATTGTACGGCCAACCGAGCGGCATCACCATGCAGTCGTTGATGCGGTTTTTTGATTTCTTCATTATTCAAAGTGATTTCCATTTCTCGTCTCTAAATTGATGTCTATTCGAGTAAGCATGTATTTCATTGTGCTGTACACCGGGAACCGAAGCCCTGCCGATCAATGAAATTCGATGCGCCCAATCTGCACAGTTCGTTTACCAGTCGCTCCTTCGGACACGGCWCCTGTGTCTGCAAACAATATTTTCTTTATCGTGTTCGCCGATAGTTTTCCATTCTTACGTGTCTCTTCAGATAAATCAAGGTCTTTGAATGGTATCGTGTACTTTGCCCAATTGGTCGAAGGCATCAAAACACTAAAAAATGCCTCGCCATTTTGTTCCTCCAGCTGCATCAATATGGGCCCAGTCTGGTTACTTTTCAAATACAAGGTGACGGATTGGGTATTAGCCAAGCTGCCCTTCTCGATTTCTCTTTGAATATATTGCCAGCGTCCCTTCTTGTATTTATACGACCAATCGAGGGAATGAGTGATGGTAGAAGGGAGCGATGAAGATCCTTGAGTCGCAATAGACTTCACGTCATCTTTTGAGGAACCAAGAAATCCGTTGGGCCCGTTGTTGAATGCAAGTATTTCTGCTGATCCGGATTCCTTCGTCGGAGGTGAAGGCTTATTGGAAGGGCGGGGGACATGGGCAACGGGCGCCGATTTTCCAGCAATGATCGCCTGCCAAGTATCCAGGGCTGGCTTGGCGCGAAGGTCTTTGTCATACACTCCAATATTTTGCCACAACCGATACGTACCGTCCCCTGGAGGCAGGGTATCGAATAACCGATCATAATCCACTGGCATAAACCAGATCACGAAAGCATAGTTGTCACGACTGGCGATACTACCTAGCTCCTGCAAAAAAGTTTGCTGCAACGAAGGACTTCCATTCATCGACAAACGATGCTTCGGTACTTCCACAGGCTTGGAGGTGTATCCGGTTTCACAGATAGCGATAGGCTTGGTCGCGATGGCATGAAGTTTTGCTAACGGCTTTCGCCATTCCTGCGGAGGCGCATCCAGCGGTGCCGCGCCATAGCGTTCGTGAAAACTCGACATGTACGGATAGAAACTAATGCCGATGAAGTCACTTTTATCAATTAGTGCCTGACTGCGTTCTACAACTCCTGCTTCCAGAAATGTCTGGAGGCCGAAAGATATACCAATCGACAAGTTGGGATATTCACGTTTAACATCGCGGGCCACTTCGAAATACAGTTCAGTAAATTTGGCCCATTCTCGAGGTTTTCGATAAGCAAGTTCACCAGCTTCGATCCCCAAGTTAAGAAAATCGGGGTCCATAATTTCGATGGCCTTGAACACATAATWTTTGTACGCGCGAATGACATCCTTATCATTGAGATCGCTATTTTNGAAAATATTGGGTTTTTTGGATCCTTCGCTCGCGTAAATGAGAGTTTCACGATCCTCGCCCAGAGGCGATAGTGCTAAGTAGACAGGAACATTACTGGGACGTCGCCTTGCATAGTCCTCCCAGGATTCACGCACTTTTTTCGGATAGGGCTTATTATTTAAAGCTTCAAACCACGGTATGCCATTATCGCGATGAATGGCGTAAATAGCCCCGTTGTCACGAGCGATTTCATGTGTACGGTCTACAGCTTCCATAGTGGCAGCATACGGGAACGTCGTAAATCCGAATGGAGGATAGGAGCCCGCAGCAGGCGGTGCCCCTTGATCCGGACCAGAAGATTCTGCCAATTGAGTGGCGGAGTAGCTGCAGCTGGTACATAGCATAAGGACCAGGAAGGGAACACTACGCCATGCGGCACTCTTCGTCGATATTGTGCTAATAAATCGTTTCATTTTTTGGATTCCATTTTTATACCGTATTTTCGAGTATGCTTTCCCGAAATGGGATAAGCCCTTGCGCAAGAGAAATCGAAGGCTTCCAGCCCAGTAGATCTTCGGCTTCAGACAAATCTACCGAGCTTTGAAGTATTTCAGTGTCTCGCATGGTACTTTCGCAAAGTATACGCATGTCGGAACCGGCATTACGAACAACATGACGGGCAATATCTGCTACCCTAAACTCTTCCGCGCCCCCGATATTTATTATTTTGGAATTCAATGCCGCAATATTTTCAACGGTCCTGATATACGCATCGACGGCATCATCGATATGAAGCGGCGCGCGTGTCTGCGAACCGCCCTGGATTGTGAAAGAGGATTGATTTTCACGGATTGCATCAAGAATTACGCTGATTATATTATCAGGTTGACGCGGACCGTAAATGAGAGTGGGCCGGATTGCTACGGCGGAAAAGCCCGAAAGTCTGGCTTGAAGCCTGACAAATTCCCAACTTGCGGCCTTGGTGATAGAATAGGAACTATTCGGTTCTGGACGAACATCACTACGGTACGGTGACGGTGCCGATCCATATACTTTGGTCGAATCCCCATACACCATTCCTTGAGGGTTTCCGCTGGAGGCAAACGCATCCAGCAAGTTTACCGTCGACACAAGATTGTTGGCGATACAATTTCGCGAATGCTCCCCGCTTTCAGCGGCATCTGGCTCGGAAGCCAAATGAATAATTACGTGGGGCTTTATAGACGCCAACAAAGGATAGAGCGTAGCGTTATCTTGCAAGTCGCACTGATGAAACGTAAAATCGCCAGGTGCATTCAATTCGCTCAATTTACCAAAACTACGCCCCAAGGCGTGAACCTGCCCATTCGGCGATTCATTTGAAATAGTTCGCAGCCGATCGACAATGTGGGAGCCGATAAATCCGCCAGCTCCTGTCACCAAGTATGTTTCGTTACCGAGCATAGATCGTTTTGTCACCTTCCTCTTGTTGCTCATAACCCAAAATAAGCTCGCGAAGCCCTATTTTCGGAGAGACAAAGGGCGGCAGTTCATAATCGCTATGTAACTTTTCAAGTTTGGAGTAGTAATCGCCAGTTTCAATTTTCAATGACAATTCCGGCCAATCTACATATTCAGGTTCCTGTCCGTTTACGGAGTCGACTAAAATTTGCACCGCGTCACGAATAGAGATGGGCTCCGGACCGCCGAGATTAAATACAACGTGATTTGACCTTTCATCGGCGCCACTGGCCAAAAACGAATTCACGACATCACGAACATGGACGTAGTCGCGCAGTTGTTTCCCATCACCGAATATTTTGACCTGTTCGCCTCGAGCGATAGCAAGCGCAAAGCGGCTGATGATATTATAGGGGCATTGCTCTATTTGGCGTTGAGGGGCGTATGGATTTGATAAACGGAACACTCTGGAGCGAAGACCGTGATTATGGTGTGCTAACTCCAGGAAACGTTCAACAGTCAATTTTGCAAGACCGTAATTACTGGTAGGTGCGAGCGGGTGCGCCTCGTCGACGGGCAAGCTTTTGGGCGTTCCATAAACCAGTCGAGTACTTGGGAACACAACAATGGGACTGGGATCAACGGTGGCACATGCATCGAAAAAGGCTATATGGGCCTGACACTCCCGGCGAAATGTTGTGCTGGCGTTCTCCATACTCTCGGCGGCGGATATTGAACCGACACAATCGAACACTACGGACTGCCCGGCGATAGCTTTTTGTATAATGATGGAGTTTTCGAAATCGCCAAAAATCACTTGTGCTGCATGCTGTGCCGCGATAGAGTTTTCACGCCGGGTCAATACCGATACGTCTGCGCCAAGTGAATTCAACGCGAGCGTAGTATTTAGCCCTAGCAGCCCATCTGCCCCCGCTACCAAAACGGGGCGACCCGCATAGTAAGCCCGCATTGCTTCGAAGAATTCCGGAGCCAATGTATCTCGCAGCGGTGTATTACCGGATTCGCTCATAGATGTAATGATGCCTTTCAAATACGTTCAGTCAAAATGCGCCATCTCGGAAAAGCACACCTTTCAATGTCAACAATACTATTTTGCAATCAAGCAAAAAAGAACGATTTTCAACATATTCGACGTCTATTGCAACTGTTTCGTAAAAACCCAGACGGCCACGTCCCGATACTTGAGCCATTCCAGTAATACCGGGACGTACCTGGAACTTGCGCAACATATCGCCTTCGTAATAGCACAGCATTTCGGGAATCTCCGGCCGTGGGCCGACAAACGCCATTTTTCCCGTAACAAGGCACCAAAAATTAGGCAATTCGTCCAATGTAGATTTGCGCAGCCAATCTCCCGCTCKGGTAACACGCGGATCKTCTTCGACTTTAAAATGGAGCGCTTTCAGTTCCTCTTCCGAATAGCGATAGGCATAAAGATCAGGGTGCCGTTCTTTCGCATCGTAAAACAGGGTACGAAACTTGACGAACCAAAACGTCTTCGCACCGGCACCCAGTCTTTTTTGGAAGAAAAGAGCTGGTCCAGGTGAGTCGAGACGAATTATGATCGCTTCAAGGAGCATGATCGGTGCAAATATCAAGAGTATTGTGCAGCCAATAGTAATCTCAAAGAATCGCACATACCAGGGTATTCTCAATACGGCATCCTGATGGCCATATCCTGATTCTGGAACCACAACCTCGTTTTGCCGAGTAGAAGAAGTATTCAATTCGGATTTGGAGTGACTGTATTGTTCCAACTGCATGCCCATTGTTGATTTTATGTTATTAAGTCCCATTTTCTTCTTACCTTCATGACTGGCTTATTTTCAAGCCAACCCGATTCTGAGCTTTCTGTATCGTGTATCTAGTAAACCGACCTCATCGGCACCGAATAGAATTTGTTCTAAATTGAATAAGAAACTCTATTTAGTAATACTAAATTCACCTAAAACTCGTAATTGAATTATCCTTCCAACGAATAACTTCGCATGTGTCCCAAGAAAGATCTCTAATTGCAAACACTAATTTTTACCATTATTCAGTATAAAATGTCAAGTATTATTTCCATTTTGGCAGTGCGAAAATTTACCATTTTGGTGCAATATTCCAATATAAATGGAACAACAAGCCGAATTTACTGGGAAATTAAGTATATCGAAACAAAACACCAGATTGCACGGGACGGAATGATTAAACATCATTTTTGACGTAATTTAGATCATTCCTGCATTTTGCTCGCGTGCTTTTTGAATATATCGCACTCATCACATACGATTGGCGGATGTTCCGATACTGTTTTTGAGCTAAACAATGAACGTGCCGCTTGATATTTTTTATTATTCCAAATTTTTCCAATATCAATAACGTCATGATTTTCCAAATCGTCAAAATCGCGATTTTCCTGATAAACTTCGCAGCATGGGGAAATTCCTCCGTTCGAATTGACAATCATAGAGCGATATAAATAAAAACAGGGACTCGGTTTGAAATCCTTTCCATTCTTGGATTCATCTTTAGTTTTTCCAAACTTCTCGGGAAACCACTTCTCTTTAAGCTCCTTTTTATCGGGGAAATCATAAGGAATTCCTACGTGGATAAACCTCAGCAGATCCACACCGATTTTTTTCGATATCTCATTGGCTTCTTCCACTTGGCTTTCATTTTGCTTCATCACGATGAATTGCCATTCTACGAAAGGATACTTCTGCCCGCGTTCATTGCGCCTCTTTATAAGCAATTCGACGTTTTCTACAACTTTGTCGAAATCCCCGCGTACACGGTATTGCTCATAGCTCTCCTGGGAGGTTCCGTCCAGCGATATAATCAAATACTCCAGTCCGCTATCGAGCAATTTTTCAATTCCGTCAGGTTTAATGAGTACGAAATTGGAACTCATGTTGGTTCCAACATTGTTGTCTCGAGCGTATTCAATCATTCCAAATACATCTTTATTTAATAAYGATTCKCCCCAATTATGCAAATTTACCTCGAGTAAATTCGGTAAATGGGGATCAATGTACTTCTTGAAGCATTCCAGACTCAGCATGGATTGTTTTCGACCAAGACTATTGACACCTGTTGGGCACAATGGGCAGCGCAAGTTGCAGAAATTGGACGGATCAATGAACGCGATATACGGCCGGGAGGAAACTTCAATTTTTTTCATCCTGCGTTCGTATTCCACATTGGCTAAATTAAGGAGTTTTCTGGGTGTTCCATGTTGAATCAACGATCTAAGGTGCCTTGCGTTTCTGGTGTACTGAGGCACCTTGGTGAGCCATTTTGTAACAATATTCATATCCCAAATCCTTTGAATCGCTCTTTCTGTCGTATTTCGATGCCCGCTTTATCAGAATAACCACACAACAGCCCGAAACAGGAATTAGTGGAAAAGCGCGGATACAATAGATTATATACTGTACTCCGAAAATGTCAAGTTTTGATTCCAATTTGGACAACAAAGGAGGCCTTATCGGTGCGGTAATACAGCGTTCCATAACACCAATTTGAATCAGAATACCCTAAATAAAATAGGTTGGATTTGGGAGTCGATGGAAAATAAACGAAAAGCCTAGCCCCAATTTGGGACTAGGCTTCCGCGATTGTAATTTTGACTAAAGTACCGTTATCTATATCTATTTTCGATACTGGCTACATTTGATCTTCATATTCCTGCCAAAATATCCACCATTTAAACCAATCAAATTCCATTTCATCTTGCGATGGGCTATATTCGCATAAAGAGCCGCCGTCTTTACTCTGACCATCGATAATTACGAATCCACCATTGGATTTCCCTATTCCAATAGATTCTTCACAGTCTGTACGGAATTTCGCGTGCAGGTCTTCCTCAATGAAAATAAAGATGTCCTCGCCGAATGTTCCGTTCGGATTTATGCCTGACACGGTAAATTCGTCGCCACCTTCCACCAAGAAGTCATACCAAATGATTTCATAATCACCACCATCGACAAACTGAACTACGCTCATCAATCTGGGGTTTCCTGGAGGCCCCAAGTATTTCAGGGTAAGATCGGTAACGCCTCCTAGACAATCACCACAATCGTCCAAGGGCTCCTCTATGACCAATCCTCCGACAATCCACGCGAAGGAGGCTGGACTGATGCCGCTATCCCCGCCGTCTGCCGAYAATAWTTCTATRGTAACCCACTCGGCTCCAGCTGGTATGGATATAGGAACCATCACACTGTCCCATCTTGGCCCATCGTTACTTGAAAATAGGTTAAAATAGGAGGTCACCGTGCCAGCAATCGTGATTTCCGTCACATTCGGGCGATCTGCTCCTGCACTTGCGACGAAGAGAGGTACATAGCCAATACGATCCTCATTGGATGGTTCAAACGAAATCGAAATGGGAACGACTGTTTCCAGGTCACCAGCAAAACCATGGAACGCAAGATCCAGCCCATCGTACAATTCTATTATTGCTTCAGTGCCGTCATCATAAATTACGATTACACCTGCGCCAGTATTGCGGTACGAAAAATCGAGTCCGGAAATGGTTAGCGTATTGTCGCCTGGTGTTACTACGGCCAGGTCGGTGATGTCTTGTCGATAARCCTCATACCAAATCCCGCCAGAACCATCACCCAGGCCGTAGAACCGGGTGCTACCCCCGATTAAAGTGCCAACTACTGGCGTGCCGTTGACAATGCATGAATCGTCCCCGATAGGTTCAGCATGGCTTGGTCCTGATTCGCCCACCCAATAAAGAAGAACTTGTTTGACAGTAGCGTCCGCAGGTACGGATACGTTGATATCTCCATCCAGATTCGTAAAGGTCCCGTCCAGATTGTCGAGAAAAAGACCCACACCCCCCATGGCAATTCCAGAACCTGGAGCAATTTCAATACTGGGTAAATCCAGGATTTCCGAACCATCAGAAAAAGCATTGGGGTTTGAAAAAGCCAGTATGATTGTTGCCCCAACAACAAACAAACTCTTTAAGCGCTGCTGTACCATGTAATTACTCCTTAGCATACGTAATAAAAATCCCTAACTGCTGACCCATGTTTCAACTAAATTGTTTCATCCTCGAATGTTAACATAACATTACCTGAGTTACAACTGGTGGTGTRCATCGTGTGTCGAACTGATTCTCACCTGAATTCTCGTGACACAAATTTAAAAACAGGGGAATTGGAGCAGATTCTATGTTCTCGCGGCAGCTCTGGCGATCTCACTTTACATTTAATTATAATGAGTTATAGTACAGAAGAGCTTAGCTTTCCTGTTCTAATTCGCGATGCCCAAACCGTGCACTGCGCCTAAATCAGTGCCACACGAAAATTCACAGTTTCGATTTCGCCTTACCGTGCTATTTCCCGCGCAAGCTACGATCAATAGCATACGGAATAACGCTTAGTTACATAAAAAGCAACTTCACATTGATGGTTCGCGTCCCTAGCCTTGTTATTGTTTTCTGAATTCATCTAATAGAATTGCGGAATAGTCGACACGTTCTTGGCTAATAAACCGTTCGATGACTCCATAGGCCAAAGCTACGGCCAACCCGTTGCTACCCAGATTTGTAAGCACGATAACTCCAAGTGTGTCATCAGGAACCATGATGGTGTGGGATGTCATCCCGTCGATTCCACCGGAATGCTCTACCAACCAATGGCCGCGAAAATCACGCAGCCCCCAGCCGAGGCCATACAAGACTACATGGGTCGATGGAAATATGGAACGGACACTATCATTGAGCGGGAGATTCGTATGCGGTGTCCACATCTCCCGTATGGATTCTTCGCTCAGGACTTGTAAATCACCGAAACGACCCTTGGAGAGCAGCATCTGCAAGAAATTTGTCATCTCATGTGCTGTAGAATTGATAGAGCCTGCTGGAGCAATACTATCCAAGTTTCTATACTCTATTGCCTGAAGAGTTCCATCCGCATTGGTATGGGGCGCAGCCACATTATCTTTCCCAACTAGATTCAATACACTCGTATTGGATCGATGCATCTTTAGTGGCTCGAACAATTTCTTAGCAACAAGAGAATCCCAGGACATGCCGGATGCTTCAGCGGCTACTTCGCCTGCTGCCAGGAACATGACATTCTGATATCCATAACCTGCACGAAATCCGTACGAAGGTTTTAGTCGCTTCACCCGCTCCAATATTTTTCTTCGAGATAATTTTGATCCGTACCAAAGTGCATCACGTCTTCCCAATCCGGAGCGGTGAGACAATAGGTCGCGGATGGTAATTTCTCGCGTAACATAGGGATCATAAAATTCGAACCATGGTAAATATGTAGTTACTTTATCGTCCCAAGCCAATTTTTTCTGATCAACAAGTGCTGCGATTGAACTGGCGGTCATTCCCTTCGTGATGGAACCAATTGCGAAAAGTGTGTTCTGGTCGACTTTCTCTAAATTGCCATACGTACGAACACCATACCCCTTCACGAAAACTGCTTCGTTATCCTTTACGACAGCAATAGCTAAGCCTGGAACTTCCCAAGCGTCCATCGATTCGAGAATGTAGCTGTCAATCCCGTCCAGCGCATCCGATGCTGATGCATGATTCACTTCGAGTAGAACCGTTGTCACACTCAAAACAAGACTGACTAACACACATTTCACTATATTTTGACCTTTTTGCATGGCTCCTCCAAATCTCCAGGGGTATCTTGAAACAATATCTTGCAAAACCTGTAATGGATCTTTATAATCCGAATACGAATTCTATTCTGTTTTTGAAGGAGAGTCAAGTGAAATCTTCAACCCTATTAAAATCAGTAGTACCAGCCCAGCAGAAGCGCAGTCGCAAGGTGGAAAAAAAGCTAATCACAACCGTTACCAAAATGCTCAACACGGGCGTACCCTACGAAGAAATCAGCGTAGGAGACATTGCCAGGAAAGCCGGAATTTCTGTTGGTGGATTCTATGCTCGCTTCGGAAGCAAGGAGTCGTTGCTGTTGGCAGCTCTAGTTTCGACGCCCTTAGACGAACTGGGTATTGCATTACGGGATTTTCTGAATAGTGCGGTGTCGAACCAWCTTTCAGTTCGAGAAATTATCAGGGGCAATNTGGCAATATTCGCTGACTCTTATGTGGAACACAAGTTCCTGTTTCGTGAAGCGGCACTATATCTTCGGGGCAATGTACAGTCAGACCTGAACGAAGTAGCCATGAGTCACAATGAGCAATTCCGTAAACAATTTCACGAAATAATTCTAAAAGAGCGATCCAGTATTGGGCACCCTAACCCGACCGCGGCCATCGACATGTGCATAATTTTTACGATGGCGGCTATTCGGGAAATACTCCTATTCCCCGAAACAACATCCCATTTGGAGCGATTTGATCGTACACGCATGGTGGACGAATTAACGGATGTATGCTGTGCGTACCTACGTGTGCGATAGCTAAATTTCGTTTACTTCATTTTTCTGGAAAAAATATATGATCTGCTGGAGAACTCATGAAGATTAGCCTTTACCAAATAGTGATGTCGTTGACCTTGCAACTCTGCCTGATTCTGTTCCTTCAGGTTGCGGCCCAATCAGAGGAGATATATGATCTTGTGCTTCAGGGCGGTCGAGTTATGGATCCGGAAACCAACTTCGATGGTCTCGCCAACGTGGGGATATCGAATGGACAGATYGCTWCGATAWCAAGCGAGWCTYTRCAGGGAAAACAAATCCTGGATGTTACCGGACTTGTGGTCGCACCAGGGTTTATCGATCTTCATGCACACGGCCAAGATCAATTCAGCAGCGGACTTCAAGCCTTAGACGGCGTAACTACCGCTTTGGAAATGGAAATTGGGGTATCCCCGATAGCCCCATGGTTATTGTCCAAAGAGGGTAAATCTACGATTAACTATGGCGCAACAGCAGGTCATATTGCGGCTCGTATTGCTGCGATTCACGGCGTGGAGGTCGGCCATACACTGAGCATGGAAGCYCGGAARCGTATCTTTACGAAAGCTTCSAGYGGCGAGTGGATGCAYGAGAACGCTACCGAAGAACAGYTGGCGAYAATACAAMAAATACTCAAGGACGAYGTCGAAAATGGAGCACTTGGAATCGGCATGGGTATCCAATACACACCCGGTGCAGATAGAAAGGAAGTCCTACGGGTTTTTAAATTGGCAAAAATGCTCGACGTTGTCTGCTTCGTTCACACACGCCATATCGGTCGCGTCGAACCCGAAAGCAGTGTTGCCGGAATTCAAGAAGTAATTGCTGACGCGGCGATAACGGGTACCAGTCTTCATATCGCGCACATAAACAGCAGCTCCCTCAGCGACATCAAAATTATACTTGACATGATCGTTAATGCAGAGAAAAACGGTCTTGACATCACTACAGAAATGTATCCTTATACCGCTGGCTCCACGAGCATTTCTTCAGCGCTATTCGATGACGGTTGGAAGAATAAACTCGGCATTTCCTACGGGGATCTTGAATGGCCCGCAACGGGAGAGCGCCTCGACTCAGATAGTTTTGCAAAATATCGAAAATCTGGCGGGCCAGTGATCATTCATATGATGAAGCCGGAGGATGTTACGTATGCTCTAACCCATCCCGTGACGATTATCGCCAGCGACGGAATGCCTTTCATTAACGGGCGTGCCCACCCACGCGGAGCCGGAACATTTTCAAGAGTTTTGGGCTACTACTGCCGGGAACTCAAAGCAATAACCTTGATGGAAGCCCTTCGTAAAATGACAATTATGCCCGCCAATCGCATTGAGGGTACTGTTTCAGCGATGAAAAAGAAGGGGCGAGTTCAAGTTGGTGCTGACGCGGATATTACGGTCTTTGATCCAAAAACTGTCCGCGATAAAGCGACTTTTGACGAGCCTGCGAATCCATCCGTCGGAATTCATCATGTTTTGGTAGGAGGTATCCCTGTTGTCCTCCATGGGGTACTGAAGGACGGTGTTCACCCGGGAATGCCTATTCGAAGATGAGCAAAGGTCGCGGTTAAGTAAACCTGCGACAAGTAACGTAGGTACACAAATTCACCATTAGAAGGGAAGTTAAGAAGAATGTCGAATCAAATTAAAAAAATTCTGCGTATGATTCGCCGAATCGGAATTGCATGTGCTGCCGTAGTATTTTTCTTGTTATTGCTCGGCGCAATGTACCAAAGTGGAAGCATGTTTATGGATAGTCGGAAATTCCCTCCGCCAGGAGAGATGGTCGACATCGGAGGGCATAGCCTTCATATGATAACCACTGGTGACGGGCCATACACCATTGTCCTCGAAGCAGGTTCTGGTGGTACCTCGCTGGACTGGTCGCGTGTTCAACCTGAACTTTCCGAATTCGCGCGAGTGTTCTCCTACGACCGCGCCGGCATGGGCTGGAGTGAGCCTGGGACCGAACCACGAACGAGCCAGCAAATCGCAACCGACCTTCACGCGCTCCTATCGAAAAGTAATGTGGAACCTCCATACATTCTTGTGGGACACTCATTTGGCGGACTCAATGTGAGAATGTTTGCTGCTGAGTACCCAGACGAAGTTGCAGGTCTAGTTTTAATTGATTCAATCCATGAAGATTTTTTCGAGAGAATGCCGGAGGGAACTCGTGAAGGTACAGCCGCGCAACTCAAGATGCTCTCTATGGGACACACATTTTCGTTTACAGGAATTCCACGTATTTTCTTTCCTCCTCTAGCTACACAGGGATTACCCCCGGAAACTCAAGCTGCGGTAAATGCCCTTGGATTCCATCCTAAAACATACAAGACCATTTATGAAGAGGCCACGGTATTCGAAGATAGCGCGAATCAGGTGAGACACGACACTCGTTTCGACCAGGATCTCCCGCTCTTGGTACTTAGTCGGAGCGTCTCCGAGCAGTGGCCCGCAAATGCGAATCCAGAGAAAATATGGAGCGAACTTCAAACCGATCTCACCAAAATTTCAAACAACAGCAAGCAGATCGTGGTCGAAGATTGTGGTCACTATATCCATATCGAAAAACCCGCAATTGTGGTGCAGGCAATCAAAGATTTTATTGAGAAAATAGATCATTGACCTTCGATAGAAACCTATTCTGACCGTGCCGAGTGAAATAATGGTTTTGTTACTACAACACAGAACGACCGCATCGCGGAAAAGACATCGGCAGCAATGTACTGGGTGTAGATTTCACGCCAGCGACTCAAGGCYCCGTCAAATACGAATATAAACTGGGCGGCACCATCAAAAGCTCCCCCCTCAATCAAAAGTGTTGCACTTGCTCATTAAATCAACAATGTACCAATTTGAATCTCTTTAGCYWAGCCTTTAAGATATTGGTTCAATCCATTTGGTTCAACCTAAGGRGTACGTTCATGTTTTCAAAGCTCAAGCGGATTTGTTTTTCCCTTTGCATCTTGTCCACACTAACGGCGAGCTTTTCCTTTGCAGATACCCGACGCGAAATCCAATTTCCTGATATTCCCAATTACAAGACCATCGTTGTAGATTTACACACGCACACTGTATTTTCGGACGGGTTAGTGTGGCCGACAGTGCGCATGGATGAGGCGTGGCGTGAAGGGATTGATGCCATTGCGGTGACGGATCATATTGAATACAAGCCGCACAAAGAATATGTAAGCGACGACCACAACGCGTCCTACAAAATCGCTCTTCCCGTTGCACAACGTAAGAACTTGATGCTAATTAAAGGAACAGAAATCACACGAGATACTCCGCCAGGACATTTCAACGCAATATTTATAAAAGATGTCGACCCCATCGACACACCCGATTTTTTGGAAGCAGTAGGGGCGGCAGTCGATCAAGGGGGATTTGTGYTCTGGAACCACCCCATCTGGAAAGGACCCGAAAAAGGTGCTTGGAGAGAAGTACACGATACCCTATACGATAGAAAATGGCTCGGAGGTATCGAAGTCCTCAACGGCGAAAAATACTACCCCGAAGCACACCAATGGTGCCTGGATAAAGGCCTGGCCATGCTGGGCAACAGTGACATTCATGAGCCTTCCTTGCGCCATCACACCGAGACAGGCGATCACCGCGCACTCACCTTGGTCTTCGTGAAAGAATTCACTCAAGACGGGCTTAAAGAAGCCTTGAAGGATGCACGATCAGCGGCATGGGGTCAAAACAAAATAATCGGTCGAAAAGAACACTTAGGACCATTATTCGAAGCCTCTATCGAAGTTTTTCCCGCCCACCATAAAGATGGCAAAACTATCTACGTGGAAATCAAAAACAATTCTCACCTAACCTATACCCTAAAACGAACAGGCAGCAAAGGTCCGGGGACCATCACGCTCACCGCCGAAGCACGCGTACTTGTACGTGTTCAAAACGTCTCCAGGGACACGGATACAATCCTTGAATACGAAGCTGAAAATGTTCTCATTGGAGTGAACGAAGCATTGCCTGTAACCCTCACCATTCCTCGGTAATACCGAGAATGTACAAGGGGGCAAAAGAGATGGTCAAGCGCTGTCACACTTTTGCCACGCAAGCTGCAATCAATATCATATTGAATCGTGCTCGGCTGCATAAAAACACCCTCACTTCAGGCTTGTCGCTACGCGCTTTCTTCCACGCAAAAGATGAGATCGGAGACTTCGTAAATTCGCAAACCGTCTTTTGACAGATTTCCATCGGCGATGAGTGTAATTCGTCCGTCTTCTTTTGTGATTTGTGTAATGTGAAGATCCAGGGACATGCGTTTGTTGACCGTCGTAATTTGCCCCCGGTATTTCCATGAAATTTTGTCGAGCACATGATTGAATCGCGGGTCTTTCATAGAATCCCCGAATCCTTGCTGAATTGCGAATACTTGGAGAATCTGAAACATGGCTTCCACGCCGAGCGATCCGGGCATTACGGGATCYTGGTGGAAATGGCAAGCGAAAAACCAGTCGTCCACATCTATTTCCCGCTCGGCATAGATGTATCCCTTACCCTGTTTCCCGCCCTGTTCAACAATGCTTACGACATCGACGAACCCCARCTGATCCCCAGCCAGATGAAAGAGCGGCTTATTAGCGGGTGCATCAAAATATCGATTGCGGGCTTCATTCGAATCGAGCGAAATGGTTATAATTTCTGAGGGGTCAATACTATTTTCCAGGTGCCATCCCTGTGTGATGGCACCGTTATCGATACCGAGTTGATGTGTCAGCTGATCACTGACGAAATACCCGAATACAGCGGTTCCTTCATAGAATCTTTCACCATCGACACTCATCTCGAAGGTAAAACTCTGAATGATGGTGTTGCCCGCCGCCGTTGTGGAAGTGACGGTTGCCTTATTGGCGATTGTTTTTCCACGAAGATCCATGTTGCTCAATAACGTGCCGTTGCCATCCAAGTTACGAAAATAAAGGTCGGTATCAGGGAACTTCAGTGTCGTTCCGACCCATGCGGAGATGAACCCGCAGGGTTGCAACGCGATTTCCATGATGATTGAATAGGGCATCATAGAATCAACCGAATTGTTCTTGAAAAACCACGCGTCCTCTGGCACATCAAACTCTGCGATCACGTACGCATTCTTTTTGAAATTGTGTCGTTCCCCTACGATTTCGGTAACCCGCGTTGTCAACTGAAGATCGGCGTTGGGCGTGCGCGGAGGTGTTCGACCATCATAGACGGAAAATTCTTCGCCAAAACAATGGGCTATTCTTCCCGTCGCGAACTCGCTGAAGTGATACCAGGTGTAAGGTAAGGTATCTGGAATGGTATTCCGATCACGCGAATCTCCTGCAAAGGGTTGAAACGGCGGCACGCGAGGTTCATAGAGACCCGCAACGTAATCGGGAACGGGATTTCCGTTGATTCCGGCGAGGGCATGGGACGCCCGAGCTTGAGGCTGAACGATGAGTGCGGTATCCGCTGCCATGCCCGCTGAATCTTCGACATACCCGTCTTTGAAATAAAGGCCCAGATTTCTAAAATCGACGACGACTTTGCCGTTCAAAATAATGTCCACATTCGCCTTGGCATAGGGGTAGGGGTGCATTCCGATTTCTGTTATTTCCATCCGATAGATGAGAGTACCGTGCTGCGGATTTACCTGYCCACGRCAACGAACTTGCTGYYCRTCTCCWGGAATCGGCTGAAAACGTGCKCTGGTGGTTGCGGTCTGAAGGCCAAGCCACATCGTGAAAAATCGTAACAGTTGACCGCAACCGTCGGACATGAGTGACCCGGCCATGACTTCATCGTTCTTGAAATGACATGGAAAGTACCAATGGTCAGGTGCGAGAGTTTTTTCACCCACGATCAATCCTAAACCCCAAGCCCCTCCGGATCTGTCGATTTGAGTAATGCGCTCAATCATGAGCATTTTCGGCGCGGAGAAAACGAGGCCTTTGTTGAGTTGACCCTGATCATAATTCGGGCCGAAGATGCCCGCCCAATCTCCAGCACACACTTTAAGCATGTCGTTGTCGTCGAAGGAGGTTTTGGCGCAAGACAGAAGTGGCGTAAAGGTTTGTTTCACCGTCGCAGCACGTTCGGCTATCTCTTCATCTGTTTGAATAACCCCCTTGCCGGCATCGAGTTCTTGATCGGTAAAAAATCCAGCGGCACCACCGGTCATCTTCACTTTAAGAACATCGCCGACGTAACAATCGTAGCTGAAAAAGAACAATAATTTGTCACCCTGCTTTGCAAAGGAATTGATAGAAATCTCGTAACGCAGTGTATCTCCTTCCATGGGGATGTCGTCCATGAAACTAAGGGTGCAATCCAATAATCGGTATACTCGCTCTCCCTTGCACTCGAAATCGATTCCCAGATAACTTATGAGCAACAGATCGCATTGCCCAGATTCCACGGACACGGCCCACGGGATCTGCCCGTCAACGGCATACCAGGCGTCGTATGGAATATCGTATTCCGTGGTCATGGAGCATGGTTCATAGGTGCCCATTTCGGCATCCAGTTCGGTGACTCGTGTGACGAGGAGGTATTCCGTCGTTGGAAGACGGGTACGTCTTCTGTAGTTATCAATGATGCTGTATTCAGGGCCAAAGATATTCGCTATTTTTCCTTCAGCAAACTCTGTCAAATCTTTCAGATCCCAGATTTCGCCGGGTTTCCGATCTTCACGTAGGGCGCGTTTCACTGGGGCATCATATCGCTTGGGTTTCGTAGAAATGCGACGAACAGCAGGGGTAGTCCGTTTTTCCATCACGGGTGCCTTCGCAATTACCGGAGTCGATTCTACGGAGGTCTTACCTGCGGCAAGGCGCGGAAGGGTATGCACGCCGATATGCGACGTTGTCTCGATTTGCATGGATATCAATTCCGCGGCATCACGCATCGCTTCGTTTCGCGATTCCAAGAATGAAGCATGCACTTCGTTCAATCGAAGTCTGTTTTCTTCAAACTTTTGCCATACAGGGGAAGCCATGAATGGAGACTCTTTTCGGGTGCCCGCGAAGGACGGAGCGTTTCCATTTGAAGCGTTAACTGGAACGGTCGTGCGTATCGGCGGTTGGATTGGTGTAGGTGGAGATTTCACTGCAGTGGCAGCAATCGGGGAGGCGATTGATGGTGTGGGTTGGGGTATAATACCCGTGAATCGTTTCTTATTTTCTTCGGATAAGATAACACTTCGGATGGGTTCTGAGCCCAGTTCTATAGTCTTGATCAATTCGCGCTTTGGCGAGATGACCGGATCACGGTACAAACGGCCTAAGTCCATGTTGACGCGATGGCAGAAAAGTTGTCCCAAGGCCTTGAGTAACGACGCGTGGTCGGTTGCGCCCTTACGATTAAAGGCGATTGCCGCATGTTCGCGCTGGTCTAAGGTCGCCGTGATGGCCTTCGTACAAAGATCGCGTGGACCAAGCTCCAGGAAAATGCGCGTGCCGCTTTCGTATACCTTCTCAATGAGTCGCGGAAAATCAACGGGGTTACAGTACATCTCMGCWATATTRKTMGCWAYGYYKTCMSTRTYMAKCRCCAGTKKTTYRTASCCMACSGCRGTGWAAAAATSMATATCRSCMRSCTSSKKWAYSGGCATKYGRTGYARMTYWGCSARKSCAKCRWAATCSGCWCKYACYARRTCRCAATGAATCACATCGCCCAGGGCGGCACCAAAACTATCACAACCTAGTTTCTTAATAACGTTCGCGCAATTTTCAGGTTTTCCAGCGATGACAGTAGAGAAAGAAGTATTGATGAGAATCAGTTTGACAAAAGGATCGTCCCCAATCGCTTCGACAACCTTTTCGGCCGGAGCCAGTAGCGTATACCCCGACCAAAAACTTCCATCCGGCGCGTCGTCAGGTATATTCCAGGCTTCGCGAAGGGTCTGCATAGGCCCTGCCAATCGGGTTTGGAATACCGGCGTTGAACGGAGTGTGTCGCTCATCGCATCTGGGCCATCCCAAACCCCCAAGGCATACATCATAGAGATTTCACCCATGCTGAATCCGAAGGCTGATTGTGGCTCAACATGAAACAAGTCACGCATGATTTCAGTAAAGCAGACGGCGTTTCCGATACCATTTTCAAACATTTCGATGGGTTTATCAGGCAATGTGCGCGCCTTGTGACGCAACTCGTCCTTACTGAGTCGGCTCAGGCTGCGCGGGAAGAAAGTACGGTCGCCCAACAACGAGCTCACCCGGGCAGAATGTTTTTCCACATACCCGTGCAATTCAGGGAACAGTTGAAACAAATCTTTGGATAGATTCAGATAGGAATTGAAAGCTCCGGTATAAACAAATGCGACGTTCCCGTTTTTGCCTTGAGGGGTAGCCGAGATATAACTCCCGGCAGGGGATTGCCAGTCCCCTCCCTCTGTGAAAGCCGATTCGATGCCGGCCTTGAGTAACTGGAGTTCGCGCCGAAACGCCTCTAGGCTATCAGCAATGAGAACCGCCGCATAGGGGGCCTTCCCATTGGCCTTTGCCACATTGTATGCGTCGCGTGCAATCTCCTTGGGAGATATACCGATGCCGTATTCAGCCTCCACTTCACTCAATCGTTTTAGTAAGCCTTCTTTGCAAAGCCCAACGACCGGAATGAGTCTTAGAGGCTGGTCGTATAAATAATCGTTTACTCGTGCTGCGCTGTCGGCCTCGGACAAGATGACGTGCCCGCAAGACCCATCCATGGAAAGGCAGTTGACACCTGCCCGTCGCTTTCCGTCCTTTTTGTTTTTAAGCCAGGTCTTCGATTCAGTAGGCACGTAGAAAGTTTCGGAATCATCAAAATTGCCTGGTTTCGGCGAGTCCCAATTGGGCACACCGGACAAGAATCGATTGTGCAAACATARCGCYGTCTTGATAATACTCGCCARRCCGGAYGCGTTGAASGTGTGWCCGATRTTCGCTTTAACGCTGCCGAGTGCGACGTTCTGTACGGAGCCTGCGCCGTAGGCACTGACTATTCCTGCTGCTTCAGCGACATCTTGATCGGAAAATCCACTCGCATGCACTTCGATGTACTCGACAGTTTCGGGTTCTACACCGGCTCGATCCATGGCAGTGCGGCATGCCGTCGCCATGGCCTGTTCATCGCATCCTGCCTGAATGCTCAATCCGTCGATGGATGCATATATCCGACATTCATCCGCCCGTGCGTCAGTGTCTCGACGCAATACGATGGCTGCGGCTCCTTCACCGATTTGCCAGCCGTCGGTATCGGTTTCAAAACTTAGTGAGTATGTTCCCGTATTCCGTGATCCGAATTGCTGGCGTAATAATACGTTTTCCAGGCTTCCGGACAGATCAACAGCAGCCACAACAACCGCATCCACGTCGCTAGTCTCAAACAGGAGTTGCGCGACTTCCAGGCAGCGGAACACGGAATTTTCCTCTGCGGAGATGGTAAACGCAGGCCCTGTGAAATCCCACAACGACGCCACCCGTGCAGCCATAATGTTGCCGATCAGACTTGTGTACTGATTAAGCGCGGCAGATTCATGAAGGCTGTCTTTTACACAATCTTCCAGTGCCGAACGTGTGTGCGTTTCCAGAGAAGTTGATGCATTTTTCCACGCCTCCGGGAATTGTGTTTGGAGATTGACTCGGCCTCGAAACTGATGCACCTCCAACTCAATACCCATGCCGACCAACACAGCAATATTTCCGCCGGGTTCCAGGTCGGCATCCTGCAGTGCACGGTCAGCAACCTTCAGCAACATGAGTTGCTGCGGTATCAGGCGATCATCTTCATTGGGTGGAATCTTGAAATGGAGAAAATCAAGGTCGAGATTTTCGATGAAGGCTCCTTGAATATCCTCGCGGTGGTGAACTCCCAATGCGTCCAATACTCCTGCATCCACCTCCATGCCTTTCCAGCGTTTCCGGGGAAGTGGCGCGAAATGCTGTTCAGAGTCGAAAATAGTTTTACCAAAGGCACCGAGTCCATCACAACCGCCGAAAAAGGTATCCATGCCAATGATCGCCATTGAGGGCATGGAACTGGGCTCGGACACCGTCGAGGCCTTCTCAACCGACCCGGCTTCCTCGAAAACGAGGTGTGCATTACATCCGCCAAAACCGAACACACTGACACCGGCTCGTTTCTTCTGAGTGCTCTCTTTGGACGGCCATGCCTGATTTTCGCTGACAATTTGTGAGCCCGATATGGTGTTTTCGGGTGAACCCTGTGGCTGCTCGATTTTGATGGTTGCGGGAATGATACTGTGTTTCATACCTTCAATCACTTTTATCATACCTGGCATACCTGCCGCAGTCAGCATGTGCCCGAGATTCGATTTCACGGAGCCGATGAGGGGTACGGCGGGATCGTCGCCGGATGCAAAGAACGTTTCCATGGAAGTCAGTTCCACTTTGTCGCCCAAGGGTGTACCGGTCGCGTGACACTCAACGTAATCGACGGTATTGGGGGCCACATCAGCATCATCGTATGCGCGTTGGTAGCAGGTGACTTGTCCTCGTGTATTAGGGCTGAGCACGAATTGGCCTTTTCCATCGTTGGACAACCCGCCGCCAAGAATCGTCGCGTGGATGGTGTCGCCATCGCGCAGGGCATCTTCATACCGTTTGAGCACCAACATACCCGCGCCTTCGCCTGCAAACAGACCTTGTGAGCGACGGTCCAGGGGGGCACTGATGCCGTTTTCCGGGTACGCTTGAAAAATGGAGAATCCCATGTTCACAAACATCGGATCGGCTGCGCTCACRGCGCCTGCRAGCATCAAATCRGCMGYRCCTGTCGCCAAGAAGTCACAAGCAAGTTTTGTAGAGTACAACGATGAGGCACAGGCAGCGTCCAAAGCGAATCGCGTTGCACCGAGCCCAAAGGTATCGCCTATCAATCCAGCTGGGTACCCTGCGATAAGTCCTGCTTCCGGTCGAGTCGGTCGGGACTCCGAGAAGCGGGGCAACACGAAGGATTCGTCGCCCATGAGATCCACGATCGCTCGATTCAATATTTGATGATATAGGGGTACAAATAGTTGATTGGACGACTTTGTTGGAAAAGAAAGATTTCCAAGAATGATACCGCATCGTTTTAAAATATTGGTATTGCCCAGGTAGCCGCTATCGTTCAGGGCTTCATGTGCTACGTAGAGAGACCATTTATTTAGGTCGTCGAGATGATCGAAATCTTCTTGATTCACACCTAATTGTTCGGGAGTGAATTCAGCATCGCGGATATACCCTCCACGCATGCAATAATATTTGTCGCTCTCCCGGGAATCCGAAGCTAGCAACAGGTGGGGATCCACGCCCATTTGCGCTAAAGTCGCATCGGATGTACTGTCTTGATTATCCACCAGGTTTTGCCAGAAAGCCTCCGGGGTAGATGCTCCTGGAAACAGGGTAGACAATCCAATGACTGCTATCTTACTCATAGGTCTCTTTTCTCTCAATCGTAGTGGACTAATTGACGGCTGCGGCGAAATTCAGATTCTTGCTGATGGTGGTTTCAGCATCGACCAACCGACTGTATATGTGCCCGCCGCCGTCGTGCAGTGTAATGGTTCCATTTACGCGCGTGTTTGTTGCGGCGGTGATGTCCAGTGACAAGAAGAATGTTTCTCCTGCAGGAATTTCACGATACTGCTCACAACGTGCAAAACGTGTAGGCAATGCTCCGGCTTCTTTGAACTGACGTRCCCAAACCAGAAGTGCCTGAAATTTTGCGTCTGTGGTGTAGAGATCTTGCGTTCCAACGGAGAATTGCCCCTGTTCATTGAGCGTTGGATCGGAGGCGGTACACAGTAGGGTCAATTTTTCGGTCGATGCGTTTAAACCGCGGTCTATTACCTGAAAGAGCGGCCCATGAAACAAGGTGCCATTTTGATAATAGTCTGCGCCGTCCACAGCATCTGCATCGGCGGTATCAAAGTGATCGTAAACCGGAATTTCCGGATCTCCTTTTACCAACGTCACTGTCGCGCTATAGTGGTTCACCCGATCACCCGCAGCGTCACTCCACAGCACCAGGTCCAGGGAAACGTGATTTTCGTCCTTTTCGGTCTCGGTAATTTCTAGGTGATAATGCTCAATAGTACCGTTTTGAAATACGATTCCCTTCAACATTTTCATATTGTCAATGCTGAAAAATCGATAGTCAGGCAGGAGTGCTTCACAGCTGCTCCCCATCCAACTCATTACCCCGGCCATAGGCAACACCGGCTTACCGTCAATGCAGTGGTGGGTAAGGAATGGGTTTTGATGTACCGAAATGTGCCGCGTGATTTGGTAGGTATTCAATTCGCTGGACGTGCCCTCGTCGGTGAATTCCATCGAACTTCCCACCAGTACCTGGATGGCACTATTTTTTACATCGGTCACATCGTTCACGAAGATATCCGTGCCTTCTTCGATTGGGATTACGTGTATGTTACGTTGTGCAAATAGTATCTTGAGCTCCGGGGTAACCATGCCGCCATCCCAGGGTCCCCAATTGAAACTCGTCACATGGCACGTTGGATAGGCAGCTTTGAAATCGAGAGCATATTTATTTAATATTTCATTCGCAATCGAATAATCTGATTGTGCCGGATTTCCGAAAAATCCTGCGGCGGAAGAAAACAGGGATAGGTGTTTCAATTCCTCGGGCTTGACACAGGCCATGAGGGCGGCGAGTCCGTCAACCTTTGGGCCGTAAACCCGGTCAAAATCTTCGGGCATCTTCTTTTCGATGACGTTGTCCGCCAGCACTCCTGCACCGTGAATAATTCCTGTTACAGCTCCGATTTTAGAGATCAATGGATCAATTGCATTGCGCAAGGCATCTGCGTCGGTGACATCCGCACTCACATAATGAGCGCGGCCACCAGCGGCATTGATACGTGCCAAAACGGACTCAATGGAACGGGTGGATTGAATCGGACTCAGGAGTGCTTGAACCTTCACAGGAGTTGGCTTCTCGCCGCTGGTCTTTAACTGTTCGATCCCGGCCTTCTTCAGCGAAGCCTCATCCTCCAACTCCTCGGCCCAGTGTGGAACGGAGGTCAAGGCGGAGCGACCGATCAAGATATAGGTGCCGCCGTTGGAGGCCGCCAATTTCACAATGCATTCGGCAGTAACACCCTTAGCACCGCCACTCACCAGGAGCACAGAACGATCGTCGATTGCGCTGGTGTGAATCTCTCCGTCCTCTTGCTCAAGGGAAGGAACCAGTGTACAGCGTCCCTCCGGTCCAATCCCGACCTCGACGAGACGGCGATTCGGATCGGCGCACTCCGAGAGAATCGCTTCCACGGTGTTCGGCGTGTCCATTCTGGGTGCTATATCAATGGCACGACAAAACACTTCCGGCCACTCCAGATTTAGCGTTTTGGTCAGGCCAAATAATCCACCGGCAATCGCCTGAAAATCTCTGCCGCCGAATCCGAGCTGACCATCGAGATGGGTAACAGTCACGAAACTGCATCGTGCATCAGCAGGTGCGTCATTCAACGCATCACTCAAATGTTTGGCGATCAAGAAAGTGAGCTTCAATACCGACTTCGCATCCCCGTCCGATTCACACGCAGGGTCAAGATGCACGAAGCGCGCAGGTTTTCCTGATTTTTCCGTCACCGCTGTGAGAGCGTTCATCAAAGTCGCTTCATCGGTGTCTTTCAGCTTGATGCGCATGATCGATTTGTTCATTTTCCCCGAAGACGCGACCAGCCTTTTCGGGTAACTCAGCACAGCAACGGCCCAGCCTAGCTCCAACAATGCTTCAGCCAATTGGATGGTAAGTGCTGTGCCGTCATCCGTTAGCACACAACAACGACTTTCGGGCGCTGGCTGTACTAATTGATCCGGGGCTGCGACGAATTTCAAGTGGACTATACTGCGGGATATTGTTTGGTGTACCTCAAGACCATCGACCACGGCAATCAATGAGTCCGATGCCGAAGCTGTCGGGCTGGTCTCAAGGAAACATTGAATGATGTCATCCAGTGTTCTCTGTTCCGCAAGCGTTTCAGCCTCCACTTCAGGAAGCTCCGGGCATTCTTCTTGTACGGCACCTAAAATTTCCACTCGCTTGATGGAGTCGATGCCCAGATCCGCTTCCATGTCCATGCCCAACTCAAGCATGTCCACGGGGTAACCGGTCTTCTCGGAAACGACCTTCAGCATTACTTGCTTAATAGTTTCTACGTCGAGTCCGATGGTGTTTTTGGACGCAGGCATCTTTTTTGCCTGCACGGCGTTTTCTTCAACCGTCGCAATCCGCGAGTTCATGTAGTCGATAATTTCGCCCAACGTGCGCAGCTCGGACATGACCTCTGCGTCCAACTCCGGCAAACTTGGGTACTCCTCTTGTACGGCACCCAGAATTTCGACACGCTTGATAGAGTCGATACCCAGATCCGCTTCCATGTCCATACCCAACTCAAGCATGTCCTCGGGGTAGCCGGTTTTCTCGGAGACCACGGACATCATGGTTTCCTTCATCTGCTCTACGTTTACTTTATTGGTTGTGGGCGTTGATGTGGCAACCGGGGCGGCAGATGTGGATGAGTCAGTATTGACCGCGATTTGGTTTTTCATATAGGCAACGATTTCACCCAGGGTACGCAGTTCAGACATAACCTCCGCGTCCAACTCCGGCAGACTCGGGTATTCCTCTTGTACTGCACCCAGGATTTCGACGCGTTTGATAGAGTCAATACCCAAATCAGCTTCCATATCCATGCCCATCTCAAGCATATCTGTGGGATACCCGGTTTTCTCCGCGACAACTGCCAGCATGGTCACTTGAATCTGGCTGGCATCAATGTCTGGGACAACACTTGCGGCGGGCGTAGCAACCGAGACAGGCATCGTTCCCATCTGAGAATTCATATACTCAACAATTTCGCCGAGCGTCCGCAACTCGCTCATGACTTCAGGATTCAATTCTGGCAGCCCGGGGTGCGCTTCCTGCACGGCCCCCAGAATTTCCACTCGTTTGATGGAGTCGATACCCAAATCAGCTTCCATATCCATTTCCAGCTCAAGCATATCTGTGGGATACCCGGTTTTTTCAGCGACGATTTCGAGCATGGTGGACTTAAGCTGTTCGCTGCCCAATGCCGGTACAGTTTCTGCCGCAGGCGTTATCACTGGTGCTGAAGGTGTCGGCGTTGCCGCTGCTTGCACTATCGGCGCAGTCGGAGTAGGGATCGTTTTGGGCGAGCCCGAAGTAACAGGAAGGATAGGTTTGGGTCTTGGACTGCCCGTTAGAATGGAATGATGCTCTCTTAGCAAATTCAGCGTACTGCGTGTCGTTGCTGCTTGTTGGTCCARGAATTTTTCGTGTATTTTAAGCGTTTCAGTGTGATTCTCATGAAACGACAGCAGACTACGCTCTATGCTGTCAGGTACGGTCGTATCGGGTCCATTACTTAACACATCCATTTGCTTATCCATCAGCGCATGAAAAGTTTCGGAATACTGCTTAGGCGTTTCCAGGTAACGCTCGTGAATTTTCAGTGTCTCCCGTTCGTGGGCGTAAAACAACGCGAGACTTTCTTCCAGCCCACTGGTACTCGCGGAAGCAGCCGAGGCTTTCAAGGGTTGATCTCCATTTGATGATAAAGGATCCGACACAATGTGTTCTTCAATCATCCCTTTCGGTGTTGCCGATCCAAACGTGAATCCATCGTTAAGGATGGCGTCGCGTTTTTCAATAAATCTGTCGCTCAAATAATTCGATGCCGTTAATTTGATTTTCAGAGGGCTTTTCTTCTCCGTGTTGCACACCCGTCTCTCAAGAGAATGAGGATCCAAATCGCTGAGCGTGATACCTGCAACGGCCAGCTGAACCGCCGCAGCGCGAAGTTGAGAGTCGCTATCGGTTTTAGGATTCGGATTGATGGAAATCRCAATGTGTTCTTTGTCCGCCAGCACACTCTCGACCATCGGTGCCAGAACTTTTTTTGGTCCGAACTCAACGAAAATGCGACCACCAGCCCCATGAATATGTTCCAGTTCATCCACAAATTGGACCGAATTCAGGATATGATTCTTGAGGGTCGTGCGAATGGCTTTGGTGTTCGTTTCGTAAGCCGCACCGGTAGAATTCGAGTACACAGGTATTTTCGGCTCGGAAAACTTCACCTTGTCAATGGCTTGTGCAAAAGGTGCCTGAGCGTGTCCTACAAGCGGGGTATGAAACGCCGCTGATACGGGTAACGCGATAGCTTTATATCCTTTGTCTTTCAGATGAACACTCGCTGCTGAGATCGCCTCTTTTGGCCCGGCGATGACCACCTGTGTCTTGCTGTTAAAATTCGCAATACACACATGGGGAAAATCCTTGAGATCGTCGGAAAGCGAACTCACCTTTCCCATGATCGCGACCATGGTGCCAGCGTCGAAGTTCGGCTCGTCAGGTACCGCCATTGCTTCACCGCGCGCTTTTGCAAGGCGGTAGAAGTCCTCTTCGCTGTATACGCCGGCTGCCCAAAGTGCTGTCAGTTCACCGAAACTGTGACCCGCCACGAAATCCGCCTTGAATCCAGCCGCCGTAAAAAGTTTGTAAACGCCTGCACTAAATGTTCCTATGCTCGGCTGAGCCGCCTGCGTTTGTTGAAGGGTTGTTTCGTTGGCTTTGCGTGACGCAGCATCAAACACGGGAATCGGAAATACTTTATCGGATAACCTGTCTTGATCGTTGTCCGAATAGAGCTGGTCCATCTTGTTCACAGAATCCAGATACGCCGGAAAATTACAGGCCAGTTCTGCACCCATACCCACGTACTGTGAGCCTTGTCCGGAAAACAAGGCTACAACAGACCTTTCGCCCGCGAACGCTTTGGATCGGAAGTAGATGCCAGCAGGGGTATCCCATGATGCAACGGCGCTATTTTTTTCGAGGCCGTCGAGTGCGCCCCTTAATAGCGTGATTGTTTCATYSCGTGTRGTTGATACGAAGCCGARTCGTGGATGATCGGCGGGAATCTTACGCAACGCCATCGATTTTTGGAACTCGCCCAAAACGGTCANNRSRKCTCCCNNGTYTYAAGAGCGTTGAGAGYWTCWCKGCASGMGGAGGTGAGTTGGGTGTGGTCTGCCGCGGCCAACAARCAGGGTTGRCCAACCGWGTTCAASCGATAGGCACCTTCCTGYGTGGGTGAGTGTTCCTGCATCGTCACATGAAAATTTGTACCGCCAAATCCGAAGGCACTCACGCCTGCCCGACGGGGTGATCCATCGGCAGCGCGTGCCCAGGGACGTGTTTCAGTATTGATGTAAAACGGAGACTGTTCTATGCCCAGCTTCGGATTCGGAGTTTTCACACTCAAAGTCGCTGGGATTACTTTGTGGTGGAGTGCGAGCGCTGATTTGATTAACCCAGCGATGCCTGCGGCCGCCTTCAAGTGACCGATCTGCGATTTCACACTACCCAAAGCAATRTGTTGTGTGCGGGTGCTGCTCGCACCGAAAACCTCCATAAGGCCGCCGAATTCTGCCACATCCCCTGCGGCTGTTCCGGTTCCATGGGCTTCAAGCAATCCAACCGTTGACGGTGCGTACCCGGCATCCGCATAGGCACGGCGTAACGCCTTTGCCTGCCCCTGCGAGCGAGGCGCATAGATGCTTTTGAATTTTCCATCACTCGATGATCCTATACCGTTGATCGTTGCATATATCCTGTCTCCATCCCGTACCGCGTCGGGAAGACGTTTCAATGCAATCATGCCGATGCCTTCACCTATCATCATTCCTTTGGATTCGCTATCGAAGGGTTTGATGAACTCATCCTGCGTAAAAGCGGGGGTTTTGCTGAAACTCATGTACATAAAGATAGAATTATCTGTGCATGCACCACCCGTAATCATCATGTCGCTGTGACCTTCCAGCAATTCTGAGCAAGCTACCTTAATAGCACTCAGGGAACTAGCACAAGCTGCGTCCACGACAGAATTCATCCCGCCCAAATTGAAGCGATTAGCGATACGACCCGCAATCACGTTGCCGAGCAGGCCCGGGAAAGAATTTTCCTCCCACGGCACGAAATTCGCCTTGTATTTTTCAAYGACCTTGGCAATCTCAACCTCGGGTACACCGCTCGATCGTAAGATTCGTTCAATCACGGGATATTGCAGACGGGCGGTCAACGACGAGCTTAATTTTTGGCCACCACCGATTCCGAGTACACACCCAATGCGATCGCGATCACAGCCGGAATCTTCGAAAATTCCCGCGTCTTCCAGCACGTCCTTCGCAACCACGAGACTGAGTAATTGTCCAGCATCAGTCACCTCAAGAATATTCGGCGGAAGGCCATACTCCATCGGATTGAATTCAATCTCTGGAAGAAATGCGCCACGCTTGCAGTACGTTTTATCAGGGACTGTAGGATCGGCATCGTAGTAATCATCAACGCTCCAATGACTCGCTGGWACAT
Source organism: Candidatus Hydrogenedentota bacterium (assembly GCA_002746185.1). Classification (GTDB taxonomy): domain Bacteria; phylum Hydrogenedentota; class Hydrogenedentia; order Hydrogenedentales. The sequence goes on from NVWG01000003.1 coordinate 49,542, forward strand.
CTACGATACTATTCACGCGTTCTGTGATGTTCGACCAATAGCGATCCAACGCTTTCGCGTCCGGCATCAAACTGGCCATTCCAACAATGGCTATTGGGGTCTCGCGAATTCGTGAATGAATTTCCGTTGACCTGTTTTCGTTCTTTGCGTTGTTTGTCGCGCTACTGGTCTTTTTACTCATTTCTACTGATTCCTTGCTGCGCTTACGAAAGGTAAGGCAAATTCGTCATACGATTTATTTAGAGTCAAACGATACATCCTGGGATGAGGAAGAATCGTCAGGTGGAACGAAAAATACTTTAGCGTTTTCATGGTCACGCACAAAGCCGTTAAAGAGGATTTCCAAGATTGCTGGGATTTCATCGCTCAGAGGATAATCCATTCCAGAACGAACCCACTTATGAAAAATCCCGTCGACAAAACCGAATATTCCGTAAACCACTGTATGGAAGCTTGTAGTTTTCAGTAGATCGAGTTTATCCATTGATACAACTCGTTCCTTCACCATCGGCAGATTTGAAATAAGGACTTCGTAGAAAACCGTCTGATCGCCGCCGCGAAGTGATGAACCCTCAGCCTGAATCAATCGATAAATCGCGTGGTTCTCTTCAATATATCCAACCCATTGTTCGATGAAGGTCTGGATTTGTTCCAACACGGTTTCCGATCCCGACAAGACGCCAGCGAAACGTGTCATGATATTGGTACTCGCTTCCGAGAGTAGTTGGTCCAATAAATCATCTTTGCTTGTGAAGTATCGATACAATGTTCCTTTTGCCACACCGGACACGGATGCAATTTCTTCCATCGTCGCGTCATGGAAACCACTGGAGGTAAACACTTCCAATGCGGATGTAAGTATGACTGCCCGTTTTCCGCCCGCATCACATTTAGCAGGCACCTCGATCCGTCCGATTATGTTTCGTTGCGCAAGCATCAGCTGCATGTGGCTTGGGGATAGTGATACTTCGTCTATTCCGAGTTTTGCGGATTCATCGATCGCGATCTCGAACATGCCAAGGGTTACCGACCCCATCCCTTTTTCGTCGAGATATCCCAACACATGATCCAAATATTCCGAAAGCCATTGCCCGGCTTCCTCCTTGGCTGATTTCTGTTGGAGTGTGGTACGCACGAACTTGCGAAACGACTTTTCCCGTAACTCACCCTCCGGGGTAAAGTATCCGCCCAGCTCAGCGTAAAGCGAAATCAGCCGACCRCCTGATCGAACATGCGCCATGACATCATTTTTCATGTGATTCTCCGAGATTCAGTCAAGCTATTCGCGGGGGCAACGCGTAATGACTGACCAGTCAGTCATTACTCTATATGTACAATGCACTAGATTTCAAGCGTTTTAAAGCATTTTAACTAATTTTAGCTGTGCAGATGCGTCCGTGAGGACAAGGGTGGTAAGGAAAAAAAGCGCAGGTATAGCAGGCTATGGCGAGATTTTGTGACGCCGCAAGCAGATGCGTAGGTATAATTAGTTAAAGTGCTCTAATGGTTTTGAGGGTGTTATTTTATTTGTGACTCGCATCTCCGTTAAGCAAAGTGATTGAGTTGCCTCGTGTAGGCGGCTTTCACCATCGTTACGAATGGAGCGAAGCCGCATGAATACTGCGCGATCTATTAATTGCGAGGCACAGGATGCGGGAGAATCGTATTACTTGAAATGTAGTTTCTCAATAAATTCATGAATCTCCTCTAGGTGAAGAGTGGGGCGATTGGCGCTCCGTCGTCTGTGATGGGCACCGGGCGATCGCCAACGTAGAGATTCTTGTGGTAATCTACGCCGATAGAGGCGAGTATAGTGGCGAAAAGATCGGGGACGCTGACCGGGTCGGTTACCACAGTCTTTGATTGTGCATCCGTCATGCCCCATGCGCCTTTGTGTGCCAATCCGCCGCCAGCCAGCACACAGGAAAATACCGTGCCCTGATGTGCCCGCCCTCCGCGCGCGTCGAAAGAGGATGGACGTCCGAACTCGGTGTTGATCACGATCAACGTTTTATCGAGCATGCCTTGACTTTCAAGATCCGTGATGAGCGTTGCAACAGCGGTGTCCAATTCGCGGATAAGTTCATGTTGCATTCGAATTCCCTCGAAGTGTACGTCCCACCCGGCCCCGTTAATGAAGTTCAAATTATGGGACACTTCTACGAATCGCACGCCGTTCTGCACGAGGCGTCGCGCGAGCAGACAGCGCTGACCGAATTCGCCGCCGTAGCGCATTCGCAAGTCCGCAGATTCGTTGTCTAAGTCGAAAACGCGGTTGAAACCGGATCCGCTTAGTTTCAGGCTTCGCTCAATCGCGGCATCGTAATCCTCTAATTGCTCATTATGGGTTGCAAGACCGTCATCGCGTAAGGCAGACAGGAGTGACTCCCTGCGCGATTGCCGCTCCTCTGAGATGTGTTCAGGGCGGGAAAGTCCGGCCGGCCCGCGACTTGTGTCTGTGAGATAGAGGTAACCATGCCGGGCACCGAGGAATCCCGGCCCCCGCGTAACATTCGGATAACCAATTAGCACGTAGGGCGGGACCTCATCCTCCGCMGTGCCCAATTCATGCGCCACGAGTGATCCCAGAGAGGGGTAAGTTACCGTTCCGCTGATTGGCCGCCCGGTGTGCATCCGATTGGTGGCCGAGGCGTGTTCATCTATTACTTCGTGGTGTACGGTCCGCACGGCCGTCATGCGATCCATTAAAGGAGCTACGGCTTTTAAGTGCTCACACAACCGAACACCAGGAACGGCGGTTTCAATGCTGCCATACAAAGAACCGGCTATGTTCTTTTCGGGATCGCCAAGCTCTTTGGGATCGAAGGTGTCGACCTGGGACATACCCCCACCGAGCCAAATGTGTATCACATGCTCCGCACTACTCTTCAGGAGGGGCTGGGCAATTTCGGCATGGCCGATACGCCCCATGGCAAGCGTACCAGCGAGGATCGCTCCCGAAACGAGGCACTCGCGGCGAGTCATTTTCTGCTGATCGGATTCTCTAGTCATGTGTCTCTTTCTCTAACCTATGCTCATCATAGTTCTATCTAGGGCATCCACACAAATTCACGGTGATTTATCAGACTCCACACTGCGTCTTCATAAACTTCCCGCCATTCGTCGCGCAAGCGACGGTCGGGCGGGGGACCAATTTGTACCCGCCGCTCCACCTCCAGTTGGATACTGTTCGCCTCGGATTGAAGATGATTAAACCAGGTGACAAGGGGCAAGGCAGGTAAGGATTCTGGAGTTGTGATTTCGCCGGGATGTAGCAAACGGGATTCGAATCCATCGGACAGAGCCTGCACGAATACTGCCTGCTCATCAACTGACGGAGTACGGCCAAGGCACTGGAGAAAAAGGGTGTCGACCAGTGCCTCCGGGGACTTCGCATCGACTGCAAGTTGCGCAAGGGTGCTGCCGTCGAAGGCGCGGGTAAGTGTCATGGAAAGCGTGCCATTCGCGAGGACTCCCGGCTGCAACACATTCGGCTCCGTCTCGCGCTGCACCACCGGTTGTTGGCGCGCACCTGACCATCCGAAGGCCTCCAGCACATCGGCGACTGCTCGAGCTCGCGGCAAGTTCAAGCTTGGGCGATCACGCTCGTTCGCCAGGCTGGCGAGCATCCATGCGCGCGTGGGTGTCCCAAGGGTCAAACGTTCATTCGCTGCTCGMCGCCCATCATGTACGAAGGTGAGTTCCTCCACATTCATCGGCACTCCCGTCGTCGCGTGAAGCGAGTCGACTACCTGCTCCGCAGTGAGTTTTCGTTGGTCAGGGCCGTTGAAAAAACGCGCCTGGGGTACTGCCGCGAGGTTACGCCCGATGGCCTCCCGTTGATACGTTTCTGATTGTAGGATTAGACGCATGATATGCTTCGCGTCATAGCCGTGTGATACGAGTTCCTGCGCCAACCAATCGAGCAACGCTGGATGACTCGCTGCTCGTCCTTCCCAATCGTGAACTGGCTCGACGATCCCCGCGCCAAGTAGCCGCTTCCAAATTCGGTTCACAACAACTTTAGGGAAACGCGTGTTTTGTGGCGACGTGATGAAGGCAGCGAGACGCTCGCGCGTGTCGCTAGGATCGTTCATGAGGCGGTCGATATCTGGGCCTTCACGAGCACCTGTTGCGTCAGCGAAAGGCCACCGTGGTTCCACGGGTTCACCGGGCTTGAGCGTCACCTGAATCAAGGGCTTACGCCCCAGGTTCTCGAAGAATTTGGCTGGTACTGCGCTCCCCCCTGGCACCGTAACCGGTTCGCGCTGGAACATGGCTGCCAATGAAAACAGATCGCGCTGAGTCGTGCTGTTATAGGGCGAATCGTGGCAGCGCGCACACTGCAATTCGATGCCGAGAAAGGCTGATGCAACGATATGGCCCTTTGCTGCAAAAGGTGCATCGTTTTCGCCAGCCAAGGCGAAGCCTGCACTTCCACCTTCATGTGTGCTGCCTCGAAGAAGAATGAGCTCCGTCACCATGCGGTCCAGCGGCTTGTTGTCGCGCAGTGCATCATACAGAAACCACCGGAATGGCCCGGAACYGTTTAGAGAGGCATTGATGAGCGTTGGATTTTCAGCCAATAGATCCTGCCAAAAACCCATCTGATTGTCAGCGAGGCGTTCATCGGCGAGTAGCTTTTCAACAAARCGGTYCCGCTTGGTGCTATTCGTGTCGTTGATAAACGAGGACATTTCAGCAACGGTCGGTGGAACCCCGACCGTATCCAGATAGAGCCGGCGTAGAAACGCATGGTCATCTACGCGCGCCGCTACTTCCAGATCCGCAGTGGCCGCAGGGACCGCTGGCCAGCGGGCACCCGACTGAATCCAGTTCTTGAGCGTCTCGATCTGAGTGCCGCTTAGTACGACGTCCGTTGGGGGCATACGTTCATCCGGGTCGTCACTGATAACTCGCGCTATCAACTCGCTCGCCGCCGCATCGCCCGGCACGATTACGGGCATGCCTGATCTTCCGCCTTCAATTGCCTTCGCCAAGGAATCAAGTCGCAGGCCGCCTTTATCCTTTTCGCCATGGCAACGAAAACACATCTCGCTAAGAATGGGCAGCACTTGGGCGTGAAAGAGCTCAACTTCTTGRCTGTCTGATTCCGAAGCTTCCCTGAGCGCACGTTCGATCTTCGTGGCTATAAACGTGTCGACCGAATGCTCCGCAGATTCGCCGGATTCCAGCACAGGCACGGCCGCAGGATTTTCTGCGCTCCACTCCCTCGCCACCTCATGGCGGCGGTTCCAAAACTCGTCGCGACTCGCCGCCGCCAAACGCCGCGTTTCATCATCGAAATTCGTGAGCGAGGTTTCGATTTCGGTCAGGGCGCGCATGACAGCCGAGTCGGTAAGCGGCAAGGGTAGGCCCGATGCGCCGGCCGACCGAAGAATGGAGTACGATTGACCATCAGCCGTCATGATGGCCGCGCAGGTCTCTCCTGWCTCGGTTCTGAGTTTCTCGCCGCCGACGATAGTCTCAAGTACGACGCGGTACATCTTAGCGCCTTCATTCGGAAAATCCTCGATTGTCGCGTCGCCAAAGACCTCCTGCATTCGGTAACCGTGTACACGCAGTCCTGGGAGCGGCGGCTTCGCCAGAGGTGTTACAGGTTCTTCGCCATTTGGCGGTTGATCCGTCAGCGCGGCTGTACGCGCGACGATTACGCCGTCGACCCATAGCCTGCTCAACCCACGCGCACGTAATAGGAAACGGTGATTGCCCGGGGGCAGTTTCACGTCGACCGCCATTCGGACCAGCACGGGCGCGTTCCAGCTATCGCGAATTCCCCACTCGTCATAACGAAGCGGAATGCGCGGAAGGAGCATTGCATCGCCCAGCCAATGTGTCTTGGCCGCAGGCAGCTCTTCGTCCGCATGGGGCCAGCGTTCATGGGTAGAAAGCCCCTCTGTGAACGTTACCACCACATGACCATTGGGTACGTCGGTCAACACCTGTATAGCATCGCCCGTTTGAGGTGACCCTACCCGGTCATTGGCCCGCACATCATCGGCAATCACGGCAACTAAGAGACAGGCAAGTCCCGTTCGTTTCCAATTGATCATACAAACCTCTCCATTGCTCACGGCGAATTCCTTGACCAGGACACCTATTACCTACCGAATATTCGCGAATAGATCCACCCTGACCATCACCTGCTACGTCAATTCAGTATAATCGAGGTTTTAGACACACTTCAATTGGTGGTGTTCGTAGTCCCGTCGAACTGATTCTCGCCTGTATTTATTGGATTTCAAAAATTCTTTACTAGAGAATCGAACCAGATCCAATGTTCTCGCTATAATTCTAGGGTGTTACAAATGTCGTCGGTGGTTGGATTTGCACATCGATGAAGCTTACACGGTAAACGCAGAAACAGCAATGGTATCAGTACGGAAGATTATTTGCTAGGCACAACTTTAGGATGTGTCGGGGCTGGGATCTTTTTTGTCGTAATCTTCTACCACGYCAATGCCCAAGGCTTTGGCGCGGCGGGCCCATTGGCGGCGGGCGTAAGCGCGCATGTTGTCGATGCGGTCAATTTCGTCGACGATGTCGGTACCGAGGAGGGTCTCGAAGACGTCTTCCATGGTGACCAGTCCTTCCGTACCGCCGTATTCGGAGATGACGATGGCGAAATGCTCGCGATCGTCGATCAATTTCTCCAGGATGTCCAGCAGAGGCGTGTTTTCGAGGAGTGTCATGGTTTTACGCTTCAGTGATTCCAGTTTTTGATCGCCCTGATCTTGTACGGCGGCCATGAGCAGTTCGTCGCGAAGGACGTAGCCATCAATTTGGTCCAAGGATTCCTGATAAATGGGGATTCGCGAGAAGGGCCATTCGCGGGTGCGTTTCACGGCTTCGTTGACGGTGGTTTGGGCGGGCATGCCGTGGATAACGGTTCGGGGTGTCATGATATCCACGGCCGTGAGAGATTTGAAGCGGAACAGGTTTTTAATGATGCGTGATTCGCTCTTCTCCAGCTGTCCGCCGCTTTCTCCGACACTGGCCAGGGCGACGAACTCTTCGCGATTGAACGCGTGCACGCTTTGCCCCCCGGCGATGAACCGGGTGAGGCGTTCGGAAACGTAGATGAGGGGGTATAGCGCGAGAATGAGCATGCGTACGAATTGGGCTGTGGGTGCTGCGAGTATCCGCCAATACACCACGCCCAGTGTTTTCGGAATGATTTCGGAAAGGAATAGGATAAGCAGGGTCATGACGGCGGAGAAGAGACCGAACCAGGCACTGCCGAATACGATAGTCGCTTTGGCGCCGGAGCCGATTGCGCCGACGGTGTGGGCGATGGTGTTGAGGGTGAGGATGGCGGCTAGGGATTTATCTACATTTTCCTGTTTCAGTTGGGTTAGGAGTTTCGCGGTCTTGGGGCTCGAATCCTGAAGATTGGCAATATACGAGGGGGTAATGCTGAGGAGAACAGCCTCGGCTATGGAGCAGACGAAGGACAGTATCAGGGCGAGGAGCATGTACGAAATGAGAAGGACGACGTCCATTTGTGTGGCGGGCTTGAAGACTTCGGGTACCGCACCGCCGGCGGCAAAAACTTTGGGAGCAACTAGAAAGGCGGCTACAAATACCGTGGCCAGGATTTTCAAGATGTGGATTGCTCCTCGTTGCGTTGTCTATTTAGGTAAACAAGTGAGTGGGTTGGTGACATTCCAACCATATTAACATGAAGCGTACTTGCCGGATATGATTTGCTTCGCCCTTGGAATACACTTTAAGCTATTCCATCCGATCTCTGCCATCAATACGATACTTCCAGTGCCAGTATTTACCACGCTTCAGAAGTGAGCCATTAGTAATTCCCATACACTATTAGTGACAAATCTGTTAAGAAAAGTCAAACGGGAAAAATGAGGAAAAAATAAAATCTTCGTAACATGATGGTGAGTAAGGAGTTAAATGGTGGGCGGTGCAGGAGTCGAACCTGCGACCCCCTGGGTGTAAACCAGGTGCTCTAACCAACTGAGCTAACCGCCCGAACACGGGTCGTATAGGATACGTTTCGTGTGTAAGAACGAGTACTATAGCATGCGAATACGGTGATTCGCAATGTACTCACAGCACCGGGGTAGGCGATTTACTCCTGCTCATACCGCCTACCCCGAACTATCATTGAGCCAATAACATTGAAGCTAATTTATGYCTCTCGGCGCATCTCCCATATAGTGCTCCAGCTACCCAGAGTATTGAGTATTCCCATGAGGAGCAGGCTCATGCCCCCAGGAAGACACGGACATTTCCGGGACACNNGGAGGTGAGGGAGGCGGTCCTGYYCCGGCTTCACTGGCCAGGGTAGGTCGATCAAAAGGAATTGTTTCCGTCCGCAAACGCAGCCGTAAACAATTGTGGATACGTGGAGTTTGTCTGTATCGCTGCTGCCATATCCGGCGGTACATCGTGGCCAGTACCAGGGGAATAACCGACTGCAATTTGTTTCGCACATCCGCCCACGTACGCCCATCTTTCGCTCACTGATGCTGAAATGCTTTACCTCGCTCCATAAAATCAGTACCATGAGGTACTTGACTCGAATCAACAACTTTCAGGGGCGCGTACGATGAAAAGATGCTTATTAGTAGGATGTTTACTGGCGATAAGTCTACCGACCATGGCCGCAGAAGATATCAACCCATTCCTGGGACGCTGGGCACTCACCATTCCCGGCGGCGGTGCTGGCTGGCTGGGTGTAGAAGACAAAGGTGATTACATCGATGCCACCATCCTGTGGGGCGGCGGCAGCGTCGTGAATGTGGCTGGGGTATATCTACGGGACGGTAAACTGCATATCCTGCGCGACCAGAAAGTCGCTCGAAAAGATGCAGATGGTAAGGTATTCAAAACTCACAATCAGATTGAACATATAGAAATAGATGTTGATGRYGATACGCTAGAATTAAAGCGCTACCTGCCATGGAAAAACGGCAAGGGTGTGCTGATACAAGAATTTACCGGCAAGAAAATTCCGGATCTCCCCGCTGCCCCCGATCTTTCCAAAGTAAAATTTGGTCAACCCAAATCGCTGCYTCAGAAAAACAATTTAGATGGCTGGGAACTGCGCAATCCGAAAGCGAAAAACGGCTGGTCCGTGAAAAAAGGAGTGTTGTACAACGACCCAAATGACAAGAAAGGCGGCTGGGGAAATTTGCGCACTACTGCCGAATATGAAGACTTCAATCTGACGCTGGAAGTGGCCTTCGAAGAAAAAGGTAACAGCGGCGTATATCTGCGCGGCATCTACGAAGTACAGGTGTTCGACAGCTACGGCAAGGGTCTGGATTCACACAACATGGGCGCGGTATACAGTCGAATTACCCCCACCGTCAATGCGGAAAAACCAGCCGGAAAATGGTCATCCCTGGATATCACGCTGGTGGATCGACACGTTACCGTTATCCTAAATGGTACGACAATCATCGACAACCAGCCATTACTCGGCTGTACCGGAGGCGCCATGACCTCCGACGAATTTATACCCGGCCCGCTCTTTTTACAGGGTGACCACGGGAAGGTAAAATACCGCAATATGATTATCAAACCAGTGTTGTAAAAAATTCCAATATAGTACCTACCAAACGGGGCTGCATTTTATGCAGTCCCGTTTTCTATTCGGGAATATGCGCGACGAACCACGCTACAATGCAAGCGATRCTCAACARTAYWGCMGCCGTGATAAACGTCAGCATGGGCATGAACTGATAGAACCCCGTAGCCAATAGCGGGCCGAAAATGAACCCCAATCCATTGGCCGATGTGTTGATACCCGCAATACGACCCTGCTGATGATCATTCACGCTCATGGAAAGTGCCGCCACATTACCCGGCATAACCATGCCCATCCCCAAACCGAAACATCCCATGGAAGCCACTAACAACGGATACGAATTCGACATCATAAAAAAGGTTACCCCCAGCAGACAGATAGGCAGACCATATCGTAACAACTGAGCAGGCTGTACACGGAATCGACGAACGATTACCACTTGTGAAAAAACCGACATACAAGCCGAAGCCATCAACGCCATCCCGGAATACCGTGCTGCCTCACTGGTAGAAAGATCAAACAGATCCTGAATATAAAACGACGCGCCCATCTGCATACAAGGCAGCGCCATCATCATTATGGTGGATATGGAGAGCAGCGGAAGCAAACGTCGGTTCACCAACCGTTCCTTGTGATGATCAGCATGAAATTCGGGACGAGGCATTTCAATAATGAACGCCCACACGGCTATAGCCGACAGTGCCGCTAGAACTGCCACAGCATAAAATGGAATGAGAATACCGTACCCTGCGAAAATCGCCGCTACCGCCGGACCGGCAATCATCCCCGTGCCCGAAGCCATCCCTACCAACGCCATGCCGGATGTGCGCTCCTCCGGCGAGGTGATGTCGGCCATATACGCCTGAGCTGTGGGGAATAATCCGCTGATGCCCATAGAGAACATGGCGCGAAACAGTATGAGTAGCAAGAATACGCCCGTAGCAGTCAGTACACCGGATAACCTCAACTGGATGGCCACGGCAAACAGAACCGTCATCACACTGAACACTATCATCGCATACAGCATAATGGGTTTGCGTCCCCATATTTCCGATTTGCGTCCCCAGAACGAAGCCAGCAGCATAAAAATAGTCGCCGACACCGTAATGATGAACCCCACCTGAAATTCCATCAAGCCCATTTCGCGGCCAATGGGCGGCAGCACCGCAAATACAAACGAATTTCCCACGCCAGCGGTAAACAGGCCAAGGAATATGGCAAATTTAGCACGACGAAAAGGATCAGCTATATCTTCAGAAACAGTTGTACTCACAAGAACCAGCCTGGTAGGAAACGAAAAACCGAGAGAAGAACTCCATTATATACAATAGACCAATCCGATGCATACTTCGGAATTGGAATACTAGAATTAAGGAGTTATAGTGCTGGTCCGTTACGAAAAATAAAAAACTTACAGTTCCTTAATACGTATTCGCCGAAAAGAGACAGGATCGTTGTGATCCTGCAGGGCAATGAATCCGTTGCGGAGACGATGTCGGAGTTCGGTGTATTCGTTCAGATCTAAATCCTGAACGACAATGCTGTTCAGGGTAGCTTTTAAGTGCGACCCATTGGCGTAGATTTCCAGGTCGTTCCATTCCCCTTCGGGCAGCGAGGGATTGGAGGTTGCAGCAACCTGATCATAGATCGCGCCTGTGGAGATATTGTTTGGCTCCAGACCGTAGTCGCCCATAATCTGAAATTCCATGCCCATAGCCGATTCACGATTGGCCCGGGGCGCACGTAGAAAGAGACCGCTGTTTCCATTGTGGTGGTGAATTTTGTATTCCAGACGCAGGACAAAATTATCGTAGCGTTGACGGGACAGTACACGGCGTCCTCCGCGTCGTTTCCAAATGATGTTGCCGTTTTCGCTGACGAAGCCATCCTTACGCCCGGTGACGGTCCAATTGTCCATATTCCTTCCGTTGTAGAGCATAACAAAGCCCTCAGCCTCCTCCTCGGATGTGAGACCGAAAGGGTCTGCCAGCCAGGGTTCGGATTCGATGGCGTGGGCGCTGCGTTCTTCGTAGCGTTCATAACTGGCTGGAGTATCGGGCAAGATAGAACTGACACCGCCGAACAACCCTTCGGGGATATCGCCAATAAGGATCGCAGGCTGGTTGGGTTTGGCAAAACGCAGGTCGTTGATAAGATCCACATCACCGCCGTAAGTCGCCGCGACGCACAAGTCCGGCGCTTCCGATTTAAAGGCCTTGGTCAAGGCTTCGCTGTCGGGACCCTGAATAACGTAGAGCATGGACGTAAAATCTTTCAAGGCGCGTCCAGCCGCACGGGCGGCATTGAGGCGAACCCGAGGATCGGCAGAAGTCACGTTGCCCATCACATTACAGATAGCATTCGTCCAGCGATAATTTGCGTTGTCCTTAATGCGGACGACCGTCTCTATATAAGCTGGATCAATTTCCTTACCATCGGCGCTGAAACCGTCCAACGTAAAAGCGATGTTGTTCGCGCCTACCGCCGAAACACGGGTAAACGCGTTTAGCAGATCGCCATCCGAGAGATCGGGACGGCACAAGTTATCCTGCTGAATCGCACGGTATACTTTAGGCCCGCTGCCTTTATAGATACGACCTTTCTTGACGTGAATGAGGGCTTCCGCGTAGACAGCCACTTGGGTGAAAGCCATGATGAGACTGACCATAAGGGTCAACGCAGGTAAACGCTTGGGCATATCCATTTCCTTCTTATTGAGGGGTCGGTACATTTTCTTTAAGAATGAAATCGGAGACCTGAGCGACAGGATGGATTTTCCCGGTCATCAACCCGATTTCTTCCACAGCTTTCGCTACCATTTTATCTCCAGCGCCTACACCTACATACGTGTTCACGTTGGCTCCGTAGCCCCCTTCGGAGCAGGCCTTGATAGTAGGGAAATAAATATGAAACTCGTTCGTATACCCCACCATAAAGGTGTCTTTCAGAGAGGACTGGGACTTCAGTTCAAGTTGATATTCCACGAAAAGCTCGCCGGGCATACCCACCAGCGCCAGATTGTTGTTCATGAGGAAAATCGTAATGGGTACAGCCAGATCCGGTTTGAGGTCAACCATATACTTGTCGAATAAGTATCCATACACCGAGCGCAACGTATCCTGATTTTCCTTCTTCGTCAAGTCCCAACGCGTACCTACTTCAACGTAATGCGTAGCCATTTGAAGCGAAGGATCGACTGGGGATACCGTTTCGATTCCATTCAGAACAGATAAAACACCATCGGCAATTTCCTTGCCCACCACCCGCATGGTGTCAACGCCACCTTCCGCAATAGGGGACTTGTCCATGTACGGATTGATATCGCCGCAGCCGCCGTTAAGGAAAAAGCATTCCGCGCCTGTGTCGTCTTTGATGAGACGGGACATCTCGCCCACGAAATCGGCGGAGTATTGGTAATGGTCTGGTCCCAGCACCACAGGGTGGCAGGCGTAATTGACAAACACCGCAATGGGCTTACCCTGTGTATCGGTAATTTTGATGACCCCTGCTTCTTTATCCACGGGGCCTATATTCTTTTTCTCTACGTTACGCCAAACCATCATGCAGGAACCGTCTTCCAAAATAAGGCGCCGATTATGAGCAATATCAATCTCGGTACGACCAACACCGATGCGGGCCTCCTGAAGATTATTCGCCGCTTCCACCACGGCATCGCCGATGAGGTCTTCGATACGTGCCAGGTATTTCGCATCCCCGTCAATGTCGACGGGCGGAGCCTGATGCGTATGGGAAGCCGTAAAGAAAATATCGTCAACCCCGACTGTACGCGCCCGATCCCGAATGCGGTCCAGCATATCCTTCAGCGGCACTCGACCCAGGTCCAGTTGAACCAATCCAAAAGTATCGCCTCCCGTCTTAAACACAGCGGCTCGGGCGTTCAGCGGGTCCAATGTCCCGGTGGCGGGCCCCGTGCGGGAGCTATATCCCCATTGGACTAAATCCTGTTGCGGGGTGATGTCACGGACGGCGGTGCCGACCTGAAAATCTGCGGATACTGGATGTGTCATAAGAAATACCCCTATGAAGCATGCTGCAATAGTGAAAAATTGGTGTTTCATTAGCCCAACCTTTTGTATAGTAGTAGAATAAATGATTATAAAGGGCTGATCTCCGGCTATCAAGGAACGAGATTGTGAGGAATGAGTATATGCGATGGATAGCTAGTTTCATAGTGCTTTTCGGCATCTGTAATGCCGTTGCCGAGGAACCGGGGCATGTGATGACTGTGGACGGTGCGGCGTGGTTAAAGACGATTACGCCCACCTACGACGACAGCACGGACGAGCTTCGCCAGGATACCAACAAAGTGTATACCCAGGTGTATGATTTCTCCGGTGAATATTTCGTCACTAAAGGGCTGGGGGGGAAGTACCCGCACCATCGCGGTCTCTTCATCGGATGGCAAGATACGAAGGTGGGCGACAAGACCTATAACACCTGGGTTCAGACCGACCATTATCAGGTGCATGTGGATTGGATAAACATGGAAGATGGGGCAGAAGAAGCATCGGCCAGTCAGGTGATCGACTGGCGGGACGCGAAAACCCATGCGCCGTTTATCCGGGAGAGACGCACAGTGCGCGCCAAGCCGGGACAGGATGGTATACGGATCATCGATTTTACATCCACCCTCAWGGCGCTGGATTCGGATATCGAATTACGCGGAGATCTGCACCATGCGGGGATGCAGATACGTCTTGCCAACGAAGTGTCGGAGCATGAAGAAACCACGGAGTACACACTCCCGGAAGGCACGGAGCTGCGTGAAGGAAACGGCGTGGCAGGTGCCTGGTGGGCACTTTGCAGTGCCCAGGTGCGCGGGCAACGGGTGTGGATGATGCACATGACCCCGCCAGATCATCCAGCCGGAGCACCCGTGTATTCCATTCGTCCCTATGGCCGCTTCGGAGCCTTCACGGAACCTAACCTTTCGCAAGGAAAGCCATTGACCCTGACTTATCGTATAATCATGTCGCCTGAAGAATTGACCAAGGCGGATTGTGATAAGTTATACCAACAATATAGCGATGAACGTAACCAGTAAGGAATTAACTACCATGAGAAGTGCACTATTAGCTGCCGCATTGATACTGATCACCGTTCCCGCGTGGAGCTCGGAAATCACCGTGCCGGGATACGATGGTCCGCAAGTATGGACAACGATCTCGCTTGGAGAAATATCATCAGACGATGCCCAGACCGCAGTGGATGCAGAAGGCAACCGCTATCCGGTAACAGTGAGAAACGGCATTGGCGTGGTCACCTTGCCGTCGTCAACCGAGTCCCGCGTACTCACGTTGAWGCCTTCCAAGAAAAAGGAATTGAGAAAGGCCGTAAAATTAACTCGTTCAAAAGACGAAGATGCCATTGCAGTAAAAATTGATGGTGAGCTGTTTACGGCATATTATTTTTCCAATGAAAATCGTAAATCATACCTATGGCCGGTGAATGCCGAAGGCGGCGCATCGGTGACGCGGGATTGGCCTATGGGTGATCAAGACAAGTCGAAAGACCATCCCCATCACCAGTCATTCTGGACTTCCTATGGCGATGTGAACGGGGCAGATTACTGGGAATTCGGTTCGCGTACAGGGTATCAGGTCACCACCTCCATGGATTTCGGTTCAGGCGGTGCCTACGGCTGGATAGACTCCAAACTGGTGTGGCAGGACAAAGATCGTAAGCCTGTTATTGATGAACAACGGGAGTATCGGTTCTACAACACTCCTGCGGCATACCGCATGTTTGACTTAACCGTGAAGCTGACAGCAACCTACAACGACGTGCTGTTCGGTGACACAAAAGAAGGCGGCCTGGCTGGGGTTCGCATGGCAGATGCACTGCGGGAACGAGGCGGCTCAGGAACCATTACTAATTCAGAGGGCGGCGTAGGCGCAGGAGAATGCTGGGGCAAACCTGCCGCATGGTGTGACTATTCGGGAACGCTGCGAGGCATAGGGAAACGCGGCATGACCATCATGGATCACCCGGACAGTTTTCGCTACCCCACCCACTGGCACGTCCGGGACTACGGATTGATGGGGGCCAATGCCTTCGGCTATTCATATTTCTACGACAAAGAGAAAAACGGAGAGCACCTGCTTAAACAAGGCGAATCCATTACCTTCAAATACAGAATTTATATTCACAGCGGCGACGTAAACGAAGCGAATGTGGCGGATACCTACGCCCTGTTCAAAGAACCGCTGCAAGCTACAGTTAAATAGACAAACTCCAGTTAAATCATCCAGCACGGCCTTTAGCCTCTTCAAAATGACACAGGATTTCGAGTCCGCACATTTTCCCCTGTCATTGCGAACGAAACGAAGTGAAGTGCGGCAATCTGATCACGCGGCAACTCTCCTTTATTGAAAAACGCACCACGAGTCCCCAGAAAAGGGAGTATGACGATTTTTGCAGTGCACCCCAACGATACACGCTTTTTCGACTGTTTAGAATACATTCAGATGTTCTCGTCACAGAAAGGCAAGTCTCCACGTCTATAGTGTAGAACATGTATTCAACAGGAGACGTAAAAYGAGTCAACGAAAAAAGAAGTTTCTATGGACGTTTGCAGCAGTATTGTCTGTTTGCCTGGTGATTGGCATTGTGGGCCAAAAAGCCTATTTGGCGGAGTTTGGGCGCATGAAAATTACCACCCTGATAAAGCAGGAAATGGAAGGGGTTGACGGCAAGATCGTCCGGGTTGTCGAGCTAAACCTGGACCCCGGTGCCAGCTCTCCGGCACACACCCACCCCGGTCATCTTTTTGTCTACATCATCGAGGGTGAATATGAATTGGGTATCAACGACGATCCGCCCAAGTTGTACAAAGCAGGCGAAGTCTTCTATGAACCTGCTGGCGTGGTTCACCGGATAGGGCGTAACCCCAGCGAAACAGAGCGAGCCCGTCTCGTGTCATTTATGTTTCTGGATAAAGGTAAACCGAACACGCTTCTCCACATCCATTGATGATGATGTGAATACTATAAATAAATACCCCTGCATTCTATTTGATGCAGGGGTATTTACGGCAAGCCTTATGTGATATTAGTAACCTTGAACTCGTCACGATAGTTACGCGTGATGAGTTTATTGGCATCCGCATCGGTGAACTGCTCTGTCGCCGGATTAAATTCCAGGGACCGACCCAGACGATAGGCCGTGTTGCCGATATGGCAATGCGCGGATGATAGATGTCCATCCAATGCCGTGCCCTGGATGTCTGCTGTATCCCGCGTTTTACAGGCATGTATGAAATTCTGCCAAGTCCCTTTGGTTTTTGGAAGCTCCACATCATCCGGGACAGGGATAGGTTCCCGATCCATAGTGAAGAATCCCTGACCTTCCACGTAGTACCCTTTTTCGCCCCAGAACGTGTTGCCCGTGGTTAGCGATCCCGCCTCCGGATACGATCCATAATTGCGGATTTCAAATTCCATGGTGGACCCGTCCGCATACGTGAACGTGGTAATCTGCGTATTGGGCGTTTCGCCCTGATCTTTCCAATGATACCGTCCGCCTGCGCTGTAAACCTTCGTAGGCAGCCCTTTATTCAAGCCCCATACCGCAATATCCATCTGGTGTACGCCCTGATTTCCCGTCTCGCCATTACCGTATTCCCAGAACCAGTGCCAATTATAATGGACGTAATTTTTGCAAAACCGCTGCTCGTCTGCCGGACCCTGCCACAAATTCCAGTCCAGCCAGTCCGGAGCATCTTTCGGATCAGTAAACCCAATGGAGCTCCGATTACCCGTCTTGTAGGTGAATCCTTTCGCCATGTGTATGTCGCCGATGAAGCCGTCGTGCATCAGTTTGATGTCCCGCATCCACCGCGCATCAGAACGACTCTGCGTGCCGTGCTGTACAATGCGATCCGATTGAGCAGTGGCGTTGACAAGCTGTCGCCCTTCGTACACSKKSKSKGRWRRCGGKWYCTMSWYWYMMRMWTSYWKRYCSGMCYGGATNKCCMMRRTCKYKGAMRKKKRSWSSSRAYSSKYCGGCGTGGCGATGCTGATGGCATCTATATTTTTATCATCAAGCGCTTCGCGTATATCCCGATATGCTTTCGGCTTGCGATTGTGTTTTTTCTCGTAAGCCATACCGCGATGCCGTAGAACCCGGGCATCCACATCGCATAGAGCGACCACGTCTGAATCGGATTTATTCCCAAATCCATCTATATGCGATCTGCCGCGGCTGTTGATACCGACGACACATACGCCCACACGGCTGTTGGCGCCAAAGACGCTGCCCTGAGCCATCATACCGCCCACAAYSRYSSSWTWWKWSRWSYWRCKTMKMRAYGWWCKSSRWGTAATTTTACCAGCCATGATGTTCTCCTTAAGTGTCAGGCTTTAATTTCAGGTACGACAAACGGCGCACGATAATCGCGCGTAATCATACCATTAGCTTCCGCATCATTCTTGAATCGCTCCGTCTTGGGATCGAAATCCAGACTCCGCCCTAATTTAGCAGAGATAAGTCCCAAATGACATAGYGCGGAGGAATAATGTCCTTCTTCGATCTCTGCATTCAGRAGTTTACGCTTRTTCTTRCGCACCGCCTTAATAAAGTTGGCATAATGGTCGCCCCCTTGTCTACGGCTCGGTCCTTTTTCTTCTTTACGGCCCAGATAGACCTGATAATGCGTGTAACTGTCGATAACCATATACCCATCAGAACCGTAAAACAGAACCCCAACCGTAGCGCCTTTTTCATCGTTAGTCATCCAGGGGCGCACATCAAACTGCATCATCTTTCCCTTTTTGCCTGCATTCGGGAAGTCATAAGAAGTAGAAATTACATTGGGCACTTCTTTCTGATCATCAAAAATATACATRCCSGACATGGAGGAAATACGACTGGGCATATCCACGCCCAGACCCCATCGGCAAATRTCCATCTGGTGAACACCCTGATTRCCAATRTCGCCGTTACCRTARTCCCAGCCATAGTGCCARTTATAATGAAACCGGTTCCTGTTATACGCACGTTCCGGCGCAGGCCCCAGCCACATATCGTAATCCACACCATCCGGCACTGCACTGTCTTCTTTGATGCCGATGGATGGACGCCAGCGATAACACAAGCCCCGCGCCAAGTACACCTCGCCGATGACCCCGTCATGGAGAAGCTGCATAGCCTCGCGAATGGCACCACTGCTGCGAATCTGCGTACCGTGCTGACAAACCCGTTTGTATTTCCGTGCCGCATTCACAAGCTGACGACCCTCAAAAATATTATGCGAACAGGGTTTCTCCACATACACATGCTTACCCGCTTCCATGGCCCAGATTGCCGCCAGCGAATGCCAGTGATTGGGGGTGGCGATAGACACCGCGTCGATATCCGGATCATCGAACACCTTGCGCATGTCCTGCTCCACTTTCGGAGAAGGGCGGTCTTCTTTTTCATGAAAATTCTTGATGTGCCCATTAAACAACCGGGTATCTACATCGCATATCGTAGCCACCTCCACATTTTCCTGATTGTTCCAGCCTTGGGCGTGATCCTTGCCCCGACCCCGTACTCCCAAAATCGCTATACGAATGCGATCATTCGCCCCGGCCCAGGAAGTCTTGGACGTGCCGATGACACCCAGGGCGGCTCCGGTGGCGGCAGTAGTTTTAATGAAATCTCTCCGTGCAATATCAGACATACCACGCTCCCTTTATATCTAGCTAAAGAATGAATAAATACCTCGTTAAACATTCCCATAATACGCAATGCGGTTCCAAGGGGCAACCCTTATGTTAATTCGAGGGAAATAATGATTAGGGTAATATTTTGCAGAAAAACACCACCCAGGGCGTATTACTTACGTCAATATATGTTGGCTCTATGACCCTAACCGACTTGATGTGTCTTTCGCGCCCAGGCACAAACCCTATATACCGTACGACACAGTACCCCGGAACGGGTTTCCTCCATCCTAATTAGTGCCTTGTAGTTCAGGCGATGCCTTTTTGCTAAACAGTACCAATAATGTAAACTACCTATCCAAACCGGGAGCGCAACGTTGAAAAAAGCCTTCAAAATTCTGGGAATTATTTTTCTCATTCTGTTCCTCGTCGTGGGTATCATTAACTGGTGGGTGGTCACCAATAAAATCCCTCAACGTCTCGCACTCATGGACGAAGACGTGCGCGTGGAGAACTTCCGTCACATGGACGATCTGTTTCCGTATCGCACTATCAAGAAACCCCGCTACCCCACCGACCTGATCTCTGACCCCCAACCCATGAACCCGGAATACGAATGGGACGACACCATCTCCGATCTGGACACCTTTCTGGAGCGCACCTTCACCACCGGATTCATTGTCGTGCAGAATGACAAAATTATCTACGAACACTACGGTCTCGAAGCCGACGAAACATCCAAACTCACCTCTTGGTCCGTGGCCAAATCCGTCCAGTCCGCCCTCATCGGCATCGCCATCGACGAAGGTCTCATCGACAGCATCCACGACCCCGTCACGAAATACCTGCCCCAACTCCAAGGCTCCGGCTACGACGGCGTTTCCATCAAAGCCCTGTTGCAAATGTCCTCCGGCGTACAATTCAACGAAGACTACGACGACCTCTTCTCCGACATCAGCATCATGTTCGCCAAAGGATTCATCCTCGGCACAGGCATCCGCAACTACCCCGAAGGACTCGAATCCGAACGCGCCCCCGGCGAAGCCTTCCACTACATCAGCGTGGACAGCCAGGTCCTCACCATGGTGCTGGATTCCGTCGTGGAAGATAGCGTATCCCACTACATGGAAGAAAAAATCTGGCGCCCTCTCGGCATGGAAAGCGACGCCTTCTGGACCGTGGACACCGAAAAAGACACCGCCATCGAATACGGATTCTGCTGCCTCAACGCCACCCTGCGCGACTACGCCCGCTTCGGATTGCTCTACCTGAACAAAGGAAAGTGGGAGGGGCGGCGCATCGTTCCCCAGGCGTGGGTCGAAGAATCCCTCACCCCCGATGCGGAGTATCTACTGCTCCAGGGACTCTACGGCCCCGACTGGGATATAGGCTACCAATACCAATGGTGGATCCCCGCCGGAGACGACGAAGAATTCCTCGCCATCGGCGTGTGGGGYCAATACATCTACGGCAACCCCAAACAAAACATYGTCATMRTAAAAACCAGCGTAGACCCCAACTTCGACAACAACGATCTCGAAACCCTAGCGGTTTTCCGCGCAGTAGTGGATGCGCTGAAATAGCACTTCGGCCCATGGGCATCCTGGGGCTGTTGAAAAAGGCCACTGTTGCGCAGAATCTCAACAGAACCGAAGAAACACCCATGCTCAAAATTCKTTCTCRCAGAATCACATYGYYGATCAAAGCCCTGWARGGGCGATRCTATATCAGCCCAGGGCAACGTCCTGGGTACAAAACCCTACCCAGCCCCAAGCCCTGAAGGGGCGTTCTAAAACGTCCCCTCGAACCGATTAGCTACTTTTTCAACAACCCCATCCTACCCATGTTGAAAACGAGAACACAGCCGAGGGCGACTGTGCCACAATGAGTGAATAGGTATCTATATCACATACTAAATTTCATCCGCTTCAGAAGTATAGGTTTCTTCATAGATTTCTTTTAGAGTTTTTCCTTCATATCTCCAGTAGTGCGCTGGCTGAATAGAAGAATCTATACCCATAATATCTTTTGTTGCCGCAGTCAAAGAGCAAATTTCGCCATTGTAGCGAACCTTCCGAGGCTCCGTAACTTCGACTGCGGTGATACCGTCTTGGTAAATAAGTATCGAACCAATAGGCACATTCATGATCTCGAAATTCATTGGTGGTCTACGGCTGGCTTTCATTATTTCTGCAGATTTTTTTTCCTCCAGACTCACATCTTCAGAGAGGTATCCTTCAATCTGTGGCCTAGCGTCGTTCAGGGCAACCAACTTTAATATAGCGATCACTTTTTCAGGTTCAATACGAAAAAATTCGCGTTTTGGATTAATTCGAGTGTTCCCGAAAGCAAGATGAAATGCCGATTCAACTTTCGCGCAATCATCGACGAAGCAGGCATATTCGCATTCGAACGGAAAAGGTACACCAGTCGTATACAATTGCTGCATTCTCGACTTGATATCCTTTTGATTGGTCTTACCGATTTTGACCAGGCCATCCATTGCAGGATTAGTAAGTACATATACTATTTCATTGCTGGATAAGTCACTCATTTATGTATCCTTGAACGGCTATAAAGGCAGTTGAATTTTTTAATGCCCTTGTTATTGAATTGGGAGGAAATTTCTATTCCTAATTTGTTCATAGCATTGCCATCAAGTCTAACTTCCAACATTATGCTATTACAACCACAAGAAAACTATACCCCGACCCGCAGGGGCTCCACTCTCTGTGATCTCTGCGTCCTCTGTGGCTAAAAAAAAGTGCTTGAGGAAAATTAGGTAGCTATCCCGCCGCCACATTCGCATCATACACTTCCTGCAGGATAGGCTCGATGCCATACGTAATACCCCAATCCGGGTAATGCGACTTAAATTTTTCCAAGCTCCCGATCCACCAGATATGATCGCCCACCCGGTTTTCATCCCTATACACCGTGTTCATTTTCTTGCCCGAAATTTGTTCACTCAACGCGATGGCTTCCTGCATGGACACATTGCTGTCACGCCCCCCGCCGATGTTGTACACCTGCGCCACCCGGGGGTTCTGATAGAAATGCCAGAACGCCTGAATCAGGTCATAGCTGTGGATATTATCCCGCACCTGCTTGCCCTTGTAGCCGAAAATCTGATACTCCGTGCCGTTCACGCAGCACTGCATGAGATATGCCAGGAAACCGTGCAGCTCCGCCGGAGAATGGCCCGGCCCCGTGAGACATCCCCCCCGAAAGCTCGCCGTCTTCATATCGAAATAGCGACCATATTCCTGCACCATCACATCCGCCGCCACCTTCGACGCGCCAAACACGGAATGGGTACATTGATCAATGGACATATCCTCCGCGATGCCGGAATAATACGCGTGACTTTCCTCCAACTCCCATCGCGTCTCCAATTCCACCAACGGCAGCGAGTTGGGTCGATCCCCATACACCTTATTAGTGGATGTGAAAATAAACACCGCCCCCGGACAATGCTCCCGAGTAGCCTGTAACATGTTCAGCGTACCCACCGCGTTCACGCTGAAATCCGTATGCGGATCCCGAGCCGCCCAATCATGGGATGGCTGGGCAGCAGTATGAATAATCAGCTTGATGTCCGCGCCAAATTCCTTCAGCAACGCATCCACACCCGACGCATCCCGAATATCTATAGACCGATGCTCATACCCCGGGATAGTCTCCTTCAACTTTTCCACCGACCACGCCGTAGATGCCTCAGGTCCAAAAAATTCCTGACGCATATTATTATCTACGCCCACAACGGTGAATCCCTGCTGACTAAAAAAACGTACCGCCTCCGCGCCGATGAGTCCGCCCGATCCGGTTATGAGTGCAATATTCATAAAACCCTTTCCAAAAGAATGACTATACCGGGCGAACTGTCAGCGAGACAAGAGAGGGCGAGGTAAAAGGAAGACGTACTCAGCCCTTGGCAGCATGCGCCACCGTCACCGCCTCCTCCGCAAGAGGACACAGCGTCTCCGTATCATCGACAAAATCCACAGGCACCTGATAATACGACTTCAACGTCTGCTTGGCGTTAGGCTGAAAAGGCTCCATCTCCCAATCCAGATATCGTTCGCACGTATGCTCATCCGTCTTGAAATACAGCTTCCCATCGAACACGATGCCGAAGAATACATCCCCGCAATACAGCCCATACCCGCCGAACATGGCCTTATACGTGATGATTTCAAAGGCGTCCAGCTGATCGCATACATATTCCACAAAGGAATCATCTTTACGGGTGGTGAGTTTTGGCATAGTCGCTTCAGAGTACCTGCGCCGCGCCCAAAAGTGCAACAAGTGAAGTCGTTTCAATGCCGATCATCGACGCAACCACAATGAACAGAATGACCTTTAACACCCAGTTGAGAATATTTAGGATGAAAGGCCTGAGCGTCACGTCTACATTACCTTTCTCAAACCCTTTGGTCAACAAATTTTTAATCAGCTTAAGAAACCTAAGACCTACCAACAATGTAACAAGCGCTAGTATCAACTTGGGGCTATGCTCCATAGCTAGCTCTACAGCTTTATCGAGGTATTTTTGTAAGCCTTCAGAATTCATGCTATTTATTTTATTTTCCGAGGGTCTATCCT
>NVWG01000148.1 GCA_002746185.1 Candidatus Hydrogenedentota bacterium
ATATATGTAATCCCCGGATCGTGATTGATGGCCTCGGTATTCACTGTTTTGATGAAACATAAATCATCCGCAATCTTCGCCGTATGGGGAAGCAGTTCACTCACCCACGCCCCGCTCTCGCCATGCTGCTTAAAATCGAACATGCTGGATGCCACGGGAAACGAAGATTGCCCCGAGGTCATGCCTGTAATGCGCTGTCCCATACGAATCGAACCCGGTAATTCTTCGCCATGCTGGGTTTTCATCTCGGGTTTATAATCAAAGAGATCCATTTGTGACGGACCGCCGGATTGAAATAGATAGATTACCCGCTTTGCTTTCGGTGCATGATGCAGCTGCTTCAACACCGGATCTATGGAAGCCTGCACTTCACCGCCACCGCCCATAATTCCGCTCAGCGCTGCCGTGCCGATACCTGCACTGGCCAGTCCAAAAAATTGCCGTCGCGTCACCAGATGCTGACACTCATTCAACGGGTCCATCGATTTTCCTCCGTCAATCCCGAATCAGTTTCGGGTGATGGTTTCATCCAGATTCAATACCATATTAGCCACGATACTCATGGCCGCAAGTTGAGCCGGAGGCAAAGAAACACTGTCACCCCCATCACTCAGTCCCAGGAACGCGTCTACACGAGAACTCTCCTGCTCGAAAGCTGCCAGCTCCCGCGTATACACCCCGGTCAGAATTTTCTGTTCCCGAGGCTCTATAGGGCGACCCGTCGCCAGCTCAAACGCGTAGGCTAGCTGTCCCTCCAGTGTGGTGCCTCCTTCGCGCAGCATCCGTTTCGCAAGAAATCGTGATGCCTCCACAAATTGCGGGTCATTCATCAATGTCAATGCTTGCAACGGTGTGTTGGAACGAGATCGACTCACAGAACATGTCTCCCGATTCGGCGCATCAAAAACCATCATGCTCGGCGGGGGACTCGTCCGTTTCCAGAACGTGTACATGCTCCTGCGATGCAGTGCATCACCCGAATCCGCCGCAAATACCTGGGCTGTAAAATTTCCGCCATACGCCACTTCCTTCCACAAACCCGGTGGCTGATACGGTCTCACACTGGGCCCGCCTTGCGTCCCTACCAGCAATCCGCTGATAGCCAGTGCCGAATCCCGAATCGCCTCCGCATCCAATCGGAAACGTGCACCTCGCGAAAAAAGTCGATTCTCCGGATCAATCGCATACTTCTCGGGATTTGTCATGGAAGTTTGACGATACGTAGCTGACGTAACTATCAGGCGCTGCAATGCTCGAACATCCCACCCACTCTCCCGAAATTCCACCGCCAGCCAGTCCAGTAATTTAGGATGGGTAGGCCATTCGCCCTGAGACCCAAAGTCCTCTGACGATTTCACCAGGCCGTGACCGAAATATCGCTGCCAGAATCGGTTTACTGTCACCCGCGACGTCAACGGATGCTCATCACTCACCAGCCACTTCGCCAGACCCAGTCGATTATTGGGATACTGCTCGTCCATGGGCGGCARGGCTGCTGGCGTTCCCCGSRCTACTTTTTCTCCCGGCTTATCGTATTCCCCACGTTCCAGTACAAACGTGTCGCGCATCGTATCACGCTCCCGCATGACCATGGTGCTGGGAATTTCCTCCTTCAGGGCAGCCATTTTTTCCTTCACCGCACCCTGAGATTTCCGATTGGATTCCCAGTCCGGCATGTGCCCAGTCCGGAAGGTTTCCCGGATAGAATTTTTCTCCGTATCGTTTCGATCCGATTCCGATTTCAATAATGCCAATCGCACAGGGAACGATAATCCCCCAGGCACAACTTCATCCAATTTGAAATAGAATCGGGAATTATCACCATAACTCACAGCCTTGATTAGTAACGCGTTATCCCCCGCATCCAACGCCAGCTCCACCTGCTCTTCATTCTTGCGCAACATCTTCCGGTCGTTCGAGGCATACACGCTGTTCCCATTCACCCAAACCTGAACAGCTTCCGATACGCCCAGAGACAGCATCACTTTTCGCGCTGACGGCACATGCAGAGTCCGATACAGGTAATTCGCGCCTTTACCGCCAGCCAGCGACTGATCTTCACCGTCCATCCACTCATCCGGCACCGATGCCCAAGCCAAATTACCCTTATATTTTTTCTCCAGCCGTACCTTCTTCTCCGGAGGAAACTTCTTCTTTAATGCGGCCTTGTTGTTTTTAGCCAAGAACGGCCCAATGACATTCCACGGCGACGGTTGCGCGTAGCCCAGCATAGGGTCGCTGCTCATGGAAAGACGAAATCGACCTATCAACCGCTGCTCATATTTAGATTCCTGCGCCAAAACGATGCGCAGCGCCTCCCCGGATTTTAACTCAATGGGTTCCGACGGCAGAAATATCGCCATGCGTCCTCCAGCAATATCCTGCCCATTTGATGACCAGCCTGTCTCCTTGTTGTCGTCGATGGCTTTTCCTGCTTCCAGATCGTCCTGCTCCACATCCGCCATGGCATCCGACAGCATAACGCGGCGGATAGACTCCCCCGTGCCAGCATCAATCACGTCCACTACAAAATCGGTAAGCACCACATTGCCGTTTTCGCCCCGCCCCACTTTGTCGTTCGCAATACTCTCGTGAGTGAGTAATTCCAGACGAAGCCCGGTTATGGCATCGCTCGATGCCGACAGCACCACGCTGTACTGATCTTTATCAGGAGTAGATCCTGCCGCCAATACCGAACCGTCGGATTGAACAGATAACTCCGTTCCGTTCTCCGCGGTTACCGACACTGGCGTTAGAACCTGCCAACGACGCTCCAGCGTATCCGTCCATTCGTCTTCCCACACCACCTGCTGCGAATCCAACTTAGGGTAAGCGCGATTCAGAATTTCGGTCAGCTCTGCCAGTTCCGCCTGTTGAAGATCCAGTTCCCGCGCTTGCTCCGGACTGGGCACCGCCATAAACGGATCGGCATTGCCCGCTCTGCCATCCAGACCAATCTCGTCAATGGAATTAAAGAAAGCCCCCATAGAGAAAAATTCTTTTTGGGTAATGGGATCGTATTTATGATCATGACACTGAGCACACGCCACCGTCAGTGCCATCCACACTGTGCTCGTCGTATTTATTCGGTCCATTACATATTGAAGGCGATACTCCTCATCAATGGCACCACCCTCAAAATTCACCATGTGATTCCGATTGAACCCCGTAGCGATGAGTTGATCCATAGTCGGATCGGGCAGCAGATCTCCTGCCAACTGCTCCACCGTAAAATCATCGAAGGGCTTATTATCGTTGAACGCATCAATGACCCAATCACGCCACCGCCACATGTACCGCTCGTTATCAATGTGATAGCCGTTCGTGTCCGCATACCGCGCCGCGTCCAACCAATACCGCGCCTGATGTTCCCCATACTGCGGCGCTTGGAGCAGTCGATCCACCACGCGCTCGTACGCATCCGGACTCGAATCGGCCAGGAAGGCGTTAATGGCATCAAGCGTAGGCGGCAGTCCCGTCAGATCCAACGTCACCCGCCGTATTAACGTACGCTTGTTCGCCGTGTCGTTAGGCGTGAGGTCGTCCTTCATCAATCGCTCCGCCACAAAGTGATCAATAGGATTCCGTGCCCAATTACGATCTGCTACTTCCGGCAGCGGTGCCTGTTTCGGCGGGATAAATGCCCAGTGCTGTTCCCATTGCGCTCCCTGTACGATCCACTGACCCAGCAACTCAATTTCATCGGCGTTTAGCTGTTTGTGAAAATCCTCCGGCGGCATACGGTCTGTAGAAGATGCCGCCGCTACCCGATTAAACAAATGACTGGCCTGTAAATCACCTGGCACGACCGCCCGATTCCCCGAAGGCAGTACACCAAATACTATCTCCGGCACGTCCAGTCGCAGTCCCGCCTTCCGGGTTTTTCCGTCCGGACCGTGGCACGCATAGCAMTTGTCCGACAAGATGGGACGGATATCCTGATTGAATCGCACCGGAGGCCCCGGCGCGACGGCCAATGTTACTACAGGTATTTCACGCACCCGTGACTTCGATTTCAGCGTTACTCCTTCAGGCCACTCAGCACCCGATTCCACCCAACGCGTTAGTAAATTAATTTCTAATTGAGGCAGTTTTTTCTTAGGAGGCATCTTTAGCTTTTCCAAATACAAAATCACCTCTACCAATATACTCTCGTCCACCTCACCCGGCACCACCGCCTCACCCATTTCACCGCCATACAACGCTCCAGCCAGCGTATCCAGCCGCAACTCCCCCTCTTGCTCCAACGCCCCGTGACATTTAACACAGCGATTCTCAAGAATAGGACCTATATATGCCCCAAAATAATCCGGTGTTTCCTCGATACTCCCCTCGACAGCCAGCACTTGGGCTGATGAAAGCGAAGAGGTATCAAGATGTTCCTCAAGGGACCAGCGATCCTGACCCGTTTCATCAGTCCAAGCCAATCCAGCCCCAAATACCATCGAAAACATCAAGGGATAAACTAGATAACAATCATTCCATTTCATAAGACACTTCCTTTAATACAAGCAAACGTAACGAACTAAAAATAATTCAATTTAATTTTTGTGTAACTGTTTCCTCACCGCAGTTTTGTAGAAGAAACTTTCAGTCAAAACACAGGTACTTTCGACTCCACCATACGTATGGTACCCGGCGCAGCCAAAGAAACCAGATCAGGTAAATCATAACGCCTGAGAGCCCCATGCACAACATTAACCAATTGGTCCGCTGCATGCGGTTCTTTTACCACCGCCATCCAAGAAGGAATCCCCTTTTCCAGCGTTACTTGCTCGAATTCACTCGGAGCCAACGCCGCCGCATGCAGGGCCGGTACCGTCGATTCTCCCTGAGCAAYCAGGCGTATCCCWACATCATCGCCTGCWAYCGACTGGATATATCGYGTRGCGGAAAATATATCCTCCACCCGCATACCCACCACCGTTCGCCCTTGCAAATATGCCCGCATGAAATCCGGCCAGTCTGAACCTACCGTACGTTTCCAATTATTTTTATATTCATGAGACTCCGTTTCTCCTATTCCACGAAGATCAACCGCTAATATTAAAGTACCTTCCTGCGCCCACTTTTCGAGCCGCCCCTCGGGTCCAGCTTCCACAGCTTTGTCTTCCCCGTGCAGATACACTATCGCACGTTTTACGTTTCCAGTTGGGCGAAAAAACAGCGCAGGCAAAACGATGCCCGGTTCAGGTATCAGGGCAAGCTTTTCGATGCTATATCCCTCGCGCTCAATTTTCCCACGCTTCTCTATCTTGGGTATTTCCGTTGCGGAAAAAGGAGCCGCTCCGATCAGGGCACGAATAGATTCACGTCGCCCTCTCGCAGTTCCGGCGGACATAAAAGCCTCGCGACTCGCCGCCAGCTTTTCGCCCCGCTCTCTATTCAAATCGAATGTCGTGCGCACTCCATCCAAATTGATCACCTGCCCATCAGGTGTACATTGCAGTTCCTCGTCAGAGAAAATTTCTACGGATTCTTCGAACACAGGCTCATCGATCCCCATAAGCCACCGMCGCATCCACCGCACCATGGCTTCCCGCAATGGCTGACTGAATCCGTGTTTCGCATCTACCTCCACCAAATCCACGCGCTCAGCATATCCAAGCCGGGTATACAAACGCTTCGCTTCTCGAAACGTATCCCACGTTCCCTCAATATCAAAAAAATCCTGYGTTGCTGCGCARATYAACGTCGGTTTYGGCGCRCGCATGTGTATGTAATCCGCGTGGTCCATCCCAAAGGCAAGCTGTCCGAAAAAAACCTGCTCCGCATCCTGAGGCCCAATAGTCGCCAACAGCCTAGGAAACGATGTGATGTAACAGCTCGGTGCCGCCACTTTCACCCGATCATCCAGTGCCATAATGTRACTCGTCAGCGTACCGCCCCCTGAGTTTCCCGTACACCCAATCCGCTCCCCGTCTATATCGTCCCGGCTCTGCAGATAATCTATACCCCGCATGCCATCCCAAATCGCATACATGGCCATATTCGTACCCGTCAGGATGGCCCCCGTATCTGCCAAGAGATGATGCATGGTCGTACCGTTGACGGGCTTCCCTTTTTCATCGAAATAGTAATACCGCTCTCCCTGACCCACCGGGTCGTAGCACAATGCCGCGATCCCATTCCGCGCCAACAGAATACATGCCTTCTGATACGATTCAGCGGCTTTACCGTTACTGCTGTGACCGCACGGCACCAGTACCGCAGGATACGGCCCAGGCGTGACAGGTAAATACAGAATAGCCGTGACAAAATATCCCGGCTGGCTCTCATAAATAATCTTTTCGTAACGAAAATCCTCGCGTGAACCACTGCCCACATGCTGCACATTCAGCGGAGTCCGCTCCGGAAAGCCCCCTAGTGCATCAACGAAGAACGCCCGCATGTCCGTTTGATACTGCGCAATATCCTCTGGCGTTTTCAGCGATTCATACCGCAATCGCCGCCGCTCAAACATGGCCTGTGCCTGATCATCCAGGTATTCCTGCATCATTCGACGCGGCTCAAACCCCTCCGATACAGCATCCAGAACTGCATATTCATCCTCGGCGAATGCCACACAGGTCGCCAACAAGATTGCCGTCATCATTCCACGAATAAAAAACATTCTCATGCGTTACGCTGCTCCAATAGGTATTTCCATGGTTTCCAACGTGGACCGAATATACTTTTCCATATCTTGCCCACCGCTCTCACCTTGCAAACTCGTCACCATGCGGGACAGAGAGCCCTCCGTTACTATCCCATGCTCCTGATACGCCAGCCATTCCCGTGCCGCCGCTTCCGTCGTCCGCACCACCGCATTGGGGTGCTGCTTCAGCGCACTGGAAGGCACCGCATCGTTCACATGCTCATTCCCATACGAAGCGAGAAARGCAAAGCCCTTRCTCTCCTGCGGCACATTGTCCTCAATCAACTCGTGGGTTTCCATAAACAGCGCTACATTCGCCGACACCGCCTTAACCGGAACTTCTGTCGCATCAGTAAACAGCAAAGGATGATCCCGCATCTGCTGCGCCACATTCTCATCGCTCAAATCCACTTCCATAAATCCCGGCTCCAGATCCAACGGCACACCCGGCTCATGAAAACCCCAATGACCATTCTCCCCCATCCCCTTCAACTGTAAATCCGGACCATGCGTCAACAGATCCAGCGCATACGCCTGACACGTTTTTTCCAGATTCTGTGCGTCTGCATTCAAGGCGTGAATATTCTCTTCGGGAATCCATCGACTCAATTTCCCAAACAGATGCTGCTGCAATAAATACCGAAATGTAGCGGGATGATCGGCGGGCAACGGATAGTCGTCAAACTGAAAAAAATGGGTACTCCCCAGCGCGCTCTGCAACATGGGAGATACTTTCACCAACTCGATATACGCATCATAAAACGGAAAAGCTGACGGCGCGGCCATAAGCCACAGACTCGTCTCTCCATGAGCCTCCACCAACTGTACCTGCTCCCGGGCTATCTGAATAGCCGACGCGTGACCCATTTCATCCGCCGTGGCATAAATAAAAAACCGCAGCCCTGCATGGGTCACATCCTGAACCGGATCGGGCATGGCTATATTTTGTAATTCCAACGCAGCAGCCTTTCCTATTCGGCTCAATAGAGCCGTTACTTCTCAACAAAGCCATCATACCAGAAGAGTGCTGCGTTGGATGTTAAAACACAAACCTCCTTGTGCTACCATGACCCCATGCAAAATCGCGTTGCTATAATCCATCGTTTCTACCCGATGGTTGCTGCATCCCTGATAATCCTCAGCCTCGCCGGATGCGGTACAGATTACAGTCACATCACCAATCTGGATTCCACAGGCGAAAAATTAATTTGTTTTGGTGATAGCAATACACGGGGCTACGGAGCATCCACCCCTATCAATACCTATCCCTTTGTACTCGGGAGATTGCTCGAACAACCTGTGTTTAATCTGGGCAAAAATGGGGACACCACGGAATCTGCATTGAAAAGACTGGATGAGTTAGTCATAGAGGAGGGTACCCCGCGGATAGTTATCATCGGCTTAGGCGGCAACGACTTCCTGGCAAAACGTCAAAAAGAACTGGTCATGCGCGATCTGGAAGAAATCGTTAACCAGATTCAGGCTATGGGTGCCATGACTGTTATTGTTCACGCCAAATTCGGCATTCTCGGCAGCGATCCMTATTACGACGGRTTYAAAGATATCGCYGAYCGCACKGGWTCMGCGTTTGTMCCMAATATTCTTAAAGGCATCTTTGGCAACCCTTCACGCATGTCCGATCTCATTCACCCGAATGACGAAGGCAACGCCATCATGGCTGAGCGTGTCGCAAAAGTTCTCATCCCCCTCCTCAAACAAGCCGATGCTGCTCAGCAATCCAACGCTATAACGCAGTAGTTCCCCCATCCACCACAATCGTCTGCCCCGTGATATACGATGCCATGGGCGWTGCCAAAAATAATGCTGTTGTCCCCATTTCCTCCGCAGTACCCCAGCGCCCCAAAGGAATACGTTTCAGCGATGCTTCATAAATGGCCTCGTTATCTCGCGACACCGCTGTGATTTTTGTTGGTACAAAACCCGGCGCAATCCCGTTTACCCGGATGCCGTTCTTTCCCCAAAGCACCGCCAAATTCCTCGTCAGCATGACCAGCCCGGCTTTGCTCGCGCTATAGGCTGGATTATACGGTGCAGGCTCGTACGCTGCCACGGACGACACATTGATGATATTCCCTTTACGCGCTAGTAACTTTTCCCGGAACAGCATGCACAACTGCATAATCCCCGACAGGTTGATGTCCAGAATTCGCTTGAAGTTTTCCACCTCAAATTCCTGCTTCTTGTACATCACCGTCCCAATGGAATTTATCAACACATCCACCTCGCCAATTTTATCTGCAAAGGCYCGAACGGCATCTACATCTGACGATTCCAACGTATGAAATGTCATGCCTGTATAATCCGTATCGTACTCCCCGGCATCCTGCGTACCGGTCACTGTCACCTGCGCACCCACCTCCAAAAATTTCCGCGCCATACCGTAACCGATACCGCTGGATGCCCCTGTTATTACGACGGTCTTACCTGAAAAATCCAAGTCGTTCATGCTGCCTCCTTGTATATCTACATAAAAAAAAGCCGGACGAATTTCTTCGCCCGGCTACACTACGTTAATTGTACTGAATAATTCTATTTCTCTTCCATACTGACCGTAAATGGAACCCTTACTTTTTCCCAACGTAAGTAGACAGTGGCTGAATATTTTGCAGGATCGTCAAAACCGTATACCAACCATTCTTGATGCGCCGCTTCTTCCACGTTAACCTTTACACGCAGTACATCTTTCTCAGCTTCATACTTAAAAATTCCCCAGCCGATTCCTTCGTTGAAAATAACGGTCCACTCGCCATCCGTGGGCACCATTAACAAACTATATTTTCCAGCAGGAAGCTTTTCTCCGTTGATCATCACATCTTCCTGTGTTTCAAACGTAGTAGCTTCATTTGCTCCGGCGCGCCACGGACGCGGCTTGCCATCACGAGGCACCAACGGACCAATCCGTACATTATCACTCTTCTCCGTCCACACATTACGGCCTTTAACACCTGGGCGATGATAGGTAATTGTCACGAGATTATTGAATCCAATGACCTGCGACACCACCGCACCCTGACTAGCATCCGGTTTATTCTTTTTCCGTTTCCATTGAGCATCCGCATCCAGGCTCCAACTCATGACCAGCACAACAAGCGCCAGACCCGCAACTTTCTTAACCATATTCATCATATAGTTCTCCTCTGATTTTCGATACACCTGAAACACCATTCCATCAATTTTTATTCTAAATTATTTATCGAGAGAGAGTAACCTCCTCAGATCACACCCGCTTCCCTAAGGGTACGTCAGGCATGGCGCTCGATTCGTTTGCGCGCCGCCCACTTTGGGAAGCCGGACTGGATTTTGACCACGGTACGGGCCACGGTGTCGGCTCTTTCCTTGCCGTGCATGAAGGGCCACAACGTATCGCAAAATTTGGCACAGGTGTTCCGCTTGAAGAAGGCATGATCTTATCCAACGAGCCCGGATATTATAAAGAAGGCGCATACGGCATTCGCATTGAGAACCTGATTTTGGTGAAAGCCTGCAAAGGTGATGAAGAACGGACAATGTTTGAGTTTGAAACACTTACTTTTGCGCCTATCGACTATAATTTGATTGATGCATCTGCACTGAACCCTGCTGAGCTAAAATGGCTCAATGATTATCATGCTGCTGTTTACGAGAAATTAGAATCTTTGGTGGATAGTGAGACAAAGTCATGGCTTGCAAGGGCCACAAAAACCATGACATCCTGAAATGACCACAAGGAGTAAAGGTGGCACGCCAAACCGCAAAAGTGTTTCACCGACACCTTGGCCCCAACACCATTGGGCGGGACTTTTACCTTGGCGACGTGCACGGCCGGCTTGACCTTCTGATTCTTGCCATGGGAGAAACTGGTTTCAACCCCAAGCGCGACAGAATTATCGCTGTTGGCGACCTGATCGACCGAGGACTGAACTCCTACGAATTACTGAAGTTAACCCGCGAACATTGGTTTCACTCTGTGCGCGGCAACCATGAAACCATGCTCCTAGATGCCAATGACGACTGCTCGCTGGGGCTATGGCTCGCCAATGGCGGCGACTGGTTTATGGACGAAAGCGGTGAGGCAATTGTAGATAGTTATGCCATAGCGTTAGGACTACCTACTGCCCTAACTGTCGAAGCACCTGATGGTTCGGTTATAGGGGTGTGTCACGCTGAATGGCCGGGGGATGACTGGGCAAAGGTGGAAGACGCGCTAGAAGACCCGGTTCTAGCCAACACCATGATATGGGGCAGAAATTACATTAAGAATAACACTAAGCGCTGGGACAAAAC
>NVWG01000149.1 GCA_002746185.1 Candidatus Hydrogenedentota bacterium
GGCGGTATTGAGGTCACCGCCCTGCCCCGTGACCGGACCGGATGGGCAAGCCTGTGCCGGTTGCTCTCCACCGGGAGGCTGCGCGCCAAAAAGGGCGGATGTGAGTTACATATCGAGGATCTGTTGCAGCGACATGACGGGTTGGAGTTGCTGCTGCACACCCCCCTGCGCGTCACCAAGGGCTGGCATCAAGCGGCGGAACGACTCACCCCGCTCACCCCATGGCTGTGCCTGTCGCCGCTGTATGATGGACAGGACGTGGCCCGCCTCAACAGCCACGCACGGCTGGCCAAGGCGCTTGGGTTAGGCACAATCGCTTCGGCCCGCCCCCTGAYKCACSMCGSCRMKMGSMKRCSSKKRAMMRWYRWKSTSMMCYGTSYSYGCSAMRSTCTSMGCSYSSARRWCCTYRKMMMCRYKKCCCWGRMCAATGCCGAACAGCGCCTGCCGTTCCGTAGCCTCCCGCGATTCCCACTGCGTCTTGCAGCGTCGCGCCCAGTCTAGCGTCATCCGCATTGACGCCGCCGCCTGATCATGGGTGGCCGGGTGAGACGTGCATTCATCGAAGCACATCATAATGTCCGATCCTATACTGATCTGTACATCGGTAGCCTTCTCCGGGGTCATCAAATGTTTCGTTCCATCCAGATGACTTTGAAAGACTACCCCCTCCTGCGTCACTTTATTCAGGTCCGACAACGAAAAAACCTGAAACCCTCCCGAGTCCGTCAAAATAGGCCGATCCCATTGCATAAATTCATGCAGACCACCTGCCGCTTCCAATATTTCCGTGCCGGGACGTAAATATAGATGATACGCGTTCCCCAAAATAATCTGCGCGCCGATAGTCTTCAGATCATCCGACGACAACGTCTTCACCGTTCCCTGCGTCCCCACGGGCATGAACACCGGTGTCTGAATCTCCCCATGAGGCAACGACAGCACCCCAGCCCGGGCACCGCATTGCGGATCCGTCGCTTCCACCTTAAATGACATAGCACTGGTCATGAATATTGGCCTTTTCTACTTAAATTCTGTCGATTCAATAACAATGTTTGTTTCAATACGTATCGCATCAGCAGCCCGGTGCGCTATAGCGCGAGCCTCCCCAATCGTATCGCCTTCCGCCACCACATACCCCACTCGATCTCGCTCTCTCATATCTACCGCATGGCGTAATCGGTCACCGGGCTGAATTCGCATGCGAACACACGTCACCCCTTCTATTTTCTCGGCCACATCTACACCCATCACCGAAGCAACCTCTCCCGATCCCGCAGACACCCAGCGCAACACCGCAGCTCGATACGTTTTTTCATCCGCCGAAAGGTACGGCTCTCCCGCCGCAAATCGAAGCACATTTTTCCATAACGGATAAGCCCCGCTCAGTCCCAATAAATCCACAGGCATCCAGGACGAAATAATACAAGGATCAATCGTTTTGATGTAAGGCACATCGTCGCGCACTACGAAGTCCATGCGAAGATGCCCCCGAAACTCATCCAACAATGAGACAATTTCTTGAGCTTCCCTAATCAAATCCACTCGAAGCGCCTCGCTCATTTCTGCCGGACACTGAAGCCCCATGGGATATTGTCCCCGCCCGGAATACCATTCCAACTCGACCATCCCGGCCAGCTGAAACCCATCCTCCGAGACAAAGCCATAAAGCGAAAACCCATCACCGTCCACCACTTCTTCCACGACAACACGATCTTCTTCCGGCAAAACCTTACGCAGTTGATTTACCGCAAGAGAAACATCTTCCAGGTATTCCACATATCGCTCATCCAATCCTTTTCGGATCAGCAATGGCGGATTGAGGACACTCACTACGGCAGGAACATCTGCGCCTTCTTCCAATACTACAAACCGAGGCTGTTTCAACGAACTATCCGACATGGCAGCACGCAACGCCGCGTGATCACCCAATGGCGAACATGCACCCTGTTTCGCGAGTAAGGTATAGGACACCCAATCCCCCGCCGCAAACCCCGAAAAACCCTTTTCAGATGCCCCCTCAGCAAGTATGGCTTCCGCGTCATCCAGGATCAGCTCAACACCTTGTAAACCCTCATCAGATGGGTACGGCAACTCCATATTTACCAAGGGGTTACCAATAACTATAGCTACGGATTTACTCATCAGCTACTGTCCTAACCTGTAACAAACGGTAGTCATTGCTCGCAATTTCCTAAAAACCATGGTACATTTTGTTTGGTCAACGCCAAATGTGGCGTTTCTCCTTCCGCAGAGGTCCGGGATCACCTCAGTCCCGGGCCTCTATCAGGAAGCGAGGAGACAAGACGAAAATTCTTGGACTTATTTGCAATACCCAGATGGAGATTCTTGCCCAGGCAAGGACCTCCATTTTTTATTTCCCAATACAAAACGACGAAAAAATCCGTTCCAGCACGTCATCCGGGGTGGTCTCCCCCGTGATTTCACCCAGTGCTTTGATGGCATCATCCAGATCGATACTCATGAATTCAGGCGACTGATCGTAGTTCCCCTGCATCCGATCAAGTGCCTCGATACCCCGGCGCAAACTATCCTTCTGATGTACCCGTGTAAGCATAGTCTGATCAGGAGCCAAAGCGGCCTCGCCGCGAAGCAGACTCGCCAACATCGCTTCCAATTCAGGCAGTCCTGAACCCGTTTGTGCCGATACATTTACCGTTCCGGCAAACGATCCTGCCAGCTCATCCAGATTTGCACACTTTTCCAAATCGCATTTATTACCCGTCAATATCAACGGCGTATCCATCTCCAGTAATTCTTTCAGGAGTTGGCGATCTTCATCCTCCACCGGCACCGATACATCCACTACAAAAAGAATCAGCGCAGCTTCTGACAGTACGCGTCGCGCAGCAGCCACGCCAATCTGTTCTACTTCGTCCGACGTTTCCCGAAGCCCAGCCATATCCACCAGTTTCACCGGGATACCATCCAGACTAATCACTTCCTCCAGTCGATCCCGCGTCGTACCCGCGTGAGCCGTTACAATCGCCCGTGCATCCCGGAGCAGTGCGTTAAATAAACTCGATTTACCCACGTTGGGGCGCCCAGCCAGTGCTACCGTWGCCCCTTCRCGAAGCAGTTTTCCCGCATCCGCTSTAGCATGCAGATCRATCATCCCCTGTCGTACATCTTCAATTCGCCCCTTTAATTCAGGGGTAATCAGATCAGGAAGATCGTCATCGGGAAAATCCACTGCCGCTTCCACATACGCCTTGGCATCCACCAATACCGCATGGAGCTTGTACAGCGTTTCAGAAAGTTTTCCCTGAGCCGCCGCCGATGCCGCTTGAAGTCCCGCGCGCGTCCGCGCCTGAATACGATCCATCACAGATTCCGCCTGCACCAGATCGATTCGACCGCTCATAAAAGCGCGATGGGTAAATTCACCGGGACCTGCCAGACGCGCACCCCGCTCCAACACCAATTCCAGAATAGCATTCAAAGGGGCCATCCCGCCGTGACCGTTAATCTCCACTACGTCTTCCGTGGTATAGCTGTGCGGTGCGCGCATAATATGCACCAGCACTTCATCCACACACACGTCGCCATCACGAATTTCCCCGTGATATACCTGACGCGTACCCGTTCCTACATCCTTCCCGGTGGACGAAATAAACAGACCCGACGCGATGGCTATCGCTTCCGGTCCACTGAGCCGAACGATACCGATTCCGCCCTCACCTGACGGAGTGGCAATCGCGACAATGGTATCTTCGCCCATGGAGTTCACGTTTTACCTCCGGAAAAACCGGATGCTCAGGATTCCTTGTCAGCTTCTACAGATTCGCTCGCTTCTTCGGACACCAGCTCGTCTTCCTCAACCTCAGTCGACTCGCCCTCATCCTCAGAAGATGTCTCAACCTGCTCTTCCGATGACGTATCATCTACAGCAGAGGCCGTTTCGCTCTGCTCTTCAGACGACGAGGTATCCGCATCTTCCGAATCGTTATTTTCATCATTTCCATTGTCCGAATCCCTGACTTTACCTTCATTTTCAGGCACAATGACAATGCGGCGCAGTTCCGAATTACCCAARCTATACGTACGAACACCTTCGATACTTTCCAGTACCAAATGGATAATACGACGTTCCCGAGGATCCAGCGGCTTCACCCGAATACTCCGACCCGTTGACTTGGCTTTCTCCGCCATACTCAACGCCATTTCTTCCAGGCTCTCTCTCCGTCGTTTCAAATACCCCTCTACATCCACAATAATACGATCTACCGTTTCCGCATCATCCGAATTCAACGTGATTCGATTTATCATAAACTGCAGCGATTCCAGTGTGCGCCCTTTACGGCCAATCAAGATAGCTGAATCTTCCGTTGAAACTTCAAGCAAAATATCCTGATCTTCATTCAATGAATTAGTGACGGTGCATTCCATACCCATCTTGGTAATGATTTCCTGTAATAACGCTGCGGCGGATTGACCCAATATTCCTGCTGCTTCCACATCCACCGGTACAGCCCGCTCTTTCCTTTTAGGACGAGCCTTATAACTGTCACGATTTTCAGGACGTTTACGCTGCTGCTGTTGGCGTGACCCTTTATCCGAACGCTGGCTCTTCTCTGGACGGTTGCTTTTCTCTTGGCGAGGGCTTCGTTCCGAACTTTTTCCTTGATCCTGACGCGATCCGCGCTCTGAACGATTCTCTTGATTCTGGCGAGAACCACGCTCTGAACGATTACTCTGATTCTGGCGCGAACCACGTTCCGAGCGACTACCTTGATCTTGACGAGATCCACGTTCTGAGCGATTACCTTGATCTTGACGCGGGCTGCGCTCTGAACGGTTACTGGTTTCTTGACGATTGGACTGTCCGCCACGAGACTGATTGCCCTGACGATTCCCGTCACCACGCCCACGATTTCCGCCGGAACCCTGTTGAGGCCGACGTCCGCCTCGATTAGCCGCATTCCCACTGCGAGGATCATACCGAACGTCACGTTGTCGGGGCTCGGGCATATCCGAACGGTTTCCGATATTATCATCATCGAATTCATCTCTGTTTCCATCATCAGACAAATGCTCCGCCACCACTCGCACATGCACATCTCTGGCGCCCAGACCTAGAAAACCTTTACTGCCTTCATCCAGAATCTCAATATCCACTTCGTGTAGTTCTGCCCCCAGTTTGTCCAAAGCACTTTGGATCGCTTCCTGACGGGTAGACGCTGTTGCTTCTGTTTTTCTCATGCTTTCGCACTCCTTCTTACCTTATGGGCATCGAATTGGGATGCCCGTTGGGCTGGCGGGTTACGTTTCATCCTGGGCGCACAGTCGGATGGAGTAGAAACGCCCAGCGGATGGGGAAACCTACTTTTTCTTCTTCCCTTTTTTGGCCGCCTTAGCCTGTTCTCGTTTGCGTTCTTGCGCACGATTATAAAAATGCTGCTTCCGCTTCTTGCGGATGTCTTTCACTGATTTCACTTCTTTCTTCTTCGGTGCTTCTGTAGTGCCGCTTCGATTGATCACTTGCTGTTGTGCAATCCCCAATACTGTACTCGTGAGTACATATAAATTGATTCCCGCCGAAAATCCATAGGAAATCAAACCAAAAAATATCGGCATAAGCATCATAATCATCTTCTGCTGCGGATTTTGCGTCGCGCTCGTCGGCGAAATCTTAAAACTAATCACCATGGCCAMCACCATCAAAATGGGAAGCAGGTTTACGTATGCCAACGCATCGCCCACCAACGGCATCCCCATCATAAATGGTATATGGAATAAACGATCCGGCAAAGACAAATCATCTATCCACATAAATTCTT
Source organism: Candidatus Hydrogenedentota bacterium (assembly GCA_002746185.1). Lineage (GTDB taxonomy): Bacteria > Hydrogenedentota > Hydrogenedentia > Hydrogenedentales. Next base: position 5,799 of record NVWG01000149.1, read on the forward strand.
CACCGCGCACCTCGAATGCAAACATGATCATCCGATACAGCGCGATAAACACCGGCATCTGAATAAGCATCGGCAAGCACCCGCCCAGCGGATTTATGCCCCGCTCCCGATATAGCTCCATCATGGCCTTACTCGACGCTTGCTGATCGTCCTTATGTTTCTCCTGGATTTCTTTAATCTCAGGCTGAAGCGTCTGCAGTCCCTTCATGCTCCGCATACTTTTCAGCGTCAACGGCAGTACCGCGATACGTATCAACACGGTCAATAATACAATCGACATTCCGTAATTCGGAATGAATCCATGAAACCAATTCATGATGCGCAGTAGAAACTTGGCAAACGAATCCAGCAACTTGGGATAATCAAAATACGTCATGGCACTCGATAATGTAGGCCACGCCGCATCCAGGCTTTTCAGTTCCATGGGGCCCAAATACAAACTGTACGTCGTACGATGCTCATCCCCCGCATCCACCAAAAACCGAGGCGTCTGCAAGCCAAAACGCAGATCGTCTTCATTGCCGTAAACCCAGGCATCCCCGGATGATTCTCCGTCGTTGGATTTCAACACACTCAAGAAATACTTGGATCGATACCCAAGCCATTCTGCGTCCGATATACGCTTGTCTTCCGGAGTTTCTCCCAGTTCGGGCATATCTTTGATATAGAGCTTCTCCAGCTCACCGTCCGCCCGCCACAATATTGACGGCTTGAAAAAGGTTCCCTCTCCCTCCGCCACCAAGCCCGGTCCCCAATTCAGGATGTACGCCGGTTCTGCATCCACCCCCAGAGATCGCCCTCGACCTTCCAGATTCTCATATCCAATTTCGATATCCAGCACATGCGCATCTGGAGTTAAAGTAAACGTCTTTCGCACCACAGCGGCATTGGGCAGCGTCAGTGTAAATGTAACCGATCTCTCATCACGAGATACCACCGCATCAAATCGACGATAATCCAGTTCATCACGAATATCAGAATGAAGGAATCGAAGACCCAACGGATAGACTACTTCCGTGTCCGGCAGTATTCCCGCTTCCGGCACCAGTTGGATCGTGTCATCGCCATTGTCTCCCAGCAATACAAGAGCCCGTTTAAGGCGGCCGCCAATACGCGTGAAAACCAATTCCAGCCACTCATCGCGAATAACGATTTCATCGCTGATCGGATCGTCTTGCTCAAACACCGGAGGGAGATTAGGCCACGCCTGCAAAGCCTCAGTCGGATTCGCAGTCTCAGTCCGGCTCCGTTGAGCGGCGCCACCAGATTCCCGAGTCGTAGTTATTTCCTCTGCGGGATCTTCCGGAGCGACTACAGGGGGAGGAGTCGGGGCGAAGAAAAACATCCACCCCATCATAATAAAACCAATCAGGAAAATAGCCATCATCTGACGGCGCATCATATCCTGATCTTGATTGTCACCTAACATTCGCATCTCCAGGAACGCCGCGCAATTCGCGCAACCCCCACCAGAGGCAGACCCGCAATATGGCCAAATCGACTACGGTACTGGATCGTACCCGCCCTTGGAAAACGGCTGGCATCGCATAATGCGATACCCGGCCAACCACACGCCCTTAACGGAACCGTGCTTACCAATAGATTCGACGGCATACTGAGAGCAGGAAGGATAAAATCGGCAGCTGGGACCCATAAGAGCCACCAACACAGGCGAGAAGAACTTTTGGTATCCCCGTATTACCAGGATAAAAAGTTTACTCACGCACCATACCTCCCTTGTCGAAGAGAGCACTGATCGCGTTAACGCATTCCTCACAACTCAGCGTGGCCGCAGAGGGCSRKGCGATAATTACCACGCTGTATGGTTCATCCATACGTTGTCGGTTTGCTCGATAGGCTTCGCGAATATTCCGTTTTACCCGGTTGCGTACAACGGCTCCGCCTACCTTGCGCGATACGGTCATGCCGAATTTTCGGCCTTGCTCGGGGTCTCGGACCACATAACAGATAAACGCTTTATTGACCGTCTTGCGGCCATGCTTGTACATATACGCGTATTGAGATCGTGTGCGTAAGCGTTCACTGCGTGGAAATCCTACCTGACCCGGCATCTCCTGCTCATTGCCTCTGGACTGGGCTCCGCCTACTATGACGGGCATCCCGATTCTGTCCATTGTTGCTCATTCTTCTTATGTCATCAACCTGAACAGATCAAATCCATTCTCGGTTAACATACCAATTGAACCTACACGGCCAGACGTTTACGTCCCTTAGAACGACGCCGCTTGATCACATTTCGTCCACCCACTGTAGCCATCCGACTACGAAAACCATGGGTTCGTTTACGCTTGATTACGGACGGTTGATAAGTCCTCTTCACTTTTCTCTCCTTGAACCATGTTACATCCGGCAAATACCGAATCTTAATGATGAATTGGGAAACCATAAGGGACAACGCGGCGAGAGAGGCGTAATGGTGTAACGCCGTGTCCTCAAACGATTTGCCGTATCATACCCATTTTTCCCACCTCAGTCAAACCTCACACACCCAGAAGAGTTGAACCAGCCGAGACGAGAATGTAGTATTACAGAATATTCGTTTCACCTATTCGCATAAGATACTATTCATTATAGACTTAAGGCTAWAAAGMACAGAGCRATCTAACTATGGATAAAGACACMGCACGCGATAAATTTAACAAGGCCGACGATTTATACAAGGATGGTAAGTACGAAGAGACCATGACCGTCCTTAAAGAATTGGACTCCGCCTTCCCAAATTCCCGTCAGATTATGTTTCCCATGGCACGTTGTCTAGCCAAACTCCAGTATCTCCAAGCCGCCGTCGATCTCTGCGACACCATCTACGAAAAATTTCAGTATGCGAAAGCGCTGGAACTTCGGGATCGTATCTCCAATACCGACACGCCAAGTTTGAGCTTCGACGATCTGGATATTGATTACGATAGCCTGCACGAAACATCACAGGAACTGGAAGTTGATTCGGATTTATAATTCAACTATTCCAACACCGCCGATCCATGGCACAACTACCGCTTCGACATAACAGGTCAGTCCCCCACACCCTCCTTGAGGCGATCAAGAGTGTWMCCCCTGSAYAAAGCCTCGTATCATGAAACGGGGCATGGGCGTCTCGCCCATGGAATGGACAAATCATAGGCGGTACGCCTATGTTCGATCTTTCCGCTCGCGGAGAACACCGAGGTTACAGAGGGATCCGTTATTGAGGTTCGCGCTGCGACCTGGTCTCTGACCGAAGCAACGCGAAGTGCGGTAATCTCCTCTCCCCCGTATTGCAATCCTGAATCCCCATCGCCCACAATAAGCACAATCTTAGATATTGAAGAAGAAAGGCACTATTCCATGTGCGACACCCTCGTCATCGTCGAACCCAACCGCGTCCTCTTCGCGAAAAACTCCGACCGCGATGCCAACGAAGGCCAAAACCTCGTTTGGACACCCCGTCGGCAAAGTCCATCAGGTTCCACCCTGCGCTGCACCTACATCGACATCCCCGAYATAGTCGAAACCAACGCCACCCTYATCAGCCAACCCTTCTGGATGTGGGGAGGCGAAATCGGTACCAACGAACACGGCGTCACCATCGGCAACGAAGCCGTCTTCACCAATCAGACCTACGAAAAAGAACCGGGACTCCTGGGTATGGATCTCCTTCGCTTGGCATTGGAACGGGCATCCACCGCCCGCGCCGCCGTCGATGTCATCACCGCCCTTCTCCAAAAATACGGACAAGGCGGCGGATGCGGTCACGAGAACCGCAAGTTCACCTACCACAACAGCTTCATCATCGCCGACCCCACCACCGCCTTCGTACTGGAAACCGCCGGGCGTAAATTCGCCATGGAAGAAGTCACCGGCGCCCGCTCCATCTCCAACGGCCTCACCATCTCCGGCTTCAACGAACAATACACAGACACCGTCAACACCTACGGCTGCGGATGCCGAATCCGACAACCCCGCACCCAAGCCCTGGCCGAAAAAGCAACGGGTGTCGCCGACATGATGCACATCCTCCAGGATCACGGCGAAGGTCACGAACACCCCCACTACAAATGGATGCACGGCGGACTCTCCGCACCCTGCGTACACGCCGGAGGCCTCTTCGCCAACAGTCAATCTACCGCATCCTGGGTATCCCAACTCACCCCCGATGCCTGCGCACATTGGGCCACCGCCACCTCCGGTCCCTGCACCGGACTCTTCAAACCCGTCCACGTATCTGAGCCTATTGACATAAAACCCGCAGGCGACACCGACGACGACTCTCTCTGGTGGCGACACGAACACCTCCAACGCATGGTCGCCCATGACCCCCAACTCCTGCGCCCCCTCTTCATCGAAGAACGCGACCACGTCCAAGCCGACTGGATCGCCAATCCCCCCGAATCCGCCGCCGCCTTCGCACAAGCCGACGACCTCCTCGCCCAATGGACACAAAAAGTAACCCTACACCCCACCGCCGATACACGCCCCCCCTGGGCCAAACGCTACTGGGATAAACGCAACAAACGCGCCAACATCAGCCTCTTCCCAGCAACCGAATCCATCATCACAAAATAACTCACGCACACACATACGAAATCGCTGCGACTCCGACACTACAAACCACACTCCCCAAAGATTGATTAGCCGATATACAGACCCATGTAGGGGCGGTTCGCGAACCGCCCTTTACCTTTTTCTTGGAAAAGAAAAAGGTAAAACCAAAAAGAACCAACAGATACTTCGTATCCTCAATTGGGGGAATTTCTTAATGCATGTCATTGCGAACGAAGCGTAGCGAAGTGCGGCAATCTCCTAACCCCAGCGACTCAACACTAAAACATGATCACCCGTACCAAAGCCATTCCCCCTCGAGGGGGGATCAAGGGGGGTGTAATGTGGCACAGTCGCCCTCGGCTGTGAGGAATTACTGCTGACCCAGAACAATATCTGGGGTTCAAATCCCCTACGGGATGCCATATCCATCTCACAAATATTGTAGCCAAGGCTTCCATGAGAAGGTCATGTCAAATTTATTAACTGCCGTGGCAGTTTTTCCGTTGCTTCCCGGTTTTGCCTATTTTATTGTTGATTGTTTTTTCGTT
>NVWG01000150.1 GCA_002746185.1 Candidatus Hydrogenedentota bacterium
CTGACCTTTCATTCATTAGGGCGGATATGGTTGTTAGTACCGACAATATTAAACGATACCTAGGGAAAGTTGTTCGCTTTCTTATTGGGGCTAAAGACAAAATGTCCAATTCCGGGAAACTCATTGTTTCTACGGAGCCCTTTTCTGTGAAAGTTCAAAAATTCTTCCGCTCAAAACCCAAAGCGTCTGATCTTGAGGCGTTTAGTGATATTGGGTTTGAAGAAGCTCTCGTGCCTCTGGATGAGATACTGATCCCATTTGATGAGCGTGTCCCGATTGATATTTAACCTTAACGAATTTATGTTTGTGGATTGAGCCGATGAAAAAGATGACACGACGCGATTTTCTGTGGGGTCTGGGCGGTGGACTGGGCGGTATTGCCCTTGCTGACCTGCTTGGGCGGGAAGGGCAGCTTTTGGCGGCGACCAAGTCTGGTGTAAAACCGGACTATCCTCCCAAAGCCAAGCGTGTTGTGCAGCTCTTCATGTCCGGCGGCGCGAGCCACCTGGATATGTTTGACTACAAACCGGAACTCATCAAACGTCACGAGCAGCCATTCGATATAGACGGAAAAATTGAACTGTTCCAGAGCGATCCCGGTACTTTCTTCAAGAGCCCATGGGATTGGAAACAGCACGGTGAAAGTGGAAAATGGATGAGCAGTCTCGTCCCGCATTTGGCTGAATGCGTTGATGATATTGCCTTTATCCATTCCATGAAGGCTACTACCAACATTCATGGCCCGGCGACGTTCATGCAGAATTCAGGTTTTGTACTCCCCGGATTCCCCAGCATGGGCTCCTGGGTAACCTATGGTCTGGGCAGTATGACGGATGAACTCCCTACGTTTGTAGTTCTGCCAGATAGTCGCGGATTCGCGCCCAATGGTCCAGGAAACTGGTCCAGCGGATTTCTGCCAGCCGCTGCCCAGGGTACCCTTATTCATCCTGATCGGGAAGATCCCATTTACGATTTGTATCCCCGCGATGCTGATTTTATTTCCCCTAAAAACGAATCCGATACACGAGAATTGTTGCGTCACCTGAACGAAAGCCACAGTGCGCAGCGCGAAGGCGATTCGCGTCTGGACGCGCGGATCGAGTCATACGAGCTGGCCGCCCGACTCCAGCTCTCCGCCCCGGAAGCCCTGGACTTGACCAACGAATCCGATGCCACGAAAAAAATGTACGGCCTGGATGAAGATATCACCCGGGATTTCGGACGGAATTGTCTCACGGCTCGACGTCTTCTGGAGCGTGATGTGCGATTCGTGCAGCTATGGAGCGGCGCGGACAATGGATTTCCGCGACGTAACTGGGACTCTCACGAAGACATCCCCAAGCACCATGGCGAAATGGGCACGTCCATGGACAAACCCGCCGCCGCCCTCCTGAAGGATCTCAAATCCCTCGGCATGCTTGACGACACCATCGTCATCTGGACCACCGAATTCGGACGTATGCCATGCCGTCAGGGCGGCATCGGTCGCGACCACAACCCGGAAGCATTCACGTCGTGGGTGGCAGGTGGCGGATTCAAAGGCGGCACCACGTATGGAGCCAGCGACGCGTTTGGATATAAAGCCGTAGAGAATCCCACCTATTGCTACGACCTGCACGCCACCATTCTTCATCAACTGGGTATTGATCACGAAAAACTGACCTACAAACACAACGGTATCGAACGTCGTCTCACCGATGTCCACGGTCATATCATCCCGGAGATAATTGTATAGAAATCAGGGGCTTTGCGGGAATGGTAGAGTAAATTAAGTTGTAATACCTGCGTATCATTTGGTTTTATAAGTGTACATTCTATCTCGATAGAGTATTCAATAAAATTGAGATACGTGCAGTACAAATCGGTTTAAGGCAATGGAGATTCCTATGAAACGTGTGAGTCATTGGACGTGTTTGGTAATGCTGTTCGCTGCTGCGCACGTTGCCGCCGATCCCCAATCCCCGGCAGATTTTCTGGGGCATGAGGTAGGCGCTGATTACAAGCTGGCGAAGTGGCCCACGATTTTAGCGTACTTCGATCATCTGGCGGCAAACTCCGACCGGGTGGCAGTGCGGGATATTGGGTTAACTACGGAAGGGCAGCGCATGATTCTGGCGGAAATTTCGTCGGCGGATACGGTGGCAAACCTTCAACATCACCGCGATGTCCAGCGAAAAATAGCCGACCCGCGTCTAATAGATTCGAAGATGGAAGCAGATCGTCTCATTCAGGAATCCAAGGTGCCTATCCTGATTAACTGTCAGCTTCATTCCAACGAAGTGGCGGCGAGCCAGATGTCCATGGAGCTGGCATGGAATTTAGCAACAGGCGACTCGCCCCAGATCAAGGAAATCCTAGAGCGCTGTATAATTCTGCTGGTGCCCTGCGCCAATCCGGATGGTCAGAAGATGGTGGCAGAATGGTATGAACGATCTATCGGTACGTCGTGGGAAGGGCGCGCCACCATGCCCCGGCTGTACCAGAAATATGCGGGGCACGATAACAACCGCGATTGGTTTATGCTCAACCTGAAAGAAACGCGACACATAACCAAGGTGCTGTACGAAGAATGGTTTCCCACTATCGTATGGGACGTGCATCAGATGGGCAACAAGGGTGCGCGACTTTTTGTACCGCCTTTCCACGATCCAAAAAACTATAACGTGCATCCGATTATCGATCAGACCCTGCTCATCATTGGCGGTCACATGGCAGGCGATTTAGCGCGAAATGGACGTCAGGGTGTGGTCCATAGTGCCATGTATGATAATTGGTGGGCAGGGGGATTCCGAACCACTCCGTATCGACATAATATGGTAGGGATTCTAACCGAGGCTGCCAGTGTAAATCTTGCCTCTCCCATTTTTCAGCGTAAAAGCGAGCTTGGCGGTACTCGTCGGGGTATGAAAGATTATTCTGTGGCAACCAATTTCCCGGATCCTTGGCCGGGGGGATGGTGGCGCCTTCGAGATATCGTGGAGTACGAGCTGGATATCGCCATGAGTCTTTTTACGTTGGCATCACGGTATCATGACCGATTCCAAGGCAATTTCATTCACATGAACGAAGAGGCTATTCGGCTTGGACAGACCGAGCCGCCCTACGCCTGGCTGGTACCGTCCGATCAGCGCGATCCACGTAGTGCGTATGAAATGCTGGAACGCCTTCATGCTACGGCTATCGAGGTGCATCGCGCCGAAGAATCCTTCTCAGCGGATGGCGTGGAGTATCCGGCTGGCACATTCATCATGTACACCGCCCAGCCTTTTCGACCGCAYCTTATGGATATGATGGAGCGSCAGGTGTATCCCGACCGTCTCATGTATCCCGGCGGRCCWGCCGAGCCGCCGTATGACATGGCGGGGTGGACGTTACCGCTTCAAATGGGAGTACGCCACGTAGAGGTGAGCGGTCAGTTCGATGTGCGCACGACGAAACTGGATGAGGTGCCAGAGCCGAGGCCAGTTATGGCCGATACACGGAGCGACCTGTTGATTCGGGCAGGCTCCAACGATGTGTATCGCCTTATGAATCGGTTGTATGCCGCCGAGGAAAAAGTGTCTTACATGTCGAAAAATCTGGACATTCCCAGCGGCTCGTTGGTGGTAAAAAATAGCGCGGCGGTGAAGGGGAATATGGCTGGACTGGGCATTATCGTAGAGCCAGCGGATTCCAAAGTAGAGACTACAGTGCTGGAGCAGCCCCGAGTCGCTCTGTACCATCCCTGGACGGCCAGTAAGGAAGAAGGGTGGACGCGTCTGGTGCTGGATAACCATGAATATGAATATACGTCTATCTACAACGCTGAAATCGCTGCGGGTAATTTGGAAGAGAGATACGATTGCATCATTCTGCCGTCGGTACGCCCGGACAGTATCATCAACGGGTACCCGGAAGACGTGACGGCTCCTGAATATGCCGGGGGAATCGGGAACAAGGGAGTCATCGCGCTCCAGGAATTCGTGAACAACGGCGGTACGCTAATCTGTATGGATCAATCTACTAATCTGATAATTGAACAATTCAATGTGCCAGTGAAGAACATCGTGCACGGACTGCCCACGGAGGAATTTTATTGTCCCGGGTCGGTGCTTCGGCTTCATATCGATACTGACCATCCCCTGGGCTACGGCATGCCCGAACGGTATTCCGGRTATTTCGCYCGGTCMCAGGCGTTTGATCTCRTCACCAAMGATGAYGCRAATRAGGGWACCCGRTCTRTCAATGTTGARGTKGTRTCTCGTTACTCCGATACYATCGTGCTGGAYAGCGGYTGGATTCGCGGCGAGAAACTTATTGCCGATAAGCCTGCCATTTTGGATATCGAATTTGGCGAGGGCAGCATCTTTCTTTTCGGCATAAGTGTTCAGCGACGCGGTCAGCCTCACGGCACATTCAAGATACTTTTTAACGCCATTCAGGCCAGTACCCTGAACTAATGCAGCATAGACCGCGTATAGCATTGGGAATATGGCTCGCAGGTGTTTTCGTTGTCTTCGTCGGAACTGCCATGGCACAGGAAACCCTGCCCTGGCCACCCGATTTTGCRGCGGGGGTAAAAATGGGCGTACCGGAGCATCCGGGATTGGTCGAGATTTCCGGGTTGGCAGCCAGCCGGAAAACGCCCGGAGTGTTATGGGTTCACAACGATTCTGGCGGAGGCCCAGTGGTTTACGCTATYAAYGAATCCGGTGCGCTGTTGGCTACGGTTAAACTTCCGGCAGTCAAAGCGTTGGATTGGGAAGATATGGCGATTGGGCCAGGCGAGAAAGCGGGGGAGTGGTATATCTACGTGGGCGATACGGGGAACAATAATCAAACGAAGAAACAGTTGTCCGTGGTGCGATTTCTGGAACCCGATTTGGAAGTGGAGCAAACGCATACTACGATCACCCTGCCCAGCGTCGAACGATTCGTTTTCACCTATCCCGATCCAGAGAAGAAGGTCTATGACTGCGAAACGCTTCTGGTGGATCCTTTAACGTCTGAACTTTTTTTTGTCACCAAGGGGCGCGGTTCCGATGAAGGCCGTTCTTATGTTTTTCGAGCGGTACCGCCGTTCCAGCGTTTCYGATCTAACTCCCTCGAATTAGTGGATCGTTTTCGTATCGGCAAAGAAATCAAGGATCAGGTTACGGGTGGCGATGTGAGTCCCGATGGTCGTTGGGTGATCGTGCGCACATATACTCGTGGCCGTATCTGGCAGCGTCCCGAAGGCGGTACGCTGGTGGATGCCTTCAAGAATGGTCGCGACCCCATTCCTATCAAAAACGAACCCCAAGGCGAGGCCATCGCATTTGCCCATGATGGTAAAAGCTATTACACCACCAGCGAACAAAACATTCGGGTATTCCCCGGATTACCCGGTCCCCAACCCATCTATCGCTACGTTTTGAAAACGCCTTCTAAATAATTTATTTCGTATAGCTGAGACAAATTATCCTCTCTCATGGGTAGGGGTGTATTACTGCGAAAATACCTGCGAGCGAAACGAAGTGGAGTGCGGCAAACTCCTCACCCCAAGGACTGTTYTTTKTGNMWMAGSTWTTTAGTCTTACAGGCTTTCTAGCGCGGCGAGGATATTTTCTGCGGTGATGTTGTGGTGCGACGCGTTCCAGGCTTCTTTACCGTTATTTATCAGGATGAGTTGGGGGGATTGGTGGGTAACGTGGAGTCGTTCGGCGATAGCATTGGAAACGGGCCGGGACTCAATGACTTTAATCAGGGAAATATTCGGAGCGCTATCTCCGGCCGTTTCCAGGTACGAATTGAGACGTTCGCTTGCCCGGGAGGAGATGGGACAAGTGGTGCTGTGCTTGAATACCAACGCCGGAGTATCGGTGGTGCTGTCGAGAAAGACATCCAGCTCTTCGATGGAGGTGAGTTCGTTCACGATTTTTCCTTTATAGGGTGTGGGGTTCATTAAGGACCCGAACAAGAGTTTGAGCATATTCATAAGGAACATCTGGAAACAGTTTTTAATTCGTTCATATTATGCTTTTGATGCGATTCCCTGATACATGAATCCGGCGAATCGCGGGGATTTGGGCATGTAGAAGGTGTCCATAGTGTCGAAAGAAAAGTGGTTATCCTGAATTAGCTCTTTCATGTTGCGGTTCAGGTTACAGCCGTCACCGATGCGTTGTTGGAGAGGGTTAAGACGATGCTGCCATTTTTGTACCTTGGGATCATCCGCCAGACCGTGTTCCACAAAAAGAAATTTGCCTTTGGGTTTGAGGATGCGACGTACCTGTTGTAGGGCTGCGTCCACGTTTTTGATACTGCACAAGGTCCAGGTGCAGACCACCGTGTCGAAGGATTCGTCCTCAAAAGGCAGAGACTCGCCGTTGATTACGTTGTGATCTACTTTGATGGGGGATTCGGCGATGCGCTGCAGGGCGCGTTTGTTCATGCCGGGGTTGATATCGGCGGTAGTGATCTCGCTTACCGTTTCGGGGTAGTGCTGCAGGTTGAGGCCGGTACCGAATCCAATTTCAAAGACGGTGCCCTGGGCGTTGGATAGGAGTGCGTGGCGCGCTTTGTGCATCTGTCCGGTGGACATGACTTTGTCCAATAGGGCTGGAAAAAGGACATTAGAGTAGAATCCCATGGTGATCTCCTGAATGTGAGTGAATGTTCATTATAAGATAGATGTTTCGGGCAAGTCCAAAGTCTCGTGAAGCTGCGACGGAAGCGGATGAGGCGGCAGGTCTTGCAGCAATTTGCCCAGTATCCGAAGCGATTTAAAGAGAAGCGGGTGGTCACGGTACTGCCCGGCGGAAATCTGGATGAGACGACACTGCGGTCTGTTCTTTCATAGGCTCCGTGTAAACATGCTGTTCTTTTGTCGCAATGAATTATTTTTCTTCCGCGATCCTAAAGTCTAGTTAATTGCACCTGAATCATGTCAATTTATCCATATTTGATGGTTAATTCATCCACAAGTACAAAAAATGAATAATCACGCCATCATTGATGGTCAAATCAACCAAAATAAAACTAAATTAACCATTGATATGTTGGGTATGTTGAAGATTTGTAAACATATTTAATAGTATCTTGCCCCTAACCCTTTTAACTGTATGTAGTTATCGTATTCATAATAAAGTTGGCATCCCAGTTGCTTTAATCATCTCAGTAACACAACGAGTTGAATCAGAAATTTAAGGCTCTGAGGTCAGGGCGGGACAATACAGGAGGTGCGTTATGGGTATTTTTACACGAGTGCGGGACATTGTGAATTCCAACATCAACGCTGCGTTGGACAAAGCGGAAAATCCGGAGAAGCTGGTAAAACACATGATTCGGGAAATGGAAGATACGCTTATCGATATTAAGGCAGCATGTGCCAGTTCCATGGCCGGTGCCCGGAAGGCGGAGCGTGAAGTGGAAAAYGCTGTKKCRCTGACGGAACACTGGGCKGCTCGTGCGGAGATGGCTGTGGAKCGCGGTCGGGAYAAYCTGGCTCGTGAAGCGTTGCGTGCCAAGCAGCGTTATGCTGAAGAAGCCACATTGACTCAGGGTACGGCGGATGAACTTTCCAATCTGGTAGATCAATATAAGAGCGACATTGTACAGGTTGAGAAGAAACTGGCTGAAGCCCGTGAACGTCAACGTACCTACGTGCAACGTCACGTTCATGCCGTGCAGAAAAAGAAAGTACAGCAGCAGATTCGCAAGCTGGATACTTCTCACGCTATCGTGCGCTTCGAGGAATTCCAGGARCGTCTGGACCGTGTGGAATCTGAATCGGAGTTGGTGAATTTTGGTCGACCCAAGCCGCAGTCTCTTGAAGGTGAATTCCTGAAAATGGAACGCGATGAATCCATTGAAGAAGAACTACAAGCACTGAAACAGAAGAGTCAAAAAACGCAGACCACTTCCGCCATCGCATAGGGGCAACCGGGGCAAACCCAAGGAGAGAATACCATGAGTTATTATGGATACGATAAACCGGGCATGTACCGCTCGCGGGATGGAATGATAGCAGGCGTATGTAAGGGAGTGGCGGATTACTTCGACATCTCTGTWGGCTGGACGCGGGCGTTAGCCGTATTTATGCTACTGTGCACAGGGTTGTGGCCCGTCGTTGGACTSTATGCCGTAGCCGCCCTTCTTATGAAGAAGGAGCCGTACGTATACTGGCAGTAGAGTAAACGAGACTACATGCAAAAATAGCCAATCGGCCGTTCCCGAAAGGGGGCGGTCGATTTATATGTACTGATCCTAACTTGAATCCCATATATTCTGAGCCTTGGCGTGATTGACCTTAGAGTATAGGTTATGTATTCTTGGGTAGTACACATAATTACAGGGAGTTGTATATTGAAGTCACAAGCTAGCGCGTACAAGTCTTTGCTACGTAATCATCACTCATTGGGCCGATGTGGCAAAATCCCTCCTGTCTCGTTGTATTGGAATATAGCAGCCGTGCTGATTGCAGTAATGCTGTCAGCGGCACCCAGTATGGCGGCATCTTTCGTGTTTACGGCAGAGGAACTGGCCAATGCGTCTGTGGAGGTAAAGGCTGCAAGCGCCCAGAGTGTGAGTGAAGTTCTTGCGGGTACCAGAAGTACAAACGGTATTATCCAGATCGACGACATGCTTTTTCGTGAGGATTCCCTTCTTCTTCGAAGTGGATTTACAGGTCAAAAATGGACGAATAACGCCATCTATTACGAATTCGATGCCAACGTGACCTTGGAAAATCAAGCACGATGGATCGAAGCAGCAGCAGAATGGGCAGCGGTAGCCAACTTATRTTTTCTTCCCAGAACCACTGAGCCTAATTTTATACATGTGCAAGRTGCCAATGTAAATAATTCGTATGTGGGTATGATAGGCGGCTCGCAGGAAATGAATATTGCGAATTGGTCATTCAAATATATTATTGTTCACGAAATTGGCCATGCGCTGGGGTTGAGGCATGAGCAGTCCCGATCAGATAGGGATGCTTATGTGACTATTCTCTTAGAGAATGTTGATCCGTCCAATCATTGGATATTTAATAAACATGCTTCAATAAATTATACGCCTTATGATTTTGACTCCAAGATGCATTATGGGAAAAATTTTTTCACCATTAACGAATTCAATTCTGTAGAGCCTAAAGCTCCTTATGAAGCATGGTTAAATGTGATAGGCCAGCGAGATCATCTGAGTATTTATGATGGGGTGGGAATGGCTGCCCGCTATGGCACTCTCATCAATCCCAGAATCACATTCTTGTCCTTCCCGTTGGACAGTGATCCGGGCTGGACGACAGAGGGGCAGTGGGCTTACGGCGTACCTCTAGGTTTAGGAAGTAATGGAGGTGATCCAACTTCCGGTAACACAGGCCCAAATGTATATGGGTACAATCTCAATGGTGATTATCCTAATTTGATGTCAGAAGAAAATTTGACGACGGGTGCCCTGGATTTCTCGAACTGGGATCATGTGGAACTTCGATTCTGGCGGTGGCTGGGGGTGGAATCCTCACGATGGGATCATGCGCGCATCGAAGCGAGTACGGATGGGGCAAGTTGGACTACGGTTTGGGAAAATTCTCCTTCATCAATACGTACGGGAGTGTGGGTGCAATTAGATGCGGATCTCTCCGATTTCAACAGAGAACCTACGGTGTTTGTACGCTGGGTCATGGGTGCTTCTGATGGCTCCGTAACGTATCCCGGATGGAATATCGATGATGTGGAATTTCGCGGCACGGTACCGGTTCCTCCGCCTTTACCGATGACGTGGGGCTGGTCATTTGGTGCGCTGATGCTTGCTGGTATTGCTGTAGTATGTAAAAGAAATACTGGAAAATGTTCTAACTAATGGTTTGATTTAGTAGATGGATCATTAGTCATAGCGAAGCGTACTCCAATGGATAACCCAATGCTTGAAAATACAGTTACCCCCGCGCCTGTAAAGCGTATTGCATCAATAGATCAACTGCGAGGTTACGCCATATTTGGCATGATTCTCGTAAATTATCTTGGAGTTTTTTCCCGGATGCCCGAAGCGTTTAAGCATCATCGAGCTCTCGATGATTGGCCGCCCTTTGGATTTACCTACGCAGATTCTATCGCGCCTCTTTTTATCTTTGTTGTGGGCATGGGATTTCGACTCTCCTTTCAGCGCCATGTCAATTCTCTCGGCTTATGGAAGGCACGGCGAGCAGCAATCAAGCGTAATTCCATACTCATTCTTATCGGATATTTTGTCTACGGCATGGAATTTCAATGGATATGGGACGCTCTCGTTGATATAGGCTTTGCTGGATTATTAGCCCTTCCTTTTATCCATCGAAGTAAAGGAACCCTGCTGGTTGCAGCCGTAGGCTACCTGATTCTCTTCCAATTTCTTTTCATGAGCACACACTTTTGGAATTCCTGGATACACTTTTTGATGTTTTTTCCTGACCTTGGAGAATGGGTGCGTTGGCCTGGCATGATGGATTTCAACACCTACGGCGACTGGCTGATGTCCAAAAGTATTGACGGTGGCCCCTTCGGCCCCCTGAGCTGGGTCTTCCCGCTACTGCTTGGCAGTGTAGCCTACGACATAATGAAATCCGAGAATCAAAAAAACAAAGTCGTTCAATGTATCGCCTGGGGCATAGGACTCTTCGTTCTAGGCTGGGTTTTCAGGCTMGAATGGGGTAGTTTCAAGTCTGCTTGGTATCACACACAATACGGTATGACCCCRCCYTATACCATTGCCTCCACAGGGCTATGCTTTTTGTGCCTTTTATATTTTCAGTATGTAGCTGACATAAAAGGCATTATATTTCAGCCCCTCAGCATACTAGGTAAAAACGCTCTAGCGATTAACATTTTTCAGTTAGTA
>NVWG01000151.1 GCA_002746185.1 Candidatus Hydrogenedentota bacterium
TTGAGTCATTTTTTATATGCTCAAACGCATCAAGACAAAACACGCCGTCGAAAGATCCATCGGGAAATGGCAGCGCCTGAGCATCCGCGCGCGCCAATCGAAACCCCTTTCGACTCACCACGAAGTCCGCCCCCGTATAATCGCCGCCCAGCTCCCGCACCACATCGCCCGTATACCCGCGACCGCATCCCACATCCARAATCTTCTTCCCCGCCACSTCAATMCCCARACGCGMCCACACCTCCCGCARCRRCTCCCCGTCAATACCGTCCACCCCCCCGAACGGTGAACTCACCATCCGGGGATGCTCCCGATAAAAATCAGCAACCGCGTTATCCAAGTACAAAGCCCCCATCTTTTAAATAGCACTGCGTAATATTGTAACGGAATACAGAGTGAATTGCCCTACCCAATCGGAAAGTAAACTACCGATAACAATCTCAAATCTGTAATGCTATTCCATATCGATTTTTCTTTTGCTTACTTTTCTTTTTTTCCAAAAAGAAAAGTAAGATCGCCTCGTCGCACTTCCACTGGCCTCACCACGGGAAACAACCACGCCGCCGGACTCCGCAGTCTTCCTGACACTGCGTCTCGGAGCCATTGCATGTTTTTTCGGGGATGCACCAGATCCGCCAGGCAATCCCCCGCACTGTATGTACATCCCAACTGTGCCAGCGCGGTTCCTTCGTCCCTACACCGCCGACGCAGCGTCGCCAGCGTGTAATCGTGATGATGCAGCACTGCCGCGTCATCGGGGAAAGCTGTCGTCCAATTTGTCTCATGCAACGCGACCTGAAACTGGAAGTCTTCGCCCAGCACGATAGGCTGGAAGCGGATTTGCTCCCAGGCGCTGCGCCGTACCGCTGAATTGGCGAACGACACGCCGTGTCCATATTGCTCCCGAAACCGACGCATCTCCCGCGTATAATAAAAATAGCCATTCTTTTCCCAGGGAAACTGGGCGAACCCGCGATCCGGATCGGGCACSGAWCGYCCRCARCTCACYGCCACKTTWTCRTCWTYCAGCARCGGCGCRATSARATGTTCCARCCARTGCGCATCCGACGGCACCGCGTCCTGCGACAGATTCACCACGAWSTCGCCCTKRGTCAGCGTRTACAAAAAATCCCGCGTMGCCCCRAAATTAAAMTCCTYCGGSTTGATRGAYKYYACCCGCGCCCCGGCCTTCTCCAATCGCTCCACCGTGCCGTCATCCGACCCGGAATCCATCGCCACGATTTCCACAGCGCGATCCGTTTCCTGCATCCCAATACCGTCCAGCACCCGATCCAGCAGCGGCCCGGCATTACGCGTGAGCAGCGCCACGCTGATGAGCGGTGTATCGGAAGTGGTCTCTGTCATCAGTCGCTCAGCAACCGATCCAGCTCGGCGTTGGTGATTTTTTTCTTCCGTTGAATYCCAAACCGCGTCATCAGCATATAGGGCTTATGCCGCACGATAGAAAAATCCACCATGATATGTTCCGCTACAGCCCGAACCAGTCCAAACTCCCCACGCGCCGACGTAAATGCCATCTGGGACTGATGAAAATGCTCTCGTAGAAACCGGGGAAAATAGCGAAGTATACCCCCCCACGGCATACATCGAATCACGAGAAAAACGTGGTTGCGATAGCATTGCCGGGACCGCCACCAGGTCTTTCCTTCCTGACTGGCCGACCCTACGTGATAGGCTCGCGCTTCCGGCACACACACCGCACTGAACCCTGCCAGACGTGCGCGAAMCGACAAATCCGCATCCTCGAAATACGCCACGAACCGCTCCTCGAACAGCCCCACGGTATCAAAGACTCCCTTCTTATATACCGCCGCGCCAGCCGACACGCCGAACACCTCTCGCTCAGCCTGAAACCCGTCCAACGGCTTACGAAATCCGATTGCTTCCGGACGACCGTTCTTGCGCATCCGATCTCCCGCAGAATACACCACCTCCGGGTCGTCCTTGAACAGCACCAGCGGTGCCGCCATATCCGCGCCGCCCTCGCCCACGGCGTCCATCAGTTTCTCGACGCAATCCGGCTCCAGCGTCATATCGTTGTTCAGCAGCATCACGTACGGTGTGCGGACTTCCCGCAGCCCCACGTTCACCGCCGATGCGAATCCCATATTGTCCGACAGCTTCAGCACCCGCGCCTCCGGAAACTCCGCGTCCACAAATTCCGTAATATTCTCCCGCGACCCGTCGTCCACTACTACCACTTCATAATCCGCATACGTCTGCTCCCGAAGCGACGCCAGACAGTCCCGCAGCAGATCGATGCGGTTGTACGTAGGAATGAAAATGGTCAACGTATCAGTCATGAAAACTCATCTTTTCGGTTCCACCCAAATCATGGTGCGATAACACTTTCCAAATCGAATGCGACCCAACACAGGTGTCAGCAAACGCAGTGCCGCCTGAAAAAAAGAGTTGCCGCGCCCCGGCCAATTGCACATCATCACCAGCCACATCCATTTCCAAATCCACAACGGCACATTTCCTTCCGTCGACACCGTATGCGTCACATCCACGGCGCCCCGGAATCGTGCCATCATCATATCAGCATCTGGCAGCCCCACCTCTTCATGCTCCTCCAGCCATTTTATCGTATTTCCTGTCAGCGCGCGATACCATTCCCGCACTACCCGTTCCGCCGCGACCGCCGCCGCCCCCGAAGGAAACGTAACCACCATCGACGCTTCCCCATCCGATACCCGCGCCATCTCCTGTACCGCCGCATCACGCATCGATTCAGGTATATGCTCAAAAGTATCCACCGATACGCACACTGCGAAAGTATCATCACGAAACGGCAACGCCGCAATATCCGCCACCACCGGGCTTATCTGCTGCGTATCACGACACGCCTTCAAATGGTCCCGCTCAATATCTACTGCAATGACCGGCACTCCGGTAAATCGACTCAGCCCATTCTCATTCGCGCCAATCTCCAGCACCGCGCCCCGCGTCAGCGCCCCCCGACCCAGCCGTTTCACAATCGGCACATACCGCATCGCCCAGTCGGGATATCCCCGCCCGTCTTTCTCCGCCCATGCGCGCAATCGCCTATTCAACATCACGGAGTGCCTGCGACCATTTTTTATATCCCGGCACATACTTCAACTTGAGTGTGTGATCCATAAAATCCAAATCAACCGAACTAAAAATGGAAGGCCGTTTGATAGCCGAAAGATACATGAGGACACAGAACAACCAAATACAAAAAAGTCCCGCTCCGCCTTCCAGACGTGTGCCGATGCTTCCCGACACATACGTTCCACCCAAGGCAAACAGTCCCACCGGAATGGCTGCAATCACTGCGCCATGAATCGCATCACGCCACAACGTCCCAAATCCTACATCGATGACACTCCCCATGGCCCCGGCAAACCAGAACCACGACACATACATGGACACTACCGTCGCAATGGGAACACCCCAAAAGCCTATGGTCTGCACCAACACCAACGTCAGCGCGATATTCACACTCAGCGAAATCAGCCCTGCCTTCATCTGCACATCGGGCCGTCCCATTCCCAACGCCACCGTCACGCCTGCCCCCGGCACGATGTTCGCCACATACCCTAGAACCATCCATTGGAGTACGCCTACCGAGATAGCCCAGTTCGCATCGAAGCCCTGCCACACCGGAAGCAGCAATCCCGCCGCGCCGCCTATAAACGCCGCCATGGGCATCACCAACAACGCTACATATTTCGTCGCCCGCACATACAATTCTCGAAGRCGATCWCGYTCCTCYCGYGCATCCAKWTCAGAAGCWGCCGGAATCAACGCCGACCACAATATTGCCGGTACCTGCCGCATCTTGTTCGCCAGCTCCACGCCGATCTGGTACAGCCCTGCCAGCCGTAGGTCATTCAGCAGGAAAGCGATGACCAGAATATCGGTCTGAAACATGACCAGATTGGACAACCGCGACACCTGGGTACGCCAACCGAATTGAAATAGACGATTCAGCATGTCCCGCGATACCTGCCTCGGCCCAATACGCAGCTCCGGGCACAATCGAAATGCCGCAACGATAGAACATATCAGAAAAATACCCAGCACCCACGCCTGAGCATATAGCAATCCACGAACACCGAATCCATTTTCCAGATAGAAGACCGTGGCGGCAATCTTCACGAACGAGATAAACACGCCGATAGCATTCGTCACGCCCATGCGTTGAAGACCCGCCTGAATCGCGGTAAACGGTGCCACGCAATTCCCTACGGCAAACAACACCAGACTCCACTGCACCAGATATTTTATGTCGTCCCGATGCGCTGCGTTCGACCAGCTCYCGGAASKGWMYSCSMATWYMCCCKYCMWCMYKKCMRKGAKWWWMCMCGTGGYYGGMSAWASMRMMMMAACAAAAACCAGGCCAAACATCAGATAGAAAACCAATCCTGACGTGACTACCCCGGAAATTTTATTCCGCTCCCCCTTCGCCGCATATTCCGCCACATACTTGGCATATCCGCTGCCGAATCCCACGTCGAACAACGCCGCGTAACCTGTAAAGGCCGCCACCACACTCCAAAGTCCGTAGCCCTCCGCACCCAACCGCGTCACGATATACGCGATGAGTACCAACCCCACCACCGCTTCCCAGAGACGGCCCAGYCCRTTRAARAYGGTATTTCGCGCTATGGTTTCCYKGCTCGACATATTAAAGCGACYCRTCCTTGYTCCACATYACTTCRTAAATCTCCACATGCTCCGTCCCGCTTCCTCGTGGCCGATCCATTTCCAAATCCGCCATCAGGTGATAGCGTTCCGGATCGTTCCGCCACGGCTGCATCACATCCAGCAGCCCCGTAGCCGCATACCCCGGCGACTCTTCCAAGTACGCCACCGGATACAGCAGGTATCGAATTCCCTTCGATTCAAACCAGTCCACCTGCGCGTCCGGGCTCATCGTACCCAACTCATGCACCACCTGAAAATTCATATATGTGGGACCATCAATATAATACGTGCGCGGGTCCAGCGTAAACACTACGTCGTCACCCGATATGTTTTCGTTCACCCACTCAAACGCCGGATAGCGTTCCACCCGCCGCGTCAGGTAGTCCTCTCGCGACTCCATGCCCAGCACTACCGGCACCTTGAAATACATACTCCCCACACCCATGATTGTGCTGTAGGCAATACCGAATACCAGCAGCCAACGAATGCCCCGTCGAAAAATCGGAAGCTGGGAAGCCGTCGCCCCTGCCGCCGCATACATGGGCATCAAAAAAGGCAGCGCATATCRTGCGAACCGCTGGAAAAAATAGAAAAACACCAACCCGCCGCCGCTATACCCAGCGATCCACTTGGCCTGTCGTCCGACCCAATACAATCCCGGCAAGCCCAGTATCAGCACCCACCCTCCCGGCGACACGGACCACCCGTCATACCGCTCCGGATGCATCACCAGATTCCAGGGGAACAGCGCAAAATCCMCCACGCCCAGCACACCCAGCGTCTCATGCGTCCCCAACGTCACCGACTGCACATCCGGCATCCCCCCACTTCCAAATATCCCGGTTAGAAAAGGATACACCGGATTGCCTACGAGGATATAACTCCGATACATCCATATCCCGGAGCACATTAAACCAACAATAATGAATTGAATTAGGTTTTTAGCTTTACGTTCAACAAGCAATGTCATTACAAACAAAAGTCCACATACAACAAACCCCGTATGCCTAATTCCACATGACGAGCCAGCAAAAATAGCAGCTCCAAGTAAGTAGCCACTTTTCCGTTCATCGTACCAAGCCAGCCATGCTGCCAACGCTGCCGTAGACATTCCCGCAAATGCCAAATCGATAGATACTGTCCCCGCCTGCTGCAAAAAGATGGGAGCCAGCACCATCAGCAATGCCGCTACCCAACCCGTTTCCCGATCCTTCAATCGACAGCCCAACACATAAACAGATAAACACGCAAACGCACTCATCATCCAACTAAACAAAGATACACCTAGTTCACCACCGCCATAAAATATATACGAATACAAACTATGCATGAAATGGGGATACCCAGAATAAGGATTTCCATCAATCAACCAGATGCGTCCTTCCCGAACATAATCTTGCGGCAATGCCAGGTGTGCCACGCCTGCATCCCACGCTGTTGCCGGAGCCAGCGCAGATATCAACGCAATTCCCTGCATCAAGACAATACCCAAAACACAAACGCGCTCCAAACGAGTAAACGTATAAAAGAGCTGGACTGGTTGCTTAACGGCTTTGCCTCGTTTCAACCAAACAACAAGAACAAGAGCCATCAAGCCAATGAATATCAAGAGGTATGGCGTCACCAATGATATCGATTCGAAACTCAAAGCCATCACCATAACAGCACAAACTGATAACCCAATATACCAACCCGAAAGCAGCTTCTCGGAAAAGCTGAGTTCGAACCGGATAATAAACACACACCCATACAAACCCGCCGCAGCTATGAGAACCAATAACGACAAAGAACCCCCTTCGACTATCGAGTGAAAAATACCGTGCTCAAGATACCACGCCGTACCGGGCACATTAAAACATCGCCCCGAATTCTCTCGCCAATAAATAATTAAGCTCGTAGTGCGTCCATTTAATCAAACACGACATTACGTGGTACAGTATAGCTTGTATGCAATGGGAGCAAAGCAGTCCAATGAGGCAATTCGCGGCAAGGTTAGCACTCTACATAGCCACACTGGTTATCATGCCGCACACCCATGCCCAAGCTCCATTCCTCCCCGCGTCGCCTTTCCACGACTTCGCCGCCCACATCGCCCAAGAAGCCAACCCCGAGGAACCGACGAAACATAATTATATCCACATCCTCAACGAAGGGGATGCCGCGCTGAARATTCGCATCCACCTCATCCGCCATGCACGCCGCACCATTGACATTCAAACTTACATCTGGGCCAACGACGAATGCGGCCTGCTCATCATGAAAGAGCTCATCGATGCCGCTAACCGGGGCGTAAAAATCCGCGTCATCATTGATCACATTGCCTCAGAAAAWAATCCCGAGGAATTGGCCTACATCGCCATGTCAGCCCCCAACATGGAAATCAAATACTATCGTCCTGTAGCCAAACGCCTCCGTTCCCCGCTCCCTGTCAACTCCATCAACGCGGTTGTGTTCACGGGACAGCTCAACCAGCGCATGCACAACAAGATTTTCATTGTAGACGACACCATCGCCATCGCTGGAGGCCGCAACTACGACAACAAATACTTCAATCGATCCACCACTTACAATTTCAAAGATCGCGGCATCGCCGTCATGGGCCCCATCGTAACTGATACTAAACTCGACTTCGATAAATACTGGGAATACCGACACGCTATATTAGCTACCGATCTTTTTGATGTAGCCCAATTTATCGAAAATGGCTCCGTATCCCCTGATGTGGCGAATCATCTTTTTGATTTCAAAGACTATTTTCCCAATYTGGATAACCACGTCACAGATYCAGYCTGGATACAGRAYAMATTYATCAATGAATTCATCCCCGCGAACCATGTGGAGTACCTGAGCGACAAGCCMGGCAARAACNAAAAASTYSGGYTKNTTCAAACTCTGGGGCGGCGGGAAWGTRACTCGCATACTGAAAGAAACCATAGAACAAACGAAAGATAATCTGACTATTCAAAGCCCCTATCTCATTGTGAATCGCTGGGCGCGAGGCCCCTTCAAGCAAATTAAAAAGAATAATCCTGACGCCATCATCGCCATTTCCACCAACAGCTTTGCCGCCGCCGATCACCTCATTTCCTATTCGGCCAATTACCGGCTCCGAAGCGTACACATTGACAAGCTCGGTTTCGAAATTTACGAATTCAAGCCCGACCCCGCAATYCATGCKGACCGTAACCCACAGCTCCCCTATCTGGAGGAACACATMCGYAAAGCAGGRAAAAATMGAAAGCCTATATTTGGCATCCACGCTAAATCCTTCGTCATGGATGATCGCATTTCCTATATAGGCAGCTACAACCTCACCCCTCGATCCTTCAATCTGAATTCTGAAAATGGATTTCTCATTGACGATRTMCGCGTGGCCCGYGAACTCAAAKCCGACATCCTCCTGGATATGGCACCGGAGAACAGCTGGGTCATCGCCGAAAAGGAGGTACCCCTCAGCGATATCAATAATCTCATACACGGCCTATCGAATCTATCCCCCATTGATATCTGGCCTATTCGCAATACCAGCAGCTTCGAACTCCGCGACGGCATGGAGCCGGTCCCTCCCGGACACGACGCGTTTTATGAACGCTACCAGGATATCGGCAGCTTCCCAGGCACCGAAACCTATTCATCAAATGAAATTACCACCAGCATATACAAAGTCTTTGGAAAATTCGTCACCCCAGCGCTTTAACTCTTCCCCAACACCCCCCGGTTATCCGCATGCACATGGCCATCCGCATAATCGTCCTTCACCCAGTCAAAATACTTTCGACACGCCCGCCCCAACGACGGCTGGGATACCCGTTCCCGCGATTCCGCCAGCACCGCCACCAGATCCACTGCGATACCGCCATACCTGGTCAGATGCTTTGAATCTCGCGATACTTTCCCGCCTTCATCAATCCATCCGAACCGTGCCGCCAGCCTCTTCAAGTCCCCGTCAGTACGCACCGCATCCGTAATAATCAGCCACGTCTCTTCCCCGAACGCCCCGCTCATATCCCGACGCACCCGTTCCAAAGATAGCAGCACACTGGGATGAACCATAGCCAGTCCATCCCGATTCTCGAATTCCCGCAACCGAAAATGGGACACCTGCTCTCCATCCAGCAGCGTCATCAAAGAAATATCGTTACGTCCCCGCACCATGGCTACAAAAATGTCCTCGCATCCACGATATACCCGTTGCTTCCATCGTCCGTATCCTTAATAGACGACATGCCCGGCCGTACAAACAACTGAGCCAGCGCAATGGTCTCCACATCCACCGATGGCACTGCCGGAGACGCTGCTTCCACCCCCTGCTTCACGAAGACCTCCCAATTCTCCAGCTTCGCCACGACCAAATCAATGCGCGGATCCAATGTAGGCACCGGAATCGCCGCCGTACTCGTTTTCACCGCCKCCTTGTAGGGCGTGTTGGCAATAAACGCATAACCCGGCTCCACCTCCACCGCCAAACCCGGCGTAGAAGCGGCCACCACTTTCAAATCATCAACAGCCGCACCACGTACCACTCCATCTCCGCCTCCCCAGGCATGAGACATCAGAAACATCATCAATTCCAGTGCTGCCTCGATGTTGTCATCCCACAAATTCAGTTTCGCCGACGTGACAGGCCGTTCTTCAAAAGCCCACGTCGTTTTCACATATCCATTTCCTTTTATCGCCATAAAACCATCCCTTTGAGTTACCCTACGTGATAGGACAAGTCCAGTCCCACAACCGCATCATCCAGCCGAAATTGATACGCCAACGTATCCTCCGGCTGTCCCTTCAAAATAAACGCAATCGGATTATCCACCGAACGCAGCGGCGGCATAAGCCCCACCGTCGTTTGAATCCGGGTCCCGCGAATTTCCTGTGTTATCTTTGATACCCGCCCTACAAAACGTCCCGTGAACACATCATTCCACTCGCCAGGCACTTCCAGATCCAGCCGCCGCAGTTCCTCCCCGCGCACCTCCACCACATCGCCTACACTCAGATTCAATTCCCCATATAAAAAAGAAATCTCCCCCACCCGATCTGGATACGCCACATCTGCCAGCAGCCCTGCCGCCAACGCATCACCATCCGACACCTCCGTCAACGCCGTCACATCCAGACTTCGCGACCGATCACCATACGCATCAATGCTGTCTGTATTCGTGTACGATTTACCGAATCCACCAGCAGCCGCGTTCCCGTCAATAGATAAATCATTGGCGATTCCCGACGAATCAGCCCCCCAGCGCAATGCATGTTCCGTCTCTCCGAAAAAAACAACCCGATCAGGCCGAGCAATTCGGCGAAACGTAATCCCCGATTCGCCATCCAGCGACCACACCGCATCTCCCGCCAAATACGCCAGCAGTGTAAGGTTTTCGAATAATCCTCCATTCAGATCGAGACGCGCAACCGTGGTTGTAATCGCCTCTACCGAATCCGTATGCACACCCTGATACGAATAAAAATCCTTCAACGTCATTTCAGGCAGATGRAATTTRCCATCGGCAAACARCAGCACCTCYGCCANAWCCTNGCTCCACCAAWCCMGCGTTGTARCACTCYCCRCCGCCGTACACCAGRCCYAAATAYCGYCCRAAMAAATCCACCCGATCATCAAAACCACCATCCGCRCCYCGATGCGGATTCARCTCRATAAAATCWATHCCGTTCGCRTCAATCARSCCCTGCARGAAATCCGTYGCCGCRTCCGCTTTCACCTTATATCCGCTGGCCGCATACTGCGCCGCCGACCAATCCGCCACTTCAGGATGAATCTTCACCGTATGCGAATTGATGGATGTCTCTTCCGTATCGATCATCATCATCCGCAGATCCGGCCACGCCACACCATCTACTACCAACCCCGCAATCGTATCCCCGTCCTTCGCAAAGGCCCCGGTCAAATCGATACGTGTACTGTCTACCCACTGCCCCGTAGAAATGCCGCCCACTTCCAATT
>NVWG01000152.1 GCA_002746185.1 Candidatus Hydrogenedentota bacterium
TCGGTCTCCTCTTTGGACGTTATCCACTATGGATTTCCAAACTCCAATGGAGTGCTATCTTAGCAACTCCGCCGGAGCCGACCTTCTCATCTTATCTCCCGACCCAGCCACCCATATACCGTAAGGAAGTACCCCGACCGCATACCGGACTCCATCCCTACACACTCACATCACCTATATACCTGCACACCCTGTTGCATCAACCACCAACACCACATCACCCATGACAAAGACCCACCCCAAGGCTGTATAGGGAAACAATAGGGTACGAAATTGTACAGGTGACAGAAGACACTTGTATTTAGCCACGGAGCACACAGATGAAACAGATTCTCAAACCGCAGATTCAGGAAATTTCAGAAATTCATTCCCCCATCGAGGAGATTATGGGGGGAGGGATTCTGACCTTCGTTGTGGCGGTGTAGAGTGCCATGGTTAGCCCTTGAGTACATCSTGAACAGWTAAATCATTGGGAAGATTTCGRAAATRTCTAAYTTGAGYTAGTRTTRMRATCATCAAYAAAATRAATGTTCCAWAAAYNAWAANTCATYTYRAAWTYCGAATACATTCCTGCCCATGGAAATAAAAATGCCATCAACCTAAACGGGTCCATTAATCCCGAAGTGGCATAAGCAAGTTTCACTCGCCCCTCTTGTAACCGTCGGGGGATCACAAATAAACGCATCCACATTTCCACACATCCATAAAGCGGTAATATGATAGAAGGAACGATATACGCGAACGATACCTGTGCAAACATAAACCATGACATTAAGATGCATGTAAGCAATAGCACCGCCCAATACGTCTCTACCCGCCAAAGAAAAGATCCATCACGTATAGACCATTTCAGGGAAGAGATTTCCGGCGGCATACCATTCACACGATAATACCGTCTGCAAAATTTTTGTAAACTTATCTCCTGGAAACTGCTGGAGCACGTCCGAATATTTTCCCAATTAGCCACCTTCGGACTCCCCAGCGAAGCAAAAGCCTCCCGGCGCGCCTCCAACGGAGACAATCCCGCTTCCAGTCCCTCTGCAATGCCTTCCTCCACATGCGCCGTAATCTCCAGCGTGATCCGTTTCCGCTCCCACGTCGCCAAACCCCGAGTAGCCACAGCCAGCCACTCCTCCAGCACCGGAATATTCGGATTATACGACCCAGAGAATATCATCCGTTTTCCCTACGTTGTGGCCAAGCTTCGGCCGAGCCACCCGTCCGAACCACGGGCATCCCGTCCATGAAGAATTCAGTTGTGCCAGGGTCTCCAGACCCAGGCACTCCCCCGACCCGGAACGGGTCTTCCCGCCATCTCCCGCGCGGAATCTGCCTCCCCACTCGGGGCATGGGCGTCTCGGGGCTGTTGAAAAAGTAGCTTTCGAGGAGTGTCGGTATTGTTGGTGTGGATTTATGCCGCGCATGGTAGAGTTGGTCGATTGTTCAGGTGTATTCGACTTATTTTCGCAAGGAGGCGTGTTAGTGGGTGTTGTGCGGTACGTGGTTGTTCGGTATGCGGTTGTGTGGTGGGCGGTCGGTCGGGGTGTCGTGTTGTCTTTGCCAGTCGTTTGAGGTTCATGACGGCGGCGGTGAGGTAGGATTGTATGGCTATGTTGGTGAGACCGCGGCGTGCGGCGCGTGCAAGGCCGTGTTGGGTTTTAGCTTCGCCGTGAATGCCTTCGGCGCGCCATCGATGGCGTGAGTAGTGTGCGCGGGTTTCGGTATCCCAGCCTCGGGTGTGATGACGTCGCGCTCGCAGGAGGGCTTCGTGGCCGTCCATGATGCGTATGACTTTTCGACTCGCTTTGGGGGAGAAACAGGAGGTGCGCAGGGCGCATCCGGCACAGTCGCTAGGGCGGGCACTAAAGGACCAGCCGGCGTTTTCTGCGCAACGGCCTTTGCGTTGGAGGATTTTTCCGCCGGGACATCGCACGACGCGATGCCGGGGGTCGTAGCGAAATCGGCTTGTGGGTACATGGCCTGGGTAGCGGCGTTGGGGCTGGGGAGGAATGACGGGGGTGATGGAAAGAGCTTCAAGTTCGGCATAGTTTTGACCATGGGAATAGCTCGCGTCGGCGGTGAGGGTGGTGATGGAAATGCCTGTACGCGCTTGCGTCCGCCGTACTTGTTCCAGCAAGACCCGGCCTTCGTTTATGTTGGCGCGGGTGACCTGAACGTCCAGGATAATTCCCTTTTTATCGTCGCATACAGCGTGCTGTTTATATCTCGGAGCAAAGGTCTGACCTTTGCGGCTCCGGGCCATTCGGGAATCCGGGTCGGTGGAACTGCGGGATACCGATGCTCCAGCCCGCTTGCCCGACTTCGATGACGATGGCGGTTTCTCCTCTTCATCTGACCGTTCTTCCGTCATGGGATTTTGAGTCTGCACCTGCTCCACATGATGTTTCGTGACGCTCCCCATACTCGCATTCGCCCGAATAAGCGTGGCATCCACATGCACCGTCGTGCCATCCACCAAGCCTGCTTTTTGACACGCCTCCACCGTCTTTTGAAAAATCATCTCGAAGCGTTCGCTCCCCCAGCGCTGCCGAATTCGCGTCAGGCTGCTGTGATCCGGAAGCTTCTCATCCAATCGATATCCAGCGAACCAGCGGAACGCCAAATCCGTCTGCGCCCGGCGCATCAGACGGCGATCCTCCACGATACCCTCGAAGAACCCGGCCAACATGAGACGCAACGCCGACTCCGGGTCAATACTCGCCCGGCCCATATCCTGGCTATAACACGCGCGCACCGCATCATGAAGCCACGACAAATCCAACACCGCATCCACCCGCCTCAAAATATGATCCTCCGGAATCAACGTACGTAACGGCGTGGCTACAAAAAGGTCTTCCTGATGACGTTCCCTACGAGTCTGCATAACCTCCACCCTCCAAACCCATTTGATCAAATAAACACCGATCCGTCAAGGACTTTTTCAACAGCCCCGTCTCGCCCATGAATAAAACAAAATCATAGGCGGAACGCCTATGTTCAACATAAAATTGCTCAAACTTCGCATCCAACCCGCGAAATCTCCGTCTACTGAACCAAGTCGATATCATTGGTTTTTCCAATCGTAATCTAACGGGATTTTTCGATAATATTTTCTTACAATCCAGCCACCAATGAGAATAAATTCAACCATCAGAAAAAAGGAGAAATAATCTTTGAGAAATCCCGATTCCGAACTAGCCAACATAATTCCGACAGGAATATATATAGCCATATTAAAAGATAAGTACATTTTTCTAAAATTTTTCTTGTTAAAATAAAACGATGCGATACCATGGGTGAAAATAATGTAAATAGCCCCGATCATGAAAGAGATTTGTATACTGACAGCCAAGGAATAGATTTGTAAAAAGTAGAAATAAGGAAAAAATATCAGGAACGAGAGTAGGTCAAACCACCGAAATCCCCCATCAATATAGTTCAGGTATTTCTCTATTTGCCATGATTCCTTTTCCGTCAAATAAGATTTCTCAAATTTCTTCCGCGCTTTCCCCGGATCACCCAGTTCCGCCATAGCCCGTTCATGAGCAATCTCCGGCGACGCGCCCCCTTCACATTCCCGCCGCACCGCCTCCGCATAATGCGCCTCAATCTCCCCAAAGATACGTTCCTTGGCATACGGTGCCAGCATTTTCGTAGCCACCCCCAGCCAATCCAGCAGCACAGGAATTTTCGGATTATACGACCCAGACGAAATCTTCATGCATCCTCCAGAATCAGCGTCACAGCATTAGATACTTCCCGCCACTCTTCACGTTCCTTGGACAGAACTTTCCGTCCTTTTTCCGTGAGACGATAATAACGCCGAATGCGACCCTGCGCAGTTTCTTCATAAGACGTAAGGAACCCCTGATTCTCCAGCTTATGCAAAGCGGGATACAGCGTCCCTTCCTTGAAATCCAGCACGCCTTTGGATTTCGCCTTAATCTGCTGCGCAATCCGATAACCGTGATTCGGCTCCCGGTCCAGCACATGCAGTATCAATGTTGGTAACGTACCCTTCAAATTCATAATCAGATTCCCAATGCCTCGGTTTACTAGGCATGAGCATACTCCGACAAACACACCATGTCAATCCAGTAAATTCCTGTTGTGCCAAGGTCACCAATGCCGACTAACCGCGCACTAAACCCAATAAAAACAACCCGATCACACCTCTGTGCATTTTCGTACCCTATTGTTTCCCCCTACGACCTTTCCCTGGGGCAACGCTCAGTTGTGCCTAGGTCTCCTATCGCCCCGCAACACCCATGTCCATTATATAGGGAACCACGGCACACAGGCTTGATACCCCAATGAGGATACGCAGTATCCGTGGGTCTTTCTTTGCCTACTTTACTTTCTTCCCAGAAAGAAAGTAGATTACTGTTTTGTGCGGAGAGTGCCGGATTTTAGACTGGCGATAAGGAAATCGATTTGAGTGCGGAGGGTTTCTGGATCGATACTGGATTCCTCCAATGCGGCGGCCACATACGCATCAGGGAACTGGTCAACATTAAAGCGTTCCAACGCATCCAAATCCTGTTTATACCGCAGGAGATGATTCAGATTGCGAATACGTTTACTAGGCGACAGGGATCCACCGGATACGGTCATATCCGAGATATCGATAAGGGCGAGGCGACCATCTTCCAGTTGAAGGACATTGCCCAGATGCAGGGAATGAAAATACACACCACGATCATGAAGTCGTGCCACGAACCGGGCCAGCGTATCCACATGGACAGCGGAAAACACATCCGTATCAGCAGCCAAATCACGCAGATTGCATCCTTTCAACGGTTGATACCGCACTGCCGTACGTTGAATGGAAGGTATACGCAGCACTTCCAGAATTTCCACCGTGGGAACACCATGACGATGTAGGGCTTCTGCATTCCGGGCAAAGCGAACGGCATGGGAAACAAGTCGCGCAGAGGAAAAAAGACGTTTAACTCGGAATAATTTAAAGAACGTACCGTCGTTCAGCACGAGCAGTTTCTCGCCGTGTTCGTCCTGCTCCAGCACCTCTGCCCCGCGCCGCATGGCCTGATACGTTTCATCATCGATTTTACGCAACAAATTAGCTTCCTTTTATATAGGACTCTGCAAACTGATTGTACCATGCACCTTTTAACGTGAAAAAGAAATAATAATAAAAATCAGTGGAGACATTACATTTTCAGTGAGGAAAAACTACATCGTAAAGATAGTCCTATTCCCCCCTCCAGAGGGGATCAAGGGGGGTGTTTTTATATAAATAAAACTCTCGATTACAATTCAAACTTTCTTGCCTCGCAACAAATATGGTATATCAATGTCCATGCAACCCAATCGTATTACACAAGAACTGATTCGTTCTCTCGATGGTATGACCTTTGAGCCGCCCATTACCCATGTATATAACCCGCTGGTATATGCGAAAAAATCACAACAGGAATACATGAAGCGGTATGGCAGCGGCCCAAAAGAAGTCTTATTTCTGGGCATGAATCCCGGCCCCTTCGGCATGGCTCAGACCGGCGTACCTTTCGGTGAAGTATCCATGGTGCGGGATTGGATGGGCATCGAAATGCCAGTGAGCAAGCCAGACCCGGAACATCCAAAGCGGCCCGTGGACGGTTTCGATTGTACACGCAGCGAAGTAAGCGGGAGACGGCTATGGGGATGGGCACAGGATAGATTCCATACCCCCGAAGCTTTCTTCAAACGCTTCTTCGTCTGGAACTACTGCCCACTAAGTTTCATGATCGAATCCGGAGCGAATTTCACCCCGGATAAATTACCTGCCGCGAAGCGTGAAGAGTTATTTGAAGCATGCGACCTGGCGTTGGTACGGCTTGTGAAACATCTCGATCCTGAATGGGTCATCGGCGTGGGGAAATTTGCCGAAGACCGAATCAAAGCGGCGTTGGGTGAAAAAACCGACGTAAAAATCGGGCGTATCCTCCACCCCAGCCCCGCCAGTCCCGCCGCAAATAAAGGCTGGGCCAAGGCCGCCGAAGCTGCCCTGACCCAGATGGGAATCACTATTAAATAATCTTAGATACCCGAGCCGCCAGTCACTTCCAGACAATGCCCGTTCACATACGAAGCCAGTGGCGAGGCCATCATGATGATACCGGATGCCCCTTCTTCAGGGGAGCCGGGACGGCCCAAAGGGTTCCCCGTAGTAGCGCGACTCCGCATGCCTTCCGGAATACCCAGCGCGATTTCTTTGTCCCCCACTTTCAAGGAAGCACCTTCTTCTTTCGCGTTTGTTAAACGGGTCTCAATGAATCCGAATGCCACCGCGTTGCAGCGTATACCAAAACCGCCCCACTCTTTCGCCACCGTTTTGGTCATGCCCACAATACCAGCTTTACCGCAGGCATAGTTGATCTGCCCTACGTTACCGTGAAGCCCCGAGGTAGACGAAATGTTAATGATGGCCCGATTTTCCTGCGGTGCGCCGTGTTCCGCAATTTCCGCCTTGGCCTTCTCGCGCATGTACGGCGCACACTCACGTATCAACCGGAACGGCGCAGTGGTATGTACATCAATCATGGCGTACCACTGCTCGTCCGTCATCTTGTGCATCATGCCGTCCCAGGTATACCCCGCGTTATTCACCAGAATATTAATCTTTCCGAAATGTTCCACCGTGCCGCCAATAAGCTTGGCCGGAAACGCCGGATCGGTCACATCGCCGGCAATACCGATAGCATCGCCACCCGAATCCTTGATCTCATCCACCAGCGCAGCCGTAGGTTCTTCATCCCGATCACTCACCACCACTTTACCGCCGAATTCCGCAAACAACTTACACGCCGCTGCACCGATTCCTCTACCCCCGCCAGTAACAACGATCACCTGATCTTCAAATAAATTCTTGTTCATAAATATCCTTTCTTTTATGGAGTAATTAACCTAGTATGATTTTTTAAATTGCGCGTCTCATCGGAAAACGCACAGTATAAAGAACGATTCGCCAGGAAACCAAACCCGAAATTAAAGTTCCGGTGCTTCTTCGGCAAATTGGCGATGAACCGCCTCAAAACGGTCAATGTGAGCCACCATAACTTCAGCCATATTCGGATCGAATCGAGTGCCGGAATACTTCTTAATTTCCGCCTTGGTTTCATCGTATTCAAAGGCTCGCTTATACACCCGCTCCGACAACAGTGCATCGTAGTTATCGGCCAGAGCCATGATGCGCGCTTCCACAGGGATCTCCTCTCCCTGCAATCCGCGAGGATAACCAGACCCGTCAAAGCACTCATGATGACAAAGGATGATTCGCTTCGCCATCTGAAAAATTTCGTTATCGCAATATTCCAATACCGTATCCAATGCCTGCGCGCCCAGGGTGGCGTGCGTAGCCATGATCTGGAATTCCGCATCGGTGAGCTTACCCTGCTTCATCAGCACACCATCAGGAATAGCGACCTTGCCGATGTCGTGCAGCGGGGACACAAGATATATATTCTCGATGAAATTGTCCGTAATCACATCCCGGTACTTGGGATGATCTGCCAAAAGCTGCGCCAACAGTTCGCAATATGCACGAACGCGATATAGATGTCCGCCCGTCTCCGGGTCCCGGGAATCCGCCAGCTTGGCCAGAGAAAAGCTTAGCGCCTGATACGCCGACACCATTTCACGGGAAGTGTTCTCATCCATCTGGCGGAGCCGTTCCGTGAGCAGCTTGAGCATGCGCTGCGCAAATCGCGCGTCCGTTTCCATCAAGTCATTAAAGCCGTCTTCATCCATACACGCGCACACCGTAGGCGACAGCGTACGTACCGTAGCGCTTCGTTTTGCCTGGGTGATGAGAGCCATTTCACCGAAATAATCGCCAGCACTTAAACGACGCATTTCCCGTTCCCACAAACCTATTTTCTTGGATAGCGCCACATGTCCTTCGTGAACTACATAAAATGTGTCGCCCACATCGCCTTCGCTAAAAATAGTGTCGCCCTGACGAAAGGAAACAACCTGAAATTTTTGCGCGATATGGATCAGCGTTGCTTCATCCAGCCCTGCGAACAACGGGCTATTACGCAGTATCTGTTTCACGTCTATAGTGGCTGTTGGCATGATCCTACTGCTACTCCTTCATCGTAACAATCATGAAAGTACCCGTAGCAGTGACCAATACCTGGCCTGCTTCATCTTCCAGGCGACCTTCCACAAAGCCGATATTCCGGCCTCGCCGAATGACATTCGCTTTACCAATAATCGGTCCCACTTTAGCAGGACGCAGGTAATTCAGTTTCAGCTCTATAGTGGGCGTGTATTGATTTTCATCCACCATAACGCCCAGCGCCGGGGCGAGCGTATCATCCAGCATGGCAGCCAGAAAACCGCCGTGAATGATACCTCCAGCATTACAAAATTCCGCCTTGGCATCAAACCGCACCGTTATCGTTCCAGCTTCCGAGTCATATTCCTGGACGTTCCACCCCAGCATGGATGTAGCAGGAGACAACTCAACAGCACCGTCCAGAGCTTTCTGGAAATGATCTCGTCGAACATTAAAAGAAGCTGTACTCGTGGTATTTTCGCTCATCTAGTTTCTTTTCCTCAGTCCTGGATAACATCGCCGGGCATTTCCATTTTCTCAATCCATTCACGAATCAAATCCACACTTTCCGTATGCACCAGTCGTCTTGGCAGCTCCGGCATCATCACGCCCGGGTCCATGGACTCAAGACGATACAGCAGAATGGATTCATCAGGTTTGCCGGGCACGATATCGAATAGACGATTCCCTGCCCCCCGTCCCGCAGCCACAGGAGGCTTCATAATACCGTATGCCAAAGAATCGCGCACATCATACGTCAGATCATAACCCGTGGTATTCGCCGCCCCTTTCGGATTGTGACAATGCATACAATTGTTCTCCAGCCATGCACGCGCCCGATCATCCAGCGATCCGGTATGAGGATTGTCATACTCCGCCAGACGCGGCATGTCCTCAATATTTTCCGGCGCACCTTCCAGTAACCCAATGCGAGTCCAAAAACTGATCTGATGTTCCACGCCATGAATATAATCATATTTTTTATTCAGGTTACGCGCCTTGGGTCCCAGCGGCAACAACACACCGTCCTGTTCGTGGCAGGACTTACATTGATTCATGTTGGGAATGATGTAGTTGTTGGTCAGGGTCGTTCCGTCGTAATGAATCCACTCCGCATCCACAGTGGTACCCGCCACTTTCAGCACGGCCTCCGACTGTTCTTCGTTCCACACGTAAGGATATCCCTTCCAGCCCTTGGACGTGTGTACCAGCAACCGCGTTTCCAGAATGCGCTGGCCGAGAGATGGATCGCGAATATCATTTAAATACGCGAATGTTTTAAGAATCACCGACCCCACCGGAAACGCAAAAGGCTCCCGCTCGTCATACGTAA
This sequence comes from Candidatus Hydrogenedentota bacterium, assembly GCA_002746185.1. Lineage (GTDB taxonomy): Bacteria > Hydrogenedentota > Hydrogenedentia > Hydrogenedentales. The sequence continues at coordinate 9,396 of NVWG01000152.1, forward strand.
TCGTAGTACCTTCCGGCACCCACACATGACGATACTTGGCAGTGTAATCAGAAAATAATGGCGAATTGATGTCATACGGAATAACCCGGTCATTGGGCTCCAACGGCTGACCACCCAGCTTGAAAAATCCGTAATCCGACAACTTCTTGGCGGGCTTGGCTTCCACATCAATTGAGACCGGATCACTCCAAGCTGTCCCATTTATCGACAAAGGCAACAAGCCCATCAAGATTAGGGCTGCGACAATCATAAAAGTGAAACGCGGTGACATACGTCATCTCCAGAGTACATAAATAGATACATTGCACGGATAGTATGTAGATACGCTATTATCTCATGGAACCACGTTCAGTTCAATAGAATCATGGTGTATACGGTTCCGTTGTGCTAAGGTCTTCCCTGATAAAGTCATGTCACAACAATGTGGTTCGTTGCGGCGGGGTCTCCAGACCCAGGCGCCAGCCCGACCCGGAACGGGTCTCCACCCCCCTTTAATCCGCATCCCACTTCCTATACCATAATACACCTATGGAAACCTTCCAAATCACCAACGACGCATCCGTCTTCTTCATCACCAGCACCGTAGTCGATTGGCTTCCCATTTTTATATCCGAAAACACCTGCACCATCATCACCGACAGACTGAGCCATTGCCATCACCACAAAGATCTACGCATCAATGCCTTCGTCATCATGCCGACCCATCTCCATGCTATCGTATTCGACCATAACCACAACCCAGAAAATCTAAAAAAGACCCTAGACGCATTCCGAAAGCACACGGGATGCGCCCTAGCCGATTACTGCAGCCAACACATGCCAGAAGCCTTTGGCGAATCCATGAAGAAAGCAGCCCGCCATGATCGCAACCGACAATTCTGGCAGGACACCTACCACCCCATCGCCATAGATTCCCAGAAGTTCTGGCAACAGAAATTCAACTACCTCCATGCCAACCCAATGCGGAAGGGATTAGTACAATATCCCGACCATTGGCGATATTCATCAGCCGCCTACTACGAGGAAGGAATCGAATACGGCGGAGACACACCCATCACCCAACTCGATTGGTGATGAGGATAGTAGGGAGACCCGTTCCGGGTCGACACCGTGCCTGGGTCAGGAGATAAGATGAGAAGGTCGGCTCCGGCGGAGTTGCTAAGATAGCACTCCATTGGAGTTTGGAAATCCATAGTGGATAACGTCCAA